>VGCZ01000014.1 GCA_016869975.1 Alphaproteobacteria bacterium
AGAGCAGCCAGCGCTCCAGGCTCTTGCGGTCGTCATGGTCGATCCGGCCACGCAAGGTCGGCACCGTGCCCGTGACATGCGCCTTCTCGGTGTGGCCGTCCTGCACGAACGTCACCCGGTCGCGGCGCAACAGGGTCGGCAGCGGCGGGTAGAGCGAGCCGCGCAGCCTGCGGCCATCGATGCAGTAGTCGAAAGCCGTGCGGTAGCCGCCGATATCGTCGCTCGGGCTCAGCGCGGCGATCTCCTCGATGGTGGCCTGGTGCACGATGTAGTCGGCGTCGAGCCGCAGCACCCAGGGCGTGGCGATGCCGGTCTCCTGCACCGCGTAGGTCCATTGCCGCTCGTGACTGTCGAACGTGCGGGTGAGCCAGCGGACATTGGGGTAGCGCGCCGCGATCGCCGCCGTCTCGTCGTCGCTGCCGCTGTCGACGACGACGACCTCGCGCGCCCAGCCGAGCCGGTCGAGGTTGCGCCCGATGTTCGGCGCCTCGTTCCAGGTCAGGATCACCGGCGTGATCTGATCGAGCATCGTCAACTGAATTGATCGCCGCAAATTACTGAAATAGCGGATATTTCATCAAATTTCTCAGATGATGCTATAATTCAAATCATAGCCTCAGGCCAGCGATTTTCCCGACATGCGATAGCAGTAGACGCACTGCCCCTCGACGATCCAGTCGAACGGGCGGGCGGCGAGCGCGGCGAAGGCCAGGCGGCCGGCGCCTTCGCCCGGTGTCGCCCAGTCGCTGGGCATGAAGATCACTTGGTGGGTCCTGTCGAGCCACTCGAGGCCGCCACGGAACACCGCCTTCTCGGCGCCTTCGATGATCAGCTTGACCACCAACAATTCGCTGGCCCCGGCCTGTTCCATCAGCTGGTTGATGGTGACCGTCGGCACCGTCGGGACCTCGCCACCCCCCTCGCCGCTCGGTTCGCCGACACGCGCCGCCCAGGGCTCCAGGCCCGCCCGGCGCAGCGACAGCGTGGTCGCGCGGTCCCACAGCCCGGCCTGAACCGGAACGATGTTCGGCCAAGCCGCCGTGTTACGCTGGATCATCGCGAAATTGTCGGGATCCGGCTCGACCGCGAAGATCGTCGCCTCGGGATAGTCGCGTGCCAGCCATAGACTCGACAGGCCGATATAGGCGCCACCGTCGACCACGGCGCTGGGCCGGGGCGCCACCCGCGCATAAGCGTGCAGCGCGCGAGATTGCGGGAGACGTCGCTGGTCGAGCGTGCCGCGGAGAAAGACCTGCTCGAAATTGGCGATGTCGGTGGTACCGGCCCGCAACCAGATCGGGTGATCGAATCCGGCAACGCGCACGGCCCGCAAGTCCGCCCCTGGCGCAACCAACGCCCACCACGCCCTCAATCCCGCCCGCAAGCCGAACCGGTCAACCGCCCGGTAGAGCAGACGGAGCCCATCCTTCAGTGTCATCCGAATTCCACCATCACCAGTATGATATTGATTCTGCTTGAAAAAGCCAGAATTCCAGAGATATACTGCAACTTGTCCACGATCACCGGGTTCGGCTATCGTGGGCGGCGAGCGGTTGACCGCGCGCCTGGATTATCTCACAATAACGGACACTTAGATCGCGATTTTCATAAGCGGCACCGATTGCGGCGCCGGTCAGTCGCTATTGAAGGCTCCCGTACGGCGGGGACACTATGGATAAGTCGAAGGCATATTCCGAGACCAAGCTCCTCTGGCTCACCCGGATCGCCGACATCCTCGCGCCAGCCGTGGTCGCCTGGGCCGCCATCGCCGCCTGGCTGCCGCAGCATTTTCACCAGTTCGACGACCAGTATTTCCTCGCCATGGCGGCCAGCTCGTTGCTGGTAGCCAACGTCTTTCATGCGCTCAATCTCTACTCGATCCGCAGCCTGTCCAGCGTGCCGCGGCAGATCGGCCGGGTCACTGTGGCCTGGACCGCCGTGCTCGCCCTGCTGATCGCCGCCGCCTTCGTCACCAAGGTCTCGGCCAACTTCCCGCGCGGTTGGGCCATCCTCTGGTACGTCTGGACCCTGGGCGGCTTCATCGCCGTGCGTTTCGTGGTGGCCGGTGTCATCGCCCGCTGGATGGAGTCCGGCAGGCTGACCCGCGACATCGCCGTGGTCGGCGCCGGCCCGCATGGCCGCCGGCTGATCCAGCATCTGCGCGAGGCCGGCGGCGCCGACTACCGCATCGTCGGCGTCTTCGACGACCGCGCCCAGCGCGAGATGGAGCCGATCGAGGGCGTGCCAGTACGCGGCACAGTCGACGACCTGATCGAATACGCCCGCGGGCACCATGTCGACCAGATCGTCGTCGCGTTGCCCTGGGCGGCCGAGCTGCGCGTCATGGGCATCCTCAAGCGGCTGTGGGAGCTGCCGATCGACATCCGGCTGGCGCCCGACATGATCGGCTTCCGGCTGGCGCACTGCTCCTATAGCGAGCTCGGCAACGTGCCGGTGCTAAACGTCTTCGACAAGCCGCTGTCGGAAGACAAGCTGCTGCTCAAGCGTATCGAGGACATCGGCCTGGCGCTGCTGCTGCTGCTCGCCTTCTCGCCGATCATGTTGGCGACCGCGATCGCCATCAAGCTGGACAGCCATGGGCCGATCCTGTTCCGCCAGACCCGCTACGGCTTCAACAACCAGCGCATCCAGGTCTGGAAGTTCCGATCGATGTACGCCGACGATTGCCGCGACATCGCGCCGGTCCAAGTCGGCCGCGACGATCCGCGCATCACCCGGGTCGGCCGCTTCATCCGCCGAACCTCGATCGACGAGCTGCCGCAGCTTTTCAACGTGCTGGGCGGCAGCATGTCACTGGTCGGCCCGCGCCCGCACCCCATCGACACCAAGGCCGAGAACGTGCTGTTCGAGGAAGCCGTCGCCGAATACGCCGCGCGCCATCGCGTCAAGCCCGGCCTGACCGGCTGGGCCCAGGTCAATGGCTGGCGCGGCGAGACCGACACGATCGAGAAGATCCGCCGGCGCGTCGATCACGACCTCTACTACATCGAGAACTGGTCTTTGCTGCTCGACATCAAGATCGAGCTGATGACCATCGTCACGGTGCTGCGCGGCAAGAACGCGTATTGATCTTCCCGTCGTCCTGAGCGCAGCGAAGGACCTCGCGGTATGGCGGTCACATCGATAGAAGGTGTCCGGTCGCACGGCCGCAAGGTTCTTCGCCGCGCTACTGGGGCCGCGGACGGCCCCGGGGACAACAAGACGTAGAAGCGATGCGCATCCTGCTGCACGATAACTCCGGCCATCCCTTCCAGGTCCAGCTCGCGCGCGAGCTGGCGCGGCGCGGCCATGTCGTGCGCCATCTCTTCAACGCCCGCTTTCAGACGCCGCGTGGCTCGCTCACGCAGCTGCCCGGCGACCCCACGACCTTCGAGGTCGCCGCCATCGATCCCGGTCGGCCAATGGCGAAGTACGACTACTTCACCCGTTTCCGCCAGGAGCGCGCCTATGGCCGGCTGCTCGAGCGCGAGCTCGGCGCCTTCCAGCCCGATGTCGCCCTGCTCAGCAACACCCCGCCCGATTCCCTGCTGGCTCCGCAGCGCTGGTGCCGCGCGAATCACCGCGGCTTCGTCTTCTGGGTGCAGGACATCTACGCCGAGGCGATCGCGCGGCTCGTGGCGCCCAAGCTCGGTCCGCTCGGCGCGCCCGTGGTCTGGCACTACCGGCGCCTCGAGGCCGGATTGCTGCGCCGCAGCGACCAGGTCGTGGCCATCACCGACGATTTCAAGCCATTGTTGAAGAGCTGGCGCATCGAGGAGAGGCGCGTCTCGACGATCGAGAACTGGGCGCCGCTCGAGGAGCTGCCGCCGCGCCCTCGCGACAACGACTTCGCGCGCCAGCACGCGCTGAACGACAAGCTTGTCTTCATGTACTCGGGCACCCTGGGGCTGAAGCACAATCCCGGCCTGCTGCTTGGCATCGCCGAACGCTACCGCGACGATCCCAGGGTGCGGGTGGTGGTGATCTCCGAAGGTCTGGGCGCCAACTGGCTGGCCGAGCGCAAGCGGACGGAACGGCTGGACAATCTGCTGCTGTTGCCGTTCCAGCCCTTCTCGCGGATGCCCGACATGCTGGCCTCCGCCGACGTGCTGATGGCGATCCTCGAGCCCGAGGCCGGTGTCTACTCGGTGCCCTCCAAGGTCCTGACCTATCTCTGCGCCGGCCGCCCGCTGCTCGCGGCGATGCCGTCTGAAAACCTCGCCGCGCGCACCATCGCCGCGCAGGACGCCGGCCTCGTCGTCGCGCCCGACGACGCCCAGGGCTTCGCCGGCGCCGCGTCTCGTCTGCATGACGACCCGGCGATCCGGACAACGCTGGGTTGCAATGGCCGCCGTTACGCCGAAGCTACCTTCGACATCCACAAAATCGGTGACCGGTTTGAGGTGATCCTTTCTAAAGCCAGCCACCTGAAATAAGCCCATGGTTCGATGGGCCTAGCGATTGCGGCTCGCTGCCTGTACGCCTACCAAATGTGGAAAGTGACCCCGTCACTTAATTAAGCGATACCTCATAAAATTCTCGCAAAGCTCTGCAAAATTTATATAATCATTGCCGATTTCATGCATGAATTTACGGGTGTTAGTGATGCGTGACGACGACATTGTCCTGGTGACCGGCGCCGGCGGATTTATCGGTGGTCACCTTGTGGAGCATCTGCGCTCGGCCTTCGGCGTCACCCGGATTCGTGCGGTCGACATCAAGCCCCTCGACGAATGGTATCAGCTGCACGATGGGGTAGAGAACCTTCAGCGCGACATGAGCAAGCGCGAAGCCGCCTTCGCCGCCGTGAAGGGCGCGCACCAGGTCTATAACCTCGCCGCCGACATGGGCGGCATGGGTTTCATCGAAACCCACAAGGCCGAGTGCATGCTGACGGTGCTGATCAACACCCATCTGCTGATGGCCGCGCAGCAGTATGGCGTCGAGCGCTACTTCTTCTCCTCGTCCGCCTGCGTCTACGCCGCCGACAAGCAGACCGACGCGGCCGTCACCGCGCTGAAGGAAGAGGACGCCTACCCCGCCATGCCCGAAGACGGCTATGGCTGGGAGAAGCTGTTCAGCGAGCGCATGTGCCGCCACTTCCGCGAGGACTACGCCCTGCAAACGCGCATGGCCCGCTACCACAACGTCTACGGCCCCAACGGCACCTACGATGGCGGGCGCGAGAAGGCGCCGGCCGCGATCTGCCGCAAGGTCATCCAGGCCAAGCTTTCGGGGCGGCACGAGATCGAGATCTGGGGCGACGGCGAGCAGACCCGTTCCTTCATGTACATCGACGACTGCACCTGTGGCAGCGTGCGCCTGATGAACAGCGACGTGGTCGAGCCGATCAACATCGGCAGCGACGAGCTGGTCTCGATCAACACCCTGGTCGACATCGTGGAGAAGATCGCCGGCATCAAGCTGAAGCGGCGCTACAAGCTCGACGCCCCCAAGGGCGTGCGCGGGCGCAACAGCGACAACGACATGATCAAGCGCGTGCTCGGCTGGGCCCCCTCGGTCCGCCTCGAGGACGGCATGGAAAAAACCTATCGCTGGATTCACGACCAGATGGTATCGGGCGGGATGTCCACGGCCAACGGCGCGCCCAGGTTCGCCGTCGCCAGTTAACCTCGAGTGGTATAGCGGATGGCGCAGCCGGATCCGTCTACGTCATCCCATCTGATCCAGCCGGTCGTCCTGTCCGGCGGATCCGGCACACGGCTCTGGCCGCTTTCGCGTGAAGCCTACCCCAAGCAGTTCCTGCCGCTATCCGGCGAGCACTCCCTGCTGCAGCAGACCGTGCTGCGCGTCAGCGATCCGGCCCGCTTCATGCCGCCGGTGATCGTGTGCAACGCTGAGCATCGCTTCCTGGTCGCCGAGCAGATGCGCGCCATCGGCGTCAAGCCGGCCGCCATCGTGCTCGAGCCGGCGGCGCGCAACACCGCGCCGGCCGTCGCGATCGGCGCCATGATGGCCGCCGCCGGCGGCCCCAACCGCCCGATCCTCGTGCTGCCTTCGGATTCGCTGATCCGCCGCCCCGACGCCTTCCAGGAGGCGATCGCCAAGGCCACATCGGCGGCGGTGCTGGGCGGTTTCGTCACCTTCGGCATCGCGCCGACCGCGCCAGAGACCGGTTACGGCTACATCAAGATCGGCGCGGCGCTGCCGAATGCACCGGGCTGCCATGTCGTCGAGCGATTCATCGAGAAGCCTGATCTCGCCCGCGCCCGTCAGTTTCTCGCCGACGGCGGCTACGCCTGGAACGGCGGCACCTTCCTGCTGCGCGCCGACCTCTATCTCAGCGAACTCAACCAGTTCGAGCCCGAGATCGTCGCCGCCTGCATCGCAGCCTTCAAGGGCGCCGCGCGCGACCTCGACTTCATCCGCCTCGACGGCGAGGCCTTCGGCAAATCGCCCTCGAAGTCGATCGACTACGCGGTGATGGAGCGCACCCAGCGTGCCGTGACGGTGCCGGTCGACATGGGCTGGAGCGATATTGGCTCGTGGGCGGCGCTGCACGAGCAATCGCCACAGGACCCGCACGGCAACGTCGCGGTCGGCGATGTGTTGACCGAAGATACGAAGAACAGCTACGTGCGCGCCGAGCCCGGTGTGATGGTCGCGACGCTCGGCGTCGAGGACCTCGTCGTGATCGCCACCGGCGACGTGGTGATGGTGACACGGCGCGAGCGCGCCCAGGACGTCAAGAAGCTGGTCGAGCGCGTCAAGGCCAGCGGCCGCTCCGAGGTGGTGACGCACGCCAAGGTCTTCCGCCCCTGGGGCTACTACGAGACCGTCGATATCGGCGAGCGCCACCAGGTGAAGCACATCCAGGTGCTGCCCGGCCGTGCGCTCAGCCTGCAGAAGCACAACAAGCGCGCCGAGCACTGGGTCGTGGTACGCGGCGTCGCGCGCGTCACCCGCGGCAACGACATCTTCGAGCTCTACGAGAACCAGTCGACCTACATTCCGCTCGGCATCCGCCACCGCCTCGAGAACACCGGCAGCGAGCCGCTGCACCTGATCGAGGTGCAGTCTGGCAGCTATCTCGGCGAGGACGACATCGAACGCTTCGAGGACAAGTACGGCCGGGCGTGAATCCCGGCCGTCGCTCTGCCCCTCCTGTCATCCCGAGCGTAGCGAGGGATCCAGGCCGCTTCCCTAGATCCGTCGCTACGCTCGGGATGACAGAAGGATGATTCGCATCCCCTCACCGGCCGACGAGGCCGCCCTTCTCGCGCTCAACAACGCGCACGCCGCCGAGCTGTCGGAGCTCGATGCGCGTGAGCTGAGCCGCCTGCTGTCGATCGCGATGGCCGCGCGCGTGATCGGCGACGCCGAGGCCTTCCTGCTGACCTTCGACCAGGACGCCGACTACCACAGCCCCAACTTCCTGTGGTTCCGCCAGCGCTACAAGCGCTTCGCCTATGTCGATCGCGTCGTCGTCTCGCCGACAGCGCGACGCGGTGGCCATGCGCGCCGCCTCTACGAGGAGCTGTTCGCGATTGCCCGCGCGGCCGGTCATACGCGGATCTGCTGCGAGGTCAACAGCGATCCGCCCAATCCGATCTCCGATGCCTTCCACGCACGGCTGGCCTTCACGGTCTGCGGCGAAGCCCGCCTCCCCGACCGCGGCAAGAGTGTACGATACCTGATCCGCACACTCTGAGTTTCCTTCTCCTCGCCTTCGTGGGGAGAAGGAAAGGGAGGGATGGCATGAAGATCACGCGCATTGAAGCCTTCCAGGTCGCGTGGAACCCCAACGACCGGCCACAGCAGCGCAGCGCCTTCGTCCTGGTGCATACCGACGACGGCATCACCGGTATGGGCGAGGCCTCGCCCATGCAAGGCGGTCGCGCCTCGCTGGGCATGATCCGCTACGACATCGCGCCCCTGCTGATCGGCCAGGATCCGCTCGACCACGCCGTGCTGCTCGACCAGGCGATGCACACCCTGGTGAAGCTTGGGCCGGAGGGCGCGCTAACCGGTGCGCTGGCGGCGCTCGACATCGCGCTGTGGGACATCAAGGGCAAGCGCACCGGATTGCCGATCTACAAGCTGATCGGCGGCGCGTGGAAGACGGCGATCCCCTTCTATGCCTCGATCGGCGGCAACGGCGAGCGCAGCGTCGATCAAGTCTGCAAGGTGGTCGAGCAGCGCATGAAGGATCAGCCGGCGGCGGTGAAGATCCGCTTCGACAACCCGCGCACCGCGCTCGACGCCGATATCCCCGGCGACATCGCCAAGGCGCGCGCTGTACGCAAGCTGGTCGGCGATGGCTTCCCCTTGGCCTTCGACGCCAACAACGGCTACTCGATCGCCGGCGCGATGCGCGTGGGTCGCGCGCTGGAGGAGCTGGGCTACTGGTGGTTCGAGGAACCGGTGCAGCACTACCATGTCAAGGCGACAGGCGAGCTCGCGCAACGCCTCGACATCACCGTGTCGGCCGGCGAGCAGACCTACACCTTGTCAGCGCTGGCGGATCTGATCGACTCGGGTGTGCGCATGGTGCAGCCCGACATCGTGAAGATGGGCGGCATCACCGGCCTGCTGCGCTGCGCCGCGCTGGCCCACGCGCTCGGCGCCGAGCTGGTGCCGCACCAGACGCAGCCGACCATCGGCCACGTCGCCAACCTGCATGTAAAGGCGTCGCTGCTGCAGAGCGTGAAACCGGCTGAATGGAACGACCCATCAACGCGCACGCACGCGGTCTTCGAGAACCCACCGGTGCCGGTGAACGGGCTGTTCAAGCTATCGAACGAGCCGGGGCTCGGCCTGCGGTTCAACGAGGCAGAGTTGGCGAAGCGGCGGGTTGATTGACCCCGTCATCCCGAGCGCAGCGAGGGATCTCCTCGACTCTACGCTCGATTGCCGGAGATCCCTCGCTGCGCTCGGGATGACGGCTGCTTTTGCGGCCGTCAATTCCCCCGCTCGCCATACGGCACGCCCGTCGTCAGCAGATGGTCGAAATAGGCGATCGTCCTCTTCAGGCCGTCGTCGAGCCTGATCGTCGGCTGCCACTTCAGTGCCTTGCGCGCCAGACGGATGTCGGGCTTGCGCTGCATTGGGTCGTCGACCGGCAGCGGCTTGCGGATGAGCTTGGACTTGGAGTTGGTGAGTTTGATGACCTTCTCGGCCAGCTCACGGATGGTGAACTCGCCAGGATTGCCGAGGTTGACCGGGCCGGTCACCGAGTTCGGCGCGCCCATCAGGCGGATGAAGCCCTCGATCAGGTCGTCGACATAGCAGAACGAGCGCGTCTGCTTGCCGTCGCCGTAGAGCGTGATCGGCCGGCCCTTGAGCGCCTGCACAATGAAGTTCGACACCACGCGGCCGTCGTTGGGATGCATGCGCGGGCCGTAGGTGTTGAAGATGCGCGCGACACGGATGTTGACCTTGTGCTGGCGCCAGTAGTCGAAGAACAGCGTCTCGGCGCAGCGCTTGCCCTCGTCGTAGCAGGCGCGCGGGCCGATCGGGTTGACGCTGCCGCGATAGCTCTCGGGCTGCGGATGGATTTCGGGATCGCCATAGACCTCGCTGGTCGAAGCCTGGAAGATCTTCGCCCGTGTGCGCTTGGCCAGGCCCAGCATGTTGATGGCGCCGTGCACGCTGGTCTTGGTCGTCTGCACCGGGTCGTGCTGGTAGTGCACTGGCGAGGCCGGACAAGCGAGGTTGTAGATCTCGTCGACCTCGACATAGAGCGGGAACGTCACGTCGTGGCGGATCACCTCGAAATGCTTGTGCTCCAGCAGCGGCACGATGTTGCGCTTGGTGCCGGTGAAATAATTGTCGACGCACAGCACATCGTGGCCCTGCGCCAGCAGGCGTTCGCACAGATGCGAGCCGAGGAAACCGGCGCCGCCGGTCACCAGGATACGTTTCGGCATGGAAAGACTGTCCTTCCGACGGGATCGTTGAGGGGGGAGGTGGTTTGTTGGTTCTCGGCGATGGCGTCTATTGCGCGGCGATGCGCGCCCAGCCGGGAGTCCCGGTGCACAGGAAGCGATGGCTCTCGCCTTCGAGCACCACCGCCGTGAGCACGCCGCTGGCGAAGGCGCCGGTATCGACGCCGATGCGATTGGGCCGGACCTCCGGTGCGTCGACCGGCGTGTGGCCATGCACCACGACCTTGCCGTGGTCGAGGGCGCTGTCGAGGAAGGTGTCGCGGATCCACAGCAGATCTTCCTGGCGCTGCGCCGCGAGCGGCACGCCCGGGCGCACGCCAGCGTGCACGAACATGTAGTCGCCGGCCTCGACCGAGGTCTTGAGCGCCCTCAGGAAGGCAACATGGGTTATCGGCATGATCTCGACCAGCTGCCGCCGCATGTCCTCCCAGCGGGCGAAGCCGATGGTGTCGGGCTGCGCCCGCACGCCGTAGCTCAGCAAGGTGGCGTCGCCGCCGTAGCTCGACCAGCTCGGCCCGATCATCGGGTCGTCGAGGAATTTCAGCAGCGCCTCGTCGTGGTTGCCCATCAGCCGCACGCTCTCGAAGCCGGGCAGCGGCGCGCGCATCAGATGCTCGATGACCTCGCGGCTATCGGGCCCGCGGTCGATGTAGTCGCCGAGATAGATCACCACGTTGGTGCCGTCATGCGGATGGCGCGTGCTGTCCTCGAGGATGTCGCGGTGCAGCGCCGTCAGCAGGTCGAGGCGGCCGTGGATGTCGCCGATGGCGTAGACGCGATACCCTGCCGGCACGGCCGCGCGCCGCGCCGGTTGCGTCTTTCGCCCGCCGCCGAACCATCTGCCGATCATCGGCCGGCACAGTATCGCGAATCGTCCTATGTTTCCATGGAAGACTTCGGGTCAAACGCCTGTCAGGCTTAGAGAATCGTCTAAGTTCAATAGAGTTGATATAACCCTGCGCAAGGGGCCGGCGAAGCGGAGGAACGGGGTTTGACGATCGCGACACCAAGGATCATCGCCGACATCGCGCGCAAGCACGCCGCCGAGCGGCCGCGGGAGATCGCCGTCGTCTTCGAGGATGTGCCAACGACCTACGGCGCGCTCGACCGGCTCTCGAACCAGGTTGCCAACGGGCTTATCGCCGAAGGACTGAAGCCACAGGCGCGCGTGGCGCATCTCGACAAGAGCAACGGCGTGTTCTTCGAGCTGCTCTATGGCTGCGCCAAGTCCAACACGGTGATGGTCTCGGTGAACTGGCGGCTGGCGGCGCCGGAGATCGCCCACATCGTCAACGACGCCGAGGCCGAGATCCTGTTCGTCGGCGAGGAGTACTTCCCCGTCGTCGAGAAGATCCTGGGCGACCTTAGGACGGTGCGCATGATCGTCGCCTTCAGCGGGGCGCATCCCCGGTTCGAGTCCTATGAGCGCTGGCGCGATCGGCAAGCCGCCACCGACCCGATGCTGCCGATCTCGCCCGACGACGTGGCGGTGCAGTTCTACACCTCGGGGACGACCGGCCTGCCCAAGGGCGCGCAGATCACCAACGCCAATCTGCTGGAACTGCTGCCGACCTGGACGCCCTCCTGGCACATGGGGCCGGGCGTCGCCAACATCATCATCCTGCCGATGTTCCATATCGGCGGCGCCGGCTGGGCGCTGGCCGGCACCTATGCCGGCTGCACCAACTACGTGATGCGCGAGGTCGTGCCGCTGCAGATCCTCCGGATGATCGAGGAACGGCGCATCGAGGTGCTGCTGCTGGTGCCGGCGATCATCCTGTTCCTGGTGCAGACGCCGCAGATCCGCGAGACCGACCTGTCGTCGCTGAAGATCATCGTCTATGGCGCCGCCCCGATCCCGGCCGATCTGCTGCGCCAGGCGATGAAGATCTTCCCCTGCGGCTTCCAGCAGGTCTATGGCGCGACCGAGACTACCGGCGCCATCACCCTGCTGCCGCCCGAGGATCACGATCCCAACGACCCGAAGAAGCTGCTGTCCTGCGGCTACGCGCAAGAGAATGTCGAGATCCGCATCGTCGGCGAGGACGGCAAGGACTGCGCGCCCAACCAGGTCGGTGAGATCGCGGTGAAGTCGCGCCAGGTGATGAAGGGCTACTGGAAGCTGCCCGAGGCCACCGCGCGCGCCATGCGCGAGGGCTGGTACTTCACCGGCGACGCTGGCTATCTCGACGAGAAGGGCTACCTCTATATCTACGACCGCGTCAAGGACATGGTGGTCTCGGGCGGCGAGAACATCTATCCCGCCGAGGTCGAGAGCGCGCTGTTCGGCCATCCCGCCATCGCCGACGTCGCGGTGATCGGCGTACCCGACGAGCGCTGGGGCGAGGCGGTCAAGGCGATCGTCGTTAAGAAGTCTGGCGCCGAGATCACGCCGGCCGAGCTGATCGCCTGGGCGCGCGAACGCATCGCCGGCTACAAGCTGCCCAAGTCGGTGGACTTCGTCGATGCCCTGCCGCGCAACCCCACCGGCAAGATCCTCAAGCGCGAGCTGCGCGAGCCTTACTGGCAGGGCAAGGAGCGGCGGGTCAATTGAGCATCAAGGCCCTCATCTTCGACTTCGACGGTACCATCGTCGACACCGAGACGCCGGAGTTCGAGTCGTGGCGGCTGGAATACGCCGTGTTCGGCGTCGAGCTGCCGCTGGCGCTATGGGCGTCGCTGATCGGCACCACGACGCCGGGCGCCTTCGAGCCCTACTCGTGGCTCGAGAGCAAGATCGGCCGGGCGCTTAATCGCGAGACGCTGCGCACGCGCCGCCGCGCGGTGATGATGGATCTGATCGCCGCCGAGCGGCCGCGCCCCGGCATCGAGGACTGGCTGGCTGGCGGCCGCCAACGCGGTCTCAACCTGGCGGTCGCCTCGGCGTCGCGCCGGCCCTGGGTCGAGCAGCATCTGACCAATGTCGCCCTGCTGGAGCGCTTCGATCACCTTGCGACCGGCGATCAGGTCGAGCGGTCGAAGCCGGCGCCCGACGTCTACCTGCTGGCGGCGCAAAAGCTCGGCATCGCGCCACACGAGGCGATCGCCATCGAGGATTCGCGCAACGGCGTCGCCGCCGCCAAGGCCGCCGGCATGTTCACCATCGCCGTGCCCAACCCGATGACGGTCGACCTGGATTTCTCCGAGGCCGATCTGCGCGTCGACAGCCTCGCCGGGCTCGACCTCGCCGAGGCGATCCGACGCGCTGGCGGCTAGGCCGGCACGCCGAGGAAGCCGCGATCGAGCTTCATGCTCTCGGCCGCGGCCTTCTCCGACTCGAGCGCGGCGCCGAAAGCCTTGTCCGACAGCATGCGCCGGAAGTACGCGGCGAGTTTCGGATAGCGCATCCTGTCGATGTCGTAGCCGAGATAGTGGAAGTTCACGAGATTCGAGGCGATGGCGATATCGGCGATCGACATCTGGCCGCCGGCGAACCAATCGCCGCCGAGCGCGGCTTCGAGATAGGCGAGCTTGGCGGGCGCCACGTCGTCGAGGATTGTGGCGACTGCCGCAGCATCGGTCGGCTGCTTGAGGATGCCCGGCCGGATCACCTTGTTGAAGAACAACCCATGGACCACGTCGCGAAAGATCGTGCCGCCGGCGTATTCCTCGAACCACCGCGCCTGAGCGTAGGCCTTATCATCCCGCGGGTAGATCGGCGGAGCCGGGTGCAGGCGGTCGAGATAGGCGCAGATCACCGCCGAGTCGGCGAGCTTGAAGCCGCCGATATCGGCCACCGGGATCTTGCCGGTCGGGCTGAGCGAGGCCCAGTCCGCTGGCGGGTTGAACGGAATGACGGGCTCGACTCGGAATTGCAGGCCCTTGTGCAGCGCGGTGACGATCACCTTGCGGGTGTGCACCGAGACCGGAACGCCGTAGATGGTCAGCATGGCTCTAACCTCTTCCGCCCCCGGGTTCAGACGAGGACGCGTGTCCCCCTTCCGGGAGCGGGGGCGCTCCCGGGCCAGTCTCAAGATGTCGCTGTATCGAGGCGGCTAGCCGGCGCGCTCCACCGGGAACTGGATCTCCACCACCACGTCGCCGCCCTGGAACGGCGGCTCGAGGAACACCTCGCGGCACGGGCCGCAGATGCTGAAGCCGTTGGCCTCGATCCACTGGCCCAGCGCGCCGAAGGCGCGATGGCCGTCGAGGTCGGTGTCGCGGCGCACGACGGCGGCCATCGACGGTACGGCCGGCAACTCTCTCAGGCTCAGCGCGCGGCCGTCGGCCAACGACACCCGGCGATTGATGGCGCGCGTCAGGCTGAAGCCGATCTCCAGGTCGAGCCGCTCGTCGTCGAAATCGGAATGCGCCAGCACGATCAGCTTGTCGCGCGGTGCCTCCGGCACGCGCGCGCTCACTTCGCGCAGGGTGGCGATCACCGGGTCCATGCCGGCGAACTGGCTCCGAATGGCGAGGAAGGGTTGCGCCGCCACCGGCTTGACCAGCACATCGAAGGCCCGGCCGCCGTCGCCCTCGTCGATCTGGCGCAAGCGTGCCTCGATGCGCCGCAGCCGATCCTCGCCCTCGCGCAGCTCGGCCTCGACCTCGGCCTTCTTCAGCGCCAGCATGCGGCGGATCTCGTCGGTCGAGATGTCGTCGTCGACGAAACGCGCGATCTGGTCGAGCGCCAGGCCGAGATCCTTCAGCGCCAGAATGCGGTTAAGCCTGGGCAGCTGCGTGGCGCTGTAGAAGCGGTAGCCGGTCTGCGGGTCGATGCGCTGCGGATGCAGCAGCCCGAGCCCGTCGTAGTAGCGCAGCAGACGCGCCGAGACGCGGGCGATCTGCGAGAACTCGCCGATCCTGAACATCGCGGGAGCGCCTCCGACCGTTGCACCGGAGGCGACCTTGCGGCTTGACGCTACGTCAAGGTCAAGCGGGTTTTTCAGCCCTACTCCGCCGCGACCTGGACCGGCGGCGTGGTCTCGCTGCGCACACGGGTGTATTCCTCGTCGGGCATCGCCACCATCTGCCTGTAGCGCGCCTCCGGATAGACCATGTGCGGCTTGGCCGGATCGATCGGCGGCTGCGGCAGCGGCTTGCCCGACTCGTTGCGGTAGGTCGCGGGCTTCTTGAAGCGCGCCAGCTCGGCCTCGCTGATGCCGGCTAGGCGCACCACCTCGGGATCGATCCAGGCGCGCGCGTCGATCGGCGCGGCTGAGGTCGACAGCTCGAGGCTGAGATTCTCGGGACCGGCGAAGTAGATCGACTTGCAGAAGCCGTGATCGATCGGGCCGAAGACGTTGATGCCGCGCGAGCGGATGCGATCGCGCATCGCCAGCAATTCGGCGTCGTCCTTCACGTTGAGCGCCAGGTGCTGCATCACACCAGCGGCGCAGGGCGCGCCGGCGTTGCCCGAGTGGGTGACGCCGATCTCGGGCTTGACCTTGGCGATATCCGGCGATTGCACGAAGGCGATCGAGCAGGTGTCGTTGAGCTTGACGAAGCCGTGCCAGGCGCCTTTCACGCCATGCATCCAGTAGAGCGCCACCAGCTCGGTGCCCAGCACGTCGCTGAAGAAGGCGATCTGCGTCTTGATGTCGGCGGTAGTCACGGCGAGATGGTGCAGGCCGTCCGGCTTGGTCATGGCAGGTCCTCCCGATGGATACCCCATGCTGCGCTCGCCGATTGTCCCGGACAAGTCCCGGGTTGTATGCTGCGGCATGTCCTCCTACGAAGCCTATCTCGACGGCGTCGGCCGCGAGGCGATGGATCGCTGCACATCGTGCGGCAAATGCGTCGAGGTCTGCCCGACCGCGGCAGAAATCGGCCTCGATCGCGCCGCCGCCGTGCGCATCGTCGAGGAACTCAAGGCCGTCACCGCCGGCGAGGCCTATCCCGAGAACGCCGGCCGCTGGATCGAGGCCTGCAACGGCAGCGCCCAATGCGTCGCCGCCTGCCCCGAGCAGATCAACGTGCGGCAGTGGATGTCGGTGGCGCGAATCAAGAAACGCACCGGTACGGTGCCCGAGTCCGAGCGCCGCGCCGCGGGCGCGCAGAAATACCGCAACATGGCGCACGCCATGCGCCTGCTCGCCAGCATGCAGATCCCGTCGGAGGCGATGAAGCGCATCACCGCGCGCGGCGAGGGCCGCAATTGCGAACTGCTGTTCTATACCGGCTGCAACGTGCTACGCACGCCGCACATTGTCTTCAACATCATGGACATCCTCGATGTCCTCGGCGTGCGATACGATGTGATGGGCGGCGCCGCCAATTGTTGCGGCATCTACCAGTTCAACGAGGGCGACACCCGGACGCACGAGCGCATCGCCGGGCGCACCTACGAGAGCTTCGGCCAGAGCGGCGCCGGCCAGGTGCTGACCTGGTGCCCGACCTGCACCAAGCAACTCGCCGAGACCCGCCACGACGCCGCGCCGCGCGATTTCGGCATCGGCCATGTCACCGCCTTCCTCGCCGCCAACATCGAGCGCATGCGCCCGCGTTTCGTCGACCTGCCCAAGCGCCGCGCCGTCCTGCACGAGCACGACTCGCTGGCCGGCGTCACCGGCCATGTCCGCGCGCTGATGGCAGCGATCCCCAACCTCGAGGTGGTCGAGATCCCGCAGCACCGCGACTGGGGCTACACCTGCCAGGCCGGCAAGGTCTGGCCCGGCAAGGCCGCCGAAATCCACGAACTCGTGGCCGAAGGCGCGGCCTCTGTTGGCGCCGACCTGCTGGTGACGACCTACCACTCCTGCCACCGCCAGCTCGTCGGCGCCGAGGCCCGATATCCTTTCCAGGTGATGAACTTCACCGACCTGCTGGCCGAAGCGCTGGGCAAGGGCGGCCGCCACGACTGGTTCAAGCAATACAAGCTGGGCGGCGACATGCAGCAGGCGGTCGAGCTGGCGCGCGGCTACCTCCAGCAGAACGGCGTCGAGCTGCGCGATGAGGATGTCGCCACACTCACCGCCGAGGTCTTCGGTGAGAACGGCTTCAACGGCGAGCGCACCGCCTTCGAAGACGCGCTGCGCCAGCTCGCGACGCCGTAGGGCCGAACCGCGAAACGCGACCATCGACGGCCCGCGCTTGCGGCGATAAACAGGCGGCCAACGAAGGAAACGCCCGATGACCGCCCTGCCCGCCAACCTCACGCCTGTACGACCCAACCACGTCTTCGACGAGGCGGCGCTCGCCGCCTTCATGAAGGACAAGGTCGAGGGCTACAAAGGGCCGCTGCGGGTGCTGCAGTTCGAGGGCGGCCAGTCGAATCCGACCTTCCATCTCACCGACGGTGGCGGGCGCGAATACGTGATGCGCAAGAAGCCGCCGGGCAAGCTGCTGCCCTCGGCGCACCAGGTCGACCGCGAGTACCGCGTGATCAAGGCGCTGGGCGAGAACACCGACGTACCAGTGCCCAAGGCCTATGCGCTGTGTCAGGACACCAACGTCATCGGCGTCGACTTCTACATCATGGAGTTCAAGCCCGGCCGCATCCTCGACGATCCGATGATGCCCGGCATCGCGCCGGCCGATCGCGGCAAGATCTTCGATTCGATGAACGACGTGCTCGCGCGCATCCACAACGTCGACTACAAGGCGATTGGCCTCGGCGACTATGGCCGCGAGGGCCAGTACATCCAGCGCCAGATCGGCCGCTGGACCCAGCTCTACGACCTCTCCCAGACCGAGCACATCGAGTCGATGGAGAGCCTGAAGAAGTGGCTGCCGGGCAACATCCCCGAGGGCGACGAGACGCGCATCAACCACGGCGACTATCGCCTGGGCAACACCATCGTGCATCCCACCGAGCCGCGCATCGTCGCCGTGCTCGACTGGGAACTCAGCACGCTCGGTCACCCGCTCGCCGACCTCGGCTACAACTGCATGACCTACCATTTCGGCAAAGGCTTCGGCGCGTCGAGCGGCTATGCCGGCCAGGACCTCAAGACGCTCGGCATTCCCAGCGAGCAGGACTACATCGCGACCTACGCCAAGCGCACCGGCCGCGACGGCATCCCGCACTGGGATTTCTATCTTGCCTTCTCGCTGTTTCGCCTCGCCGGCATCGTCCAAGGCGTCTACAAGCGCGGCCTCGACGGCAACGCCTCCTCAACCACCGCCACCAAGTACGGCAATCGCGCCCGCTACATGGCCGACATGGCCTGGGACCTGGTGAAGCACAGAGCCTGATGGGACCGCCGGCGTACCGCCGGCATCGTGAAATGAGCCGGCGAGGCGCCGGCGCTCCTGATGACGCTACGCCCGGAATGACGGAGTCATTGGCCGCAACCGCCCGGCGCGCATCATCAGCCACACGACGATGGCGACGTTGAGCACGTTCCACGCCACGCCATTGACGAAGGCGACGCTGTAGGAGCCGGTGAGGTCGAAGATCGCGCCCGACAGCAAGCCGCCGCCGGCCATGCCGAAGATCCCGGCCATCAGGATCATCCCGACGCGCTGGCCGGCCTCCGCCGGCGGGAAGTACTCCCGCACGATCATGGTGTAGCTCGGCACGATGCCGCCCTGCACGAGGCCGAACAGCGCCGTGACGGCGTAGAGCGACCACAGCCCGTCGAACACGAGATAGAGCGACAGCGCCAGGCCCTGCAGGGTCGAGCCCAGCAGCAGCGTGTACAGGCCGCCCAGGCGGTCGGCGATGAAGCCCGAAGCGATGCGGCTGATGATGCCCAGCCCCAGCATCACCGACAGCATCTCCGCGCCGCGCGCCACGCCGTAGCCGAGGTCGTTGCAGTAGGCGACGATATGGACCTGCGGCATCGCCATCGCCACGCAGCACGCCGCCTGCGCGAGTGCCAGCAGCGCTGTCAGGCTGCCCAATGACAGTCCGAGATTGCCGCGGCCCGCCGCGATCGGCGTCGGCGCCATCATCACCGACTTGGGCGGACGCCGGCGCAGCACCAGCACCAGCGGCAGCATCGCGGCAATGCTGAAGAGGCCGATATAGAGATGCGTCTCGCGCCAGCCCACAGTCTCGACGTAGTGCTGGATGACGTTGGGCCAGAACGCGCCCGCGAGGTAGTTGCCCGAGGCGGCAAGCGCCACGGCGATGCCGCGCCGCTTGGTGAAGAAATGCGAAATGTCGGCCATCAGCGGGCCGAACGTCGTCGAGCTGCCCAGCATGCCGATCATCACGCCCTGCACGATCGCGAACTGCCACAGGCTCTCGGTCTGGCTTGAGACGATGTAGCCCAGGCCCAGCGACAGCGCACTGCCCAGCATCGGCCAGGCGATGCCGAACCGGTCGACCAACCTGCCCATCAGGACGGCGCCAAAGGCGAAGCCGACCATGGTCAGCGTGTAGGGCAGAGAAGCCTCGCCGCGCGCGGCCTGGAACTCGGCCTGCACCGTGGGCAGCACCACGACCACCGACCACATGCCGACGCCGCCCAGCGCGCCCAGCGCGACGCAGGCCGCCAGCCGCCACCATGCATACGGCGAGTCGATCTCGGCCGTATCCGCACCCACGCCTGCCACGCGCTCCCTCCGTTCGTTGGGCGGCACCCTATCATTGCCCGCCGCCCCGCCCGCCCGTTAGATGCGCAGAGCGGACAATCGAATTGTGCCGATCGCGGCAAGACAGGGACCATGGCCCACGACGAGAGCATCGCCGAGTTCAACCGCCGCACCGCCCGCGCGCTGGCTGGCGGCGGTCCGGAGCGCAACGCCAGGCGCAAGACCCAGGGCCTGATGACCGCGCGCGAGCGTATCGCCGCCTTCCTTGACCACGGCAGCGAGCACGAGGTTGGCCGTTTTGCGGTGTCGGCGAACCCCGACGATCGCGAGAACACGCCGCAGGACGGCCAGCTACACAGCTTCGGCACGGTTGACGGCAGGCCGGTCGCGGTTGGCGCCAACGACCTGACGGTCAAGAGCGCCTCCTCCGCCGAGATCAACTCCAAGAAAGCGACATGGCTGCTGAAGGCCGCGATCCGGTCCGGCATGCCGCTGGTCCATCTCGGCGCCTGCGGCGGCGCGCGCATGCCCGACGCGATCGGCGCGCGCGGCATGGGCATGTTCGGCATCGAATTCCAGTTCGATCGTCGCCGCCAGATCCCGATGATCTCAGGCATCGCCGACCCCAGCTTCGGTGGCAGCTTCTGGATGGCCTGCCGCTCCGACCTGGTGGTGATGAAGAAGGGCGCGATCATGGCCGTCGCCAGCCCGAAGGTGAATCGCGTGGCGATCAGCGAAGCCTCGGACTGGCAGGAGATCGGTGGCTGGGAGATGCACAGCGAGGTCACCGGCCTGTGCGACATGGCGGTCGATACCGAGGAGGAGATGCTGGCGGCGATCCGGCGCTATCTCTCCTACCTGCCCTCGCACCAGAACGAGGCACCGCCAATCGCGGCGGTGCCGACGGGCTCGGGCGATGACGCAGCGAGCCTGCTCGACATCGTGCCGGAGAGCCGTGCCAAGGTGTACGACGTGCGCCGTGTGATCCGCGCCGTGGTAGACAAGGACAGCTTCTTTCCGATCCGCGAGCGCTGGGGTCGCTCGGTGGTGACAGGACTCGCACGCATCGACGGTCACGCCGTCGCCATCGCCGCCTGCAATCCGCTGCACAAGGGTGGCTCGCAGGACGCCGACAGCAGCGACAAGTGGACCAACCTGATCGTGCTGGCCGACAGCTTCAACCTGCCGATCGTGATGTTTGCCGACACGCCGGGTTTTCTCATCGGCGTCGATGGCGAGCGCCAGAAAGTCGGCGCGCGCATCATGAACAACATGCAGGCGCTCGAGCTCACGACCGTGCCGAAGATCGGCGTGATCCTGCGCAAGAGCTACGGCCAGGCCTATGTCAACTGGGGCGGCGGTCAGACCGACGAGTTGGCGGCGTGGTTCAGCGCCGATATCGGCTTTGTCGATCCGGCGGTCGGCGTCAGCGTCGTGCACAATCTGCGCTTCGAGGACGATCCCGAGCGTTACCGCCGGCTCGAAGCCGAGATGAAGCGTGGCAACAGCGCCTACGATCTCGCCGGTGGCTTCTACGCCCAGCAGGTCATCGACCCGCGTCACACCCGCGAATACCTCGTGCGCGCGCTGGCCGTCCACAGCAGGCGCCGCACAGGCGGCGTCGGCCAGCATCTCATGGCGACTTGGCCGCGCGTGACTTGACCCTCCCTGTCACCTGAGTACTCGCCGTCATCCCGAGCGTAGCGAGGGGATCTTCTCGAGCGGAGTCTCGCCGGAGGGAGAGGCCTCGCTGCGTTCGGAATGATGGTGAGGATCGCTTCACCGCGGATAGGGCGCAGGCGTCAGGATGTCGAACATCAGCGGGAAATCGTCGAGCATGGCGAAGAGAAGTTCGAGGACCGCCGCGTCTCCCCCGACCTTAAGCCCGCCATTCTCGATCGATTGCGCCACGGTCGATTGCCTGACCATCAGCGAATCGAGGACCGGCCGTGTGGTGGTCACGACCAAGGTGGAGTCGGTCGCCGGCCCGGGCGTGTGCGTGAGTGTCGAGTGCTCGAGGTTCAGCACCAGTGATTGACCGGTGTCGCTGAACCGCCAGTCGATGACGAAGCGATGGCCCGCCGCGCGGTCCGCGTTCAGCCGCACGGCCATGAAGTCAAAGAACGTCTCGGTCGTGATGGCGCGCACGAGGTCGGGGCTTAGGATGGTACGGGGGTTGAGCTGTAAAGGACCCATGCGCAGCTCACGCGCGCCGAAGAGATAAGCGTTGCGCCAGGTCGCCGACTCGGCCTGATAGCCAAGCTGCTCCAGCGCATCGGCGCAGAGCTCGCGCGCGTCGCGGTTGGTGGGGTCGGCGAAAACCACCTGGTTCATCACCTGCGCCACCCAGCGGAATTCGCCTTTGGCGAAGTCCGCGCGCGCCTTGGCGATCACCGCGTCGGCGCCGCCCATATACTCGACCAGTTTGCGCGCGCCAGGCACCGGCGGCAGCGGATTGAGATTGGCAGGGTTGCCGTCGTACCAGCTGAGATAGCGCTGAAAGACCGCCTTGGCGTTGTGGCTGACCGTCCCGTAATAGCCGCGCACCGTCCAGTCGCGCCGAAGCTCCTGGGGCAGCTGCAAGGTCTCGGCGATCTCCGCCGGGCGCAGGCCGAGATTGGCCATGCGCAGCGCCTGGTCGTGGATGTGCTTGTAGAGGTCACGCTGGCGCGCCAGGAAGGCCATCACCTTCGCGCGCCCCCAGGTCGGCCAGTGATGCTGCGCGATCAGCGCCTCGGTGCGATCGCCATACATGCGCATCGCCTCGGAGATGTAGCGCGACCATAGCCTAGTATCGCGCGCCACCGCGCCACGCAGCGGGATGAAATTGTGCAGGAGCGGCGTGGCGTTCTCCGCCATGTTCAGCACGCCGAACTGCGGGAAGAACATATGCATCTCGGCCGGCGCCTCGCTCTCCGGCGCGAGTTGGAACTCGATCTCGACGCCGTCGATCACGCGGCACTCGGTCGCCCGCACGATCAGATCGTTGGGCGGGATCAAGGTCACCTGCCCGCGCGCGATGTTCTTGCCCAGCCCGGCATCAACCTGGCCGCGCTCGCCCGGCGGCAGCAGCGGGCCGAACTGGAACATGGCGCGGCGCGTCATCGCCACGCCGGCCAGCACGTTCTCGCCGCCCACCGCCTCCATGAAGCCGTCCGGCGCGATGACCTTCACGCGACCGGCCTTGGCGTCCTCCTCCGTCGCCACGCCCTTGGCGCCGCCGTAGTGGTCCACATGGCTGTGGGTGTAGATCACCGCATGGACGGGCCGCTTTGGGCGGTTCTGGAAATACAGATCGAGACCGCAGCGCGCGACCTCGGCCGTGCCCAGCGGGTCGATCAGGATCAGCCCGGTCTCGCCCTCGATGATCGTCATGTTGGCGAGGTCGACGCCACGGATCTGGTAGACGCGGTCGACCACCTTGAACAGGCCATTGTTCAGATTGAGCTGGGCATTGCGCCACAGGCTAGGATTGACCGTCGGCGGCGCTTCGCGCCCGTTCAGGAACGTGTAGGCGCCGAGGTTCCACATCACCGAACCGCCCGGCGTGCGCACCACGCCGTCGGGCAGCGCCGCGATCAGGCCGCGCGCCGCCTCGGCGTAGTCCTGACGATCCTCGAACGGCAGCTGATCGAGCACCGCGCGATTGGCGGCGACCGTCGACGCCTCGGCGTTCTTCGGCTCGGTCGGCGCGTCGGTCATGAGTCGTCTCCCCCCGTCCTCTCGCTGGCACCATACACTGATTGTGCGGAGACAAGATTAGCGATGGACGCGGCGCGCGACGCGACGGCATGTCGAGGTCATGGCCACGAGCACCCCTACCATCGACGAGACCGCGCGCGGCTACGCCGGCTGGAAGACCGTCTTCGCCTGTTTCCTGCTGGCGGTGACCGCCTGGGGCTTCGGCTTCTACGGCCACACGGTCTACCTCGCCGAGCTGCGCAAGCTCTACGGCTGGCCGACCTCGCTGATCTCGATCGCGACCACGGTCTATTACCTGCTGGGCGGCGAGATCGTGATCTGGGTGAGCGACGCGGTGCGCCGCTTCGGGTCGCGCAACGTGGCGCTGGCAGGCCTTCTGACCCTGTGCGGATCGGGCGCGCTGCTGGCGCTGGTGCGCGAGCCCTGGCAACTCTACGGCGCCTTCCTGCTGATGTCGTTCGGCTGGGCCACCACCAGCATCGCCATCATCAACGTCATCCTCGGCCTGTGGTTCAGCGCGCGACGCGGCATGGCGATCAGCTTCGCGCTCAACGGCGCCAGCGTCGCCGGCATCGTCTTCGGGCCGGCCCTGGTGGCGTTGATCGGGGCCTTCGACTTCGCCACCGCCATGCCGATCGCCGCTGTCGCCACCCTGCTGATCGTCGGCCCGGCGATCCTGCTCTGGGTCGATCGGCCGCCGCACGGCTCCGGCATCGCCGCCGTATCGCCCGCCGCGTCGGGCGCCTGGACGCGCCAACGCGCGTTGCGCAGCGCGCAGTTCTGGACGGTGGCCGCGCCCTTCGCGCTCGCCCTGCTGGCCCAGGTCAGCTTCCTCACGCATCTCATCGCGTTTCTTGAGCCGAGCACAGGCCGCTACCTCGCAGGCGTGGCGCTGTCGATTGCCTCGATCTGCGCCGTGGTTGGCCGCGTCGGGCTGGGCTTCTTCATCGACAGGCTCAACCAGCGCGTTGTGACGGCGGTGTCGCTGGCCAGCCAGGCGGCGGCGCTGTTCCTCATGATCCACGCCACCGACACCGCGGCGCTGATCGCGTTGGCCGCGCTGTTTGGCCTCTCGGTCGGCAATCTGATCACGCTGCCGTCGCTGATCGTCCAGCGCGAGTTCGAGGCCGGCTCGTTCGGCATGCTGATGGCACTGGTGGCGGCCATCAACCAGTTCACCTACGCCCTCGGGCCGGGGCTGCTGGGCGTGGTCAAGGATTTCGCCGGCGGCTACCCGACAGCGCTCGGAGTCTGCATCGCCTGCCAGATCCTGGCGATCATCATCATCCTCTCCAGGCGTTCGCCACGCGAACCGATGGCTTGACCGGCCGTCACCACACTGAGACGTTCACATCGGACACTGACAAGCGACCCAGATCGTTCCGGTGGAGGCCGTCATGACCGTACACGTGGCTCAGATCTCCGACACGCATCTCAGCGAGGCCAAGCCGTTCTTCAACGCCAACTTCGAGCGCTTGGGCGAGGCGCTGCGCACCGCTAAGCCGGACCTGGTGATCAACAGCGGCGACATTTCGCTCGATGGCGCCGACCTCGACGCCGATCTGCGCCGCGGGCATTCACTACACGCGGCGCTTGGCCTCGACTGGCTGGCGATCCCCGGCAACCATGACATCGGCGACAGCCAGGGTATCGGCTCGAAGGAGCCGATCGACGCGCGGCGTCGCGACCGTTACCGCGCGGTCTTCGGCGAGGACTATTGGACCCACGACATCCCCGGCTGGCGGCTAATCGGCGTAAACGCCCAGCTCGCGGGCTCCGATCTCGCCGCCGATTCCGACCAAAGCGATTTCGTGCGCCACGCCGCAGCGACCGCCAACGGCCGATCGATCGCGCTCTTCGTGCACAAGCCGCTGTACGACGTCTCGCCGACCGAGACCGAACTCGGTGGCCGCTTCCTGCCACCGGCGGCGCGTGGCGGCCTGCTCTCGACGCTCAATGGCGCGGCGCTGCGCCTCGTCGCCTGCGGTCACGTGCATCAGTTCCGCGACACAAAGGGCGACGGCTGGCGCGATGTCTGGGCGCCGTCGACAGCGTTCATCCTGCCGGACTTCTTCCAGCCGGTGTTTGGCTCAAAGGTCGTCGGCTATGTCGATCATGCCTTCCATGCCGACGGCACGGTCGACAGCCGCCTGGTGCTGCCGCCCGGGATGGCGCTGCACAATATCGAGACGATCCCGGAAGCCTACGGCGACCTGCGCGCGCGCAAGCACTAGATGTGCGCCGGCCCCCGCGCGCGGCCTGGGTCGTGCGGGCCGTCGATCAGCTTCGAGGTGGCGCGCCGGAGCACCTCGATATAGCCGCGGCGCAGCTCCATCTTCGGGCCGAAGCCGCCGCCCAGCAGCGCGCGATGGGCGGCCGGCAGGCGCCAGCACGGCACGAACAGGAACAGGTGGTGCTCGAGGTGATAGTTCACCCAATAGGGCGCGATCAGCAGCCGTTCGAGCCAGCTCGCTTTCGTCGTGCGGGTGTTGCGCAGCGGATCGTCGTTGTCGGGCACGACGGCGTGCTCGGCGATGTTCCTGACGCGGCTGACAAGCTGATACCAGGTCGCCATCGGCAGCAGCCACAGCGCCGGATAAAGCCACCAGTAGCCCAGCGCGCCCAGGCCCGCGAGCAGGACGGCGTTGGTGATGAAGAAACCGCGCTCGTTGCGCAGCAGGTTCAGCAACCGCGCGCCCAGACCGAGGTCGCGCGGGCCCATCGCGCGAACGACCTGCTCGCGGCGGCGTTGATAGGCGGTCTGGCCGGTCATGTCGCGCAGCACCTTGCGCCACAGGCTGTTGCGCGTGATCGGGAACGGCGCGGACAGGCCGAGATCGGGGTCCTCGGGCTGCTGGGTGTGGCGATGATGCGTCAGGTGATAGGGCCGGTACAGCGCCAGGCTGGCGCCCACCGGCGCGCCACACAGCCAGGTGCCGGCCCAGTCGTTGAGCCGCCTGTTGTCGAACAACAGGCCGTGCGCGGCGTCGTGCATCAGGATGGCGAGGCCGAGCTGGCGCGCGCCGATGACCATGACCGCGACGATGAAGGTCAGCGGATTGGGCCACCACACGAAAAGCGCCATGGCGCCGAGGATCAGGCCCCAGGCGTGCAGCACCAGCAGCGCGCCCACGAGGTCTGACTTGCCGCGCAGAGAGGCGATCTGCTCGCTGTTGATGTAGTCGTGTGGTTTGGCCAGCATGTCCGGTGAAACTGAGCGGCCATCGCCGCCCTGTCAACGCGGCACGGATGCCTTAAGCTCGGTCCATGATCGTCAAACACATCCAGACCGACGTCCTCGATATCGCCTGGGAGGATCACGGCTCGGCCGTCCGCGCGCCGGTGATCCTGCTGCACGGCTTTCCCTACGACGTGCGCGCCTACGACGAGGTGGCGCCCAGGCTGGCGACGGCCGGCATGCGCGTGCTGGTGCCCTATCTCCGCGGCTACGGCCCGACGCGCTTCCTGTCGACGGCCACGCCGCGTTCGGGCGAGCAGGCGGCGCTCGGCCACGACCTCCTGCAATTCATGAACGCGCTGCGCATCGAGCGCGCCACCGTAGCCGGCTACGATTGGGGCGGCCGCGCCGCCTGCATCGTCGCGGCGCTGTGGCCGGAGCGCGTCGCCGGATTGGTGAGCTGCGGTGGCTACAACATCCAGGATATCGCCGCCTCGGTCGAGCCGGTCGCCGCCGAGCAGGAGCATCGCTTCTGGTATCAGTACTACTTCCACACCGAACGCGGCCGCGCCGGGTTGACGAAGAACCGCCGCGACATCTGCCGCCTGCTATGGCGCTTGTGGTCGCCGGAATGGCAGTTCGACGAGGCGACCTTCGAGAGGACCGCGCCGTCCTTCGACAACCCTGACTTCGTCGACGTCGTCATCCAGTCCTACCGTCACCGCTACGGCTACGCGCCGGGCGATCCGGCAATGGCGCCGATCGACGCCAGGCTGGCGACGAAGCCGAAGATCACCGTGCCGACCAAGGTGCTGCATGGCGGCCACGACGGCGTCGGCCCGGCCGAGCAGTCGGAGCGGCACCAGCGCTTCTTCACCGGCCCCTACCAGCGCCGCCTGCTGCCGCGCATCGGTCACAACGTGCCGCAGGAAGCGCCGATCGACTTCGCAGCCGCCGTCCTCGATCTTGCCCGGGAACACCGCCCTTGACCTCGATCGCGCGAATCGGCGCCACCGGCAACGTCGGCGGTCGCATCCTCGACAAGGCGCTCGGCCGCGGCCATCAGATCACCGGCACGACCCGCGACGCGACCAAGCTGCCGCCGCGCACCAACCTCACGCCGCGGGCGGTCAACGCCGCAGGGACAGCGATCAGGAAATCTCGGGCTGACGGTGCGCGGCAGGCTGACATCGAAGCTGGTCGCCATAATCCCTCCCCCAAGGGGCGGTTACGCGCCCGTCAATACGTCAGGCCCGCCTCCTTGCCGACGGTACGCGCGCCGCGTACCTGCTCGACGCAGGCGCGCAGGTCCTCGAGATATGTCCGCCACGACTCGCGGTGGATCGGATTGACGTGCATGTGGATGCCGGCCGGTTCGGCCTGGCGGCCGATGAACCAGCCACGCGCGACCATGGCGTCGCTCACCGCGCCGATATCGAGCCCGGGATCCGTGGCGCGCGTGACGAAGATGCACAGCTCGCTGGGCTCCAGCGCCGCCAAGCCGGGGATCGCATTGACGCCGTCCATCAGCGCCTTCTTCGTGTCCATGACGATACGCGCGCACTCCAGGTAGCCGGAATCGCCGAGGTACTGGATCACCGACCACGCCGCCGCCACCGCGCCGCCGGGTCGCGTGCCCTGCATGGTGTAGGCGAGGTACTGGCCGCGCTCCCAGTCGCGGAAATCGAAGGTCTGGTACTTCTGCTTCAGCTCGTCCGAGCGCAGCATCATCAGCGACGCGCCCTTGGGCGCCATGCCGTGCTTGTGGAGGTCGGCCGACATGCTTGTCACACCGGGCACCGAGAAATCCCACTCCGGCACCGCATAACCCAGCTTCTTCACCCACGGCGAGAGGAAGCCGCCGACGCAGGCGTCGACGTGCAACCACAGGCCACGACGCTGCGCCAGCGCGCCCAGCTCGCGGATCGGATCGAACACGCCGAAGGGATAGTGCGGCGCCGAGCCAACGATGCCGATGGTCTTGGAGTCGAGCGTCGCCTCCATCGCCGCGACGTCGGCCTTGAAGTCGTTGCGCGCGGTGCGCACGCGGCGCACCTCGATGCCCAGCGCGTGGCCGGCGCGGCTGAAGGCGGGATGCGCGGTCCTGGGCACCACGAAATTGGGATCGCGCACGCCTTTCTCGGCGCGGGCCCAGTCGCGCGCCGTCTGCAACGCGAGGAAGATGCTCTCCGAGCCACCCGACGTGAATGTGCCGGCCGCGCCGTCCGGCGCATTGACCGTCTTCAGCCCGAATTCGACCACGTCGGTCTCGAGCTTCGCGAGGCTGGGAAAGGCGCGCTTGCCGAGATTGTTCTCGGTCCAGAAAGACGTATAGGCCTTCTTCTGGACGTCGTTGAGCGCATCGTCGAGGTAATAAAAGTAGAGGGCCATGCGCCCGCCGCGCCAGGAGAAGTCCTTCGCCTTGGCCGCTTCGAGATCGGCCGCGATCTCCTCCCAAGCACGCCCTGTCGCCGGCAACACCATGGTAGTCCCCGCTTCAACCGTGGGAGAACGCTATCACATCCGCTGAAAGCGGTAACACATTCCGCGCGCTTGCCGCGTCGCGCGGCGCGGCCAGTCTCACGCACGCGATATTCTCTCCCCCACCGACGATCCGGATCGCCCGTAGCTATCAGTCGCGCACGACCTCCAGACGCGCGCCGTCGAGCCACGCGATCCATAGCGACAGCAGGCGCGCCGACACCGCGCCGAGCAGCCAGAAGAGCGCGACCATGATCGACGCGAGCCACGCCAGCTTCGTCATCAGCGCGGCCGGCGAACGACCTTTCGCCCCTCGCGGGTCGCAGCCCTCGCACGCCCAGACGATCTCCATCACGATCGATAGCGGCCAGGCGGCCACGAGCACGAGGGCGATCAGCACGACGCCGCGGCCCAGCAGCAGCGTGCGCGGATGGGCAAGACGGGCGGGCGTCAGGCCGGCGCGGAAGCCGACCATCGCCTCCTCAGGATCGATCCGGCGGATCGCACGGAGGCACAGCGCCCATCCGATCAGCATCGCCAGAACGCAGACGTCGCTGGTGTGGTAGATCGCGGCGGCGACCGCCCCGTCGCCGCTGTTCCCGGGCGCCCCGATCCTCTCCTGCCAGGCGGCGGGATTGATGGCCGCGCCCAGTCCCAGGCGATCCGCCCACGCCACCACGTAGGACGGGGCACCGCGGCGCGCTTCGGTGACGATGATGGGCACATAGACGGACAGCCCGGTCACCGCGAAAACCGTGGCCAAAATCCACAGCAGGAGTCGCACTCCGCGTCGTGGGTCACGGCTGACGCGTCGCGGCCGCGACGGGATCGCCTTGACCGCCGGGACGCCCTTTCGCGCGACGACGACTCGCACGCGGCGCGCGGGCCGCGTCAGCGCGCCGTCGCGCCAGGCGAACCACAGCCGGACGAAGTCGGCGAACAGCGCCGGAATGAGGATCCCCGGCCACGCCTGCGGCAGCGACGGCGAATAGAAGGACGCGGCTGTCGTCGTCGCGGTGATCGGCAAGTACATCGCGATCGCCCACAGCGGCAGCGTCGCGTAGCCCGGGATCGTCGCTGGGGCCACGGCTTGCGTCCTCCCGTCAGGCGCGGCCGCCCGACGCCCCCCTACTCCAGCGTCTCGAACAGCCGCGTCGCGAGATACGTGCGCGACATCAGCGAGGAGTAGTAGATCTGCTCGTCGATGGCGTGCGCGCCCTTGCCGTCGGCGCCCAGACCGTCGAGCGTGGGAATGCCCAAGGCGGCGGTGAAGTTGCCGTCGCTGCCGCCGCCGGTCAGCGGCACGTCGTTGAGCTCCTTGCCGATCTCGGCGTAGATCGCGCGCGCCTTGTCGAACAGCGCCTGGATGCCGGCGTCCTTGCGGTAGGGCGGCCGGTTCATGTCGCCCTCCACGGTGACCTCGACCTCCTGGCCGATCGCCTTCAGCCCGAGCAAGGTCGCCGTCATCTCGGCGGCGGTCTCGGGATCGGGCACGCGCAAATCGACTTCGGCTGAGGCCTCGGCCGACACGACGTTGACGCCAGTGCCGCCGCTGACCAGGCCGACATTGAGCGTGATGCCGCGAGCATAATCGGTCATCGCCTCGATGCGCACGATCTGGCGCGCCAGCTCGAGAATGGCGCTGCGGCCGTCCTGGTGACGCACACCCGCGTGGCTTGCGCGTCCCTTGACCGTAACGACGAAGCGCCCAACGCCCTTGCGCGACGTCACGACGCGATCGCCGTCGCGGCCCGGCTCCATCACCAGCGCGTACTTGGCATTGCGCGCCGCCGCCTCGATCCGCGCGCGCGAGGTCGGGCTGCCGACCTCCTCCTCGGGGATGAACAGGAAGGTCACCGGCAGCTTGCTTTTCTTGCCTTGCCGCATCAGGTGGCGCATCGCGTAGTAGGCGATGTAGCCGCCGGCCTTCATGTCGTAGATGCCCGGGCCGAAGATCGCGTCGCCTTCGCGACGCACCTTCAGCTCCTTGGCGATCATGCCGATGGGATGCACGGTGTCGAGATGGGCCAGCACCAGGATGCCCGGCCCCTCGCCCCACGGCGTCTTGCATTCCAGGATGTCGCCGAAGCCGTCACGGCCGGGCGTGCGCTCGATCTTCATGCCGAGACCCGACATCTGGCCCTCGACCTTGTCGACCACGCGGTTGACCGCCGCCGCGTCGTGGCTCGGGCTCTCGATCTCGACCCACTCGACGATGCCGGCGAGCACCTCGTCGGCGTCGATGCGCGGTTCATTCTTCAGCGGTGCGTTCATGTCCCCCAGCTCCTGTACTTTCTTCTCCCCGCGAAGGCGGGGAGAAGGAAAGCAGATCAGATCAGATCGGATCCCAGGTGAAGTACTCGGGCGAGCGCTTCATGTCGATGAAGGCGGGCTTCAGCGCCGGCACCGCCGTCTCGGCGATCTTCTCCAGGGTCCAGCCGTCCGACATGTGCACCGAGCGCACCGGGCGGTTGGCCGAGAACAGCATGATCTCGTTCATGCGCACGCCGAAGATCTGCGAGGTCACGCCCTCGGCGGCGTCGCTCAGCAGGAACACCGCCATCGGCGCGACCTTGGCCGCAGTCATCTTCTTCGACCGCTCCAGGCGCGCGACCTGCTGCGGCGTGTCGGCGGGGATGGTGCCGATCATGCGCGTCCAGGCGAAGGGCGAGATGCAGTTGGAGCGCACGTTGAACGCCGCCATGTCGAGCGCGATCGAGCGCGACAGACCCACGATGCCCATCTTGGCCGCGGAGTAATTCGCCTGGCCGAAATTGCCGACCAGGCCGGAAGTCGAGGTGAAATGCACGAAGGCGCCCGACTTCTGCTCCTTGAAGAAGTTGGCGGCAGCGCGGCTGACGTTGAAGCAGCCGTTGAGATGCACGTCGATGACCTGCTTCCAGTCGAGATGGCTCATGCGGTGGAAGATGCGGTCGCGCAGAATGCCGGCGTTGTTGATCACGCCGTCGATCCGGCCGAAGGTCTCGACCGCTTGCTTGATCATCGCCTCGGCCGAGGCTGGATCCGACACGCTGCCGAAATTCGGCACGGCGACGCCGCCAGCGGCCTTGATCTCGTCGCACACCTTCTGCGCCGGCGTGGCGCTGCCCGAGCCCTCGCCGTCGACAGCGCCGCCCAGATCGTTGACCACGACCTTGGCGCCCTCGGCGGCGGCCAGGATCGCCATTTCGCGCCCGATGCCACCGCCCGAGCCGGTCACCAGCACCACCTTGTCCTTCAGCATGTTCGGCATGTCAGGGCTCCTCCCCTCTCAATCAAATCGCACGCAGGCGTTTTAGGCCGATTGCCCTGTTGATGGAAAGCGCGGCCCGCGCAGCAAACGGGCGGCCAGCAATGCGGCAAAAGCAAAGGGCAGCTGCGCCAGGATCAGCGGCATGGGAATGGCGCAGGCCTTGGTGGTGCAGCCGATCCATTCGCCGACCAGCGGCAGGGCGCGGTCATGGCCGCCGAGACCGGTCGTGATCGCCACCGCGACCGTGCCCAGCGCGCCCATGCCCATCTGCGCCAACCCGACCAGCGAGGAGGCGGTGCCGGCCAGCCGCGGATAGAGGCCGACGGCGCCGGCGTTGGCGTTGGGCACGACCAGGCCGGAGCCAAAGGAGCAGAGCATGAACGGCACCATGATCGACCACCACTCGAGGACGCCGCCGATCGACAGCGTCGCGATGATGGACAGCCCGGCGATGTGGAACAGCGGTGCCACCTGCAGGATCGTGGTCGGCCGTACGCGGCCGATGAGGCGGTTGTTGGCGAAGCCGCCCAGGGTGAAGCCAACGACGCCAATGACGCTGAGATAGCCCACGGTGCGCGGCGTGAAGCCCAGCGTGTCCTGCAGGATAAATGGCGTGGCGACCATCATGCCGAAATTGATCCCGAAGACGAAGCCCATGGTCAGCGAGAAGCCGAGGAAGCGGCGGTCGCGCAGCATCTCGCCGCTGCCGCGCGCGAAGCCCAGCAGGTTGAGCGTCACGGCGCGGTGCTTGTTGGTCTCGCCCACGCCCAGCGCGACGATGACGAACAGGCCCAGCCCGAAGGCCGTCAGCGCCCAGAAGGTCGCCTGCCAGCCGAACCATTCGCCGAGATGGCCACCGATCAGCGGCGCGAGCGCCGGCGCGACGTTGACGCCGATCGAGATCCAGCTCATCACCCTTGGCAGCTCGGCGAACTCGTAGATGTCGCGCGTCAGCGCGCGGCCGATCACCGAGCCGGCGCAGGCGCACAGCCCCTGCATGACGCGCAGCACAAAAAGCTGGCCGATCGTACCCGCCAAGGCGCAGCCCGCCGAGGTCAGCGCGAACAGCAGCAGGCCGACCAGCAGCACGGGGCGGCGGCCAAAGCGGTCGCTGAGCGGGCCGAAGAAGATCTGGCCGGCGGCGAAGCCCAGCATATAGGTCGTCAAGGTCAGCTTCACGTCGTCGGGCGTGGCGCCCAGTGACGCGCCCACCATCGGCAGCACCGGCGAATAGATGCTCATCGACAGCGGCCCGAACGAGGCCAGCGCCACCAGCAGGACGGTGTAGCTGGCCGAGCGCGGAACCAGGGCGAAGCTCACGGGCGCGCCGCCGCCTTCGTCTCCGCTTCCCCCTCGGCGCCGAAATCGCCCTCGATCGCCCCGCCACTCATCGCCACGTGCATCCGGGGATATTCGCGGCGGAAGCACTCGGCGATGGTGTCGAACGGGATGTCTGCATAGACGCCGCGATAGGCGAGGTACTCCATGTGCCGGCGGCCGGCCATGTCGTAGGGGTGATAGATCGAGTCGCTCCGGCCATCCCATTCCAGCGGCTTCAGCCCGAAGCGCTCGGTGAGCTGGCGATTGAAGGCCGGCGTCGCCTTGATCCAGCGCCCCTCAAGGCCGATGTCGACATAACCGTGGAAATAGAACACGTCGGTGCCCATGAATTCGGTCATGCGCTTGGTCGTCATGTGGTTGCGCACGTCGGCGTATCCGACCCGCGCCGGCACGCCCACCGCGCGACAGGCGGCGGCCATCAGCCCGGCCTTGTTAATGCAATAGCCGTGCCTCGCCGCCAGGGTCGCGCTCGCTTTGTAGGCGTCGGGCCGCAGGGGCGTGGTGTAGGGATCGTAGCGGATGTCGTCGCGCACCGCGTGATACAGGCGCAGCGACTTCTCGCGCGGGTCGCCGGACTCGCCAACGATGTCGCGCGCCCAGGCCGTGACGGTGGGGTGATCGCTGTCAATCAGCGCGCCGGGCTTCAGCCAGTCGGCCGGCCCGGTGCCATCCATCACCACGTCGTCGCGCGGAAAGGTTCTGAGGTCGATGGTCATCGCAGCCCCATGCCCGCCGCGCGCACGGCCGTCAACCGCCGTTGCGCCGCGCCACTCGCGGCCCGAAAGTGAGGCCAGGAGGACCGACCGATGAAGCGCAGCGAAGACCGAATCCTGGTGACCCATGTCGGCAGCCTGCCGCGCCCGGCCACGCTCGACGACCTGCTGATCCGCCAGGAGGCCGGCGAGCCGGTCGACGAGGCGCTGCTGGCGCGCGAGGCGGCGGAGGCGGTGCGCAGCGTCGTGGCCAAGCAGATCGAGGCCGGCATCGACATCGTCAACGACGGCGAGCAGCCGCGCGTCGGCTTCCAGACCTACATCGTGCGCCGCATGTCTGGCTTTGGCGGTGAGTCCAAACGGCCGCGCGCCAAGGACATGCAGGAGTTCCGTGTCTACGCCCGCCAGCTCGCCCAGCGGCTGTCACGCCGGCCCAAAGTCGCCAACGCGCCGCAAGCCGTCGCCGACGTCCGCTACGGCACGCTCGACGAAGCGAAGGCCGAGGCCGAGATGATGCGCGCGGCATTGAAGGCGCAGAAAACTCAGCCGCTCGAGACCTTCATGACCGCGCCTTCGCCCGGCATCATCGCCACGACGATGCTCAACGCGCACTACGACAGCCACGAGGCCTATGTCATGGCGCTGGCGCGCGAGCTCAAGCGCGAGTACCGCTTCGTCGTCGACCAGGGCTTCACCCTGCAGATCGACGCGCCCGACTTGGCCATGGAACGCACCATGCTGTTCCAGGACAAGTCGCTGGCGGAGTTCCTCGCCATCGTCGAGCTGCATGTCGCGGCGATCAACGTGGCGCTTGATGACATCCCGCGCGAGAAGGTCAGGCTGCATTGCTGCTGGGGCAACTGGGAAGGGCCGCATATCCACGACTTGCCGCTCGCCGATATCCTGCCCCTGCTCTACGCCGCCAAGGCCGGCGCGCTCAGCCTCGAATTCGCCAATCCGCGCCACGCGCATGAATACCCGGCGTTCAAGCGCTCCCCCCTGCCCGCGCACATGACCCTGATGGCCGGCGTGCTCGACACCACGACGAATTTCGTCGAGCACCCCGAGCTGATCGCCAACCGGCTGTGCGAAGCGGCGGCGGCGGTGGGCGATCGCGAGCGGGTGATCGCCAGCACCGATTGCGGCTTCGGCACCTTCGCCGGCTCCGCCTATGTCGCTGAGGACGTGGTCTGGGCCAAGCTCGCCGCCGCGCGAGAGGGCGCGAACACCGCGACGAAGCGACTGTGGGGTTGAACCACCATCGTCATCCCGAGCGCAGCGATGGGCCGGTACTAGTGCAAGCGGGCAGGCCCAAGATGCTCGAACTGGACTTCGACATAATCGGAGTCTCTCGGCCCCTTCGGGCCTGGGACTTTCTCCGTTCCCGCTTTCGGCTGACAATACGGTCGATCACTATAATAGGCCACAGGGTTCATCGACTGCGTTATGCAAGCGTCGTGCGTCTTGTCGTCGGTGATTTCCAGACGGCAATTCCATTGGGCGAGCGTTGGGACTTCGTTTTCGGGGACCGTAACGACGACAGTCACGGTTGCGCTGAAGGGTCCACTCGCTGGCATCGTCAGTGGAGTCCAGTCGGACTTCCCGGTCGCCACGATCTTGCCCTTTCCGGCGACGCTGCAATACCCACGATAGAATTTAACTTGCGGCATCACGTTCATCAGCTTCACCGGCAGCTTGAAGGTGATCTGGCGTCCGGCGGCCGCGCTCGGTGCTGCGGTGGCAAACAACATGAGCCCGGCCGCCAAGAATGCCGACGTCAATCGTGCGTGCAGCATCATGGTACACATCCTCTCATGGACCGCGGCCCGTAAACGAAAGTTCTGGCGTCGTGATGATGGCCGGAATTATCGGCGGAGGTGGGGACGGCTCACCTGCCCGCCCGGTGAACGAAAGCTCTGGCGTTGTGATGGTGGACGGAATGACCGGCGGTGGCGTGGGCGGCTCGCCCGCCCGCCCCGTGAACGAAAGCTCCGGCGTTGTGATGGTGGACGGAACGACCGGCGGTGGCGTGGGCTGGTTCTGTGCGAAAGCATTAACGCCGCTTGCGGCGAATGCAGCGAGCATCAGCGCCAAGTGCAGGCCGGTGCATGGACCGGAGACGAGCAACGCGTTTCGGCGCACCCGCTTACCCCTCATTCACGAGACTGTGCCATTCATATCACTGCGCTTCGATCTGCACCTTTGATCTAGATCAAAGATGCCTTAACCGCGACGCTTTCGGCTTGGCGATGCCGGCTTTGGGTCAAAACCAGACATGACCGTTCCTCGGCGTTATGTTTATTTTGCCTGCGAGGGTGGACATCCTAGTCACAGCTTGATCGCTCTGGCTGACTTCACTGGTGTCGCTTGTGTGGGCAGGCACGGATTGTCCTGGGTAAACAAAGATATCGCGAGCGACGAAGTCCGAATTCTCGGAATTGAGAATGGAATAATCCGAGTGCAGGGCTTTGTTGCACCCCGCAATGCAAGTGTGCAGTTCGAGATTGATGTACGAAGCGGCAAAGTTCTAACTGGCCGATGAGCGCTTACGGCGCCGCGTTGACCAGGAAGTGAATCTGCGCCGCCGCCACCGGCCGCGAGCGGTCCTCCTGCCAGGCCTCGACTGAGACGTTGACGACGCGGCGACCCTGCTTGGTCACGGTGGCCTTGGCGATCGTGTCGACCGGGCGGCCGGAGCGCAGGTAGTCGACGGTGATGTTGACGATCTTGGGCAGGCTCTCGTTGTCGAGCTCCCACAGCAGGTGGAAGATCGCCGCCATCTCCATCAACGCGCCGATCGTGCCGCCATGCAACGCCGGCAGATGCGTGTTGCCGATCAGCTCGGGCTTGTAGCGCATGCGCGTGAGCAGCTCGCCGGTCGAGTTCTCCGGCGCCATGCCCATCCACTGGGCGTAGGGAATCGCCTCGGCCAGCGCCGCGAGGTCGCCCGCGTCGCGCGCCTTGCGCAGGCGGTCGAGACGCAGGCTCACGGCGCCTCCTTGGCGAGACGCGCGCCAATGGACTGGGCCTGCAGCACCGAGCCCTTGGTGCCCATCATGAAGGTGCCGGCCGACGAGGCGATGGGATCATCGGGATCGCCGTGATGGGCCACGGCGCGCGTGAAAGCCACGTTGTTGGTGAGCTTGAAGCACGTGGCCTCGGCGATCACCGCCTGCCGGGGCGTCGCCGGCTTGATGTAGTCGATGCGCAGATCGAGCGTGGCGAAGGGCGACGGCTCGGTCAGCATGGTGGCGACCGCCATGCCGCTGCACGCGTCAATCATCGTCGTCAGCGCGCCGCCGAACAGTACGCCGGTCTCGGGATTGCCCACGAGATGCGGCTGCCACTCCAGCTTCATCGTGGCGACACCCCGGCGCACGCCCACGACTTGCAGGCCCAGCGCCTTGTTCTGCGGGATCGTGTCGGAGAACCACGCCTGAAACACCGACAGTTTGAGCTCGTCGGCCATCGCGGACCTACAGCCCCATCTGCCGCGCCGCCAGGTCCTTCATGATCTCCAGCGAGCCGCCGCCGATGGTCATCACCTTGGTCTCGCGGTAGATGCGCTCGACCTTGGCGCCGCGCAGGTAGCCGGCGCCGCCGAAGATCTGCATCGCCTCGTTGGCGACGTATTCCAGCGTGGTCGTTGCGAGGTTCTTCAGCATGCAGATCTCGGCCACCGGACGCTCGCCCTGGTGCACGCGCCAGGCCAGCAGCTCCAAATTGGCCTTCACCGCGTTCACCTTCATCGCCATGTCAACGATCTTGTGGCGGATCACCTGGTTGGCAATCAAAGGCTTGCCGAAGGTGTGGCGCTCGCGCGCGTAGGCGATCGCCTCGTCGAGGCACACGCGGGCAAAGCCGTGGGCGCCCGCCGCCAGGCCGATGCGCTCCTGGTTGAAGTTCAGCATGATGCCGATGAAGCCTCGGTTCTCCTCGCCGATCAGATTCTCGACAGGCACCTTGACGTTGTCGAAGAAGAGCTGCGCCGTGTCCGACGCCCACCAGCCCATCTTGCGCAGCTTGGTGCGCGAGAAGCCTGGCCGGTCGCGCTCGATCAGCAGCAGCGAGACGCCCGACGCGCCCGGTCCGCCAGTGCGCACCGCCACGGTGTAGTAGTCGGCGCGGAACCCTGATGTGATGAACATCTTCTGGCCGTTGACGACGTAGTGGTCGCCCTCGCGCCGCGCCGTAGTCTTCAGGTTGGCGACGTCGGAGCCGCCGCTGGGCTCGGTGATGGCGAGCGCGCTGATCTTTTCGCCGGCCAGGATCTCGGGCAGCACCTTGCGCTTCATCCAGTCCGGCCCCAGCGCGGCGATCGGCGGGGCGCCGATGGAGTGGCTCATCAACGAGGCGTTGACGCCGCCGCTGCCCGCCTTGGCGAGTTCCTCGCTGACGATGATGCGGTAGAACGGGTCGGTCGGGACGCCGCCGAATTCCTCGGCGTAGCCCAGCTGCAGCAATCCGATGGAAGAGGCTTTGCGGTAGAGTTCGCGCGGAAACTCGCCGGCCTCGTCCCATTCGTCGACATAGGGCGCGATCTCCCGGCTCACGAAGCGGCGCAGGGTGTCGCGAAACGCCTCGTGCTCGGCGGTATAGAACGGGCTCGCCGGCGCGGCCGGCGGTGGGAGGGTTTCCCGCATGGCGGCACTCATGGTTCGATATCGCCTCCAGATCTCCCGCCCTTCATAAACAGATTCACGGAAACCTGTCTCGCCCCGCGAGACGCGGCGGCTTTACAGCGCGGGACGACTCCGATATTGGCGAAGGAGTGATGGCGACGCGAGATCGCCCGCGGGAGGACGGAAGCTGGTCACGTTCCTGCAGTTGCTGCTCAACGGAGTCGCGGTCGGCTGTATCTATGGCTTGGTCGCGCTCGGCTTCGTGCTGATCTACAAGGCGACCGAGCTGGTCAACTTCGCCCAGGGCGACTTGCTGATGCTGGGCGCCTTCGTCGCCTACATGGCCATCGCATGGTGGGGCTGGGACTATTGGCTGGGCTTCGGCCTCGCCGTGGTCGTCGTCGCCCTGTTCGGCGCCCTGCTCGACCGCAGCGTCCTGCGCAAGGTGATCGGCCAGCCGCAATTCGCCGTGGTCATGCTGACAATCGGCCTGGGCGCGATGTTCCGCACCTTCGCCAGCGTCACCTGGGGCTCGGAGATCTACACGCTGACGACGCCGTTCGACGGCAAGACGGTGATCGCCGGCGCCACCTTCAGCGACCAGTACCTGTCGATCGTCGTCGGTACCATCCTGCTGTGTGGCACGCTCTACGCCTTCTTCAACTACACCCGGATCGGCGTGGCCATGCAGGCGACGTCGCAGAATCAGCTCGCCGCCTACTACATGGGCATTCCGGTCAAGCTGATCTTCTCGTTCATCTGGGCGATCTCGGCGGCGACGGCGGCGGTGGCCGGCATCCTGCTGGCGCCAGTCACCCTGATCGATATCAACATGGGCTTGGCGGTGGCGCTGAAGGCCTTCGCCGCGGCGGTGCTGGGCGGCTTCGGCTCGATCCCCGGCGCGCTGGTCGGCGGCATCGTCATCGGGCTGATCGAGCTCTTCGCCGGCCGCTTCCTGCCAGACGGCTTCAAGGACGCGGCCCCCTACGTCGTGCTGCTGCTCATGCTCGCGGTTCGCCCGCAGGGCCTTTTCGGCTCGCTTGGCCGCAAGAAAGTGTAGGGGCGGCCGATGCGTTTCCTGTTCAAGACCTCGTACAATCAGGATGTCGGCCTGTTTCGCGACAAGGTCGACCTGTTCTGGTACAGCCTGCTCGGCGTCGCAGCGCTAGGCCTGCCCCTGCTGATGTCGACCTACTACGTCACCGAGATCAGCCTGGTACTGATCTACGCCATTTGCGGCATCTCGCTGATGGTGCTGGTGGGCTATACCGGGCTGGTGTCACTTGGCCACGCCGCCTTCCTCGGCATTGGCGCCTATGCACACGGCTACTTCCTCAAGATCGGCATTCCCTGGATCCCGTCGGTCGCCATGGCCGTCGTCATCACCACCGCCTGCGGCCTGATCGTTGGCCTGCCCGCGCTGCGGATGACCGGCATCTATCTCACGATCGCGACGCTGGCCTTCGCGCTGATCATCCAGGAGGTCTTCAACCACTGGACGGCGGTGACGCAGGGCTTCGATGGCTTGCCCGTCGCCATGCCGGTGATCTTCGGAATCTCGGTCAGCAAGGCCAATTTCTATTACCTCTGTCTCTTCTTCCTCGTCCTGTCCTTGTGGCTCACGCGCAACCTGCTGCGCTCGCCCACCGGCCGCGCCTGGGTGGCGATCCGCGACAGCGAAATCGCCGCGCAGTCCATGGGCGTGCACTTGGCGATCTACAAGTCGATCGCCTTCGCCTACTCCGCAGGCCTGATGGGCCTGGCCGGCGCGCTTTACGCCCACAAGATCTCCCATCTCGCGCCCGACATCTTCAACATCCTGCTGTCGATCAACTTCCTGCTGCTGGTGATCGTGGGCGGGCTGGGCTCGCTGCACGGCACGATCTTCGGCGCGATCTTCGTCGTGTTGCTGCCGCCGATCATCTCGATCCTGCGCGACGAGATCCCGGCCAGCCTCGGCGCCGCCGCGACCTCGACCGGCATCGCCGCGATCGGCGCCATCGGCAAGGCGATCGGCGGCTTCCTCGCCAAGCCCGGCGTCGAGGCCGGCATCCTGGGCCTGATCCTGGTGCTGGTGATCCTGCTCGAGCCGCTGGGCATATATGGCCGCTGGGTGAAGATCCGCGTCTTCTTCTCGACCTTCCCCATGTACAAGCGCGCCACCTTCAAGCGGCAGAAGAGCTACATGAAGTCGGAGCGTCTCAGGTGAGCCTCTTCCAGGCCGACAACCTGTCGATCAACTTCGGCGGCATCAAGGCCGTCGACGGGGTGACCTTCGACGTCGCCAAAGGCGAGGTCTTCACCATCATCGGCCCCAACGGCGCCGGCAAGACCACGATCTTCAACCTGGTCAGCCGCATCTACGAGCCCAGCGGCGGCCGCCTGGTCTTCGACGGCAACGACATCACCCAGGTGCCGCCGCACAAGATCGCCGCGCTCGGCATCGCGCGCACCTTCCAGAACATCGAGTTGTTCGAGCACGCCACGTTGCTGCAGAACCTGCTGTTGGCGCGTCACGCGCACAAAACCTCCGGCTTCTTCTCGGAGCTGCTGTTCCTGCCCTCGGTGCGACGCAAGGAGCTGGAGCATCGCGAGGCCGTGGAGAAGGTCATCGAGTTCCTCGACCTGCAGCAATATCGCGACAGCTTCATCGTCAACCTGCCCTACGGCGTGCGCAAGGTGACCGAGCTGGCGCGCGCGCTGTGCACCAATCCCAAGCTGCTGCTGCTCGACGAGCCATCCTCCGGCCTGAACGTCGAGGAGACCGAGGACATGGCGTTCTGGATCCAGGACATCAAGAACCTGCTGGGCATCACCGTGCTGATGGTCGAGCACGACATGAAGCTGGTTTCGGCGGTATCCGATCGGGTGCTGGCCCTGAACTACGGCCGGCCGATCGCCACCGGCACGCCCTCGGAGGTGCAGAGCCACCCCGACGTCGTGCGCGCCTATCTCGGAGGCTGAGCCGCCATGACCGAGGCCCAGCTCAAAGTCAGCAACATCGAGACCTACTACGGTCCGATCATGGCTATCCGCGGCGTCTCCTTCGAGGTGCCCAAGGGCGACATCGTCACCATCCTGGGCGCCAACGGCGCCGGCAAGACCACGGTGCTGAAGACCGTCAGCGGCGTGATGGATCCGCAAAAGGGCTCGGTGACCTTCGAAGGCCGCGAGATCCAGCGCATGGACCCCGACAAGGTTATGCGCCTGGGCATGAGCCACGTGCCCGAGGGCCGCGAGGTCTTCCCGTTCCTGAGTGTACGCGAAAACCTGCGCATGGGCGCGTACACAAGGCGCGATCCCGACGGGGTCGCCAAGGACCTGGAGACGGTGTTCGGCTACTTCCCGGTCCTGAAGGAGCGCGCCGATCAGAGGGCGGGCTCGCTGTCGGGCGGGGAGCAGCAGATGTTGGCGATCAGCCGCGCGCTGATGGCCAATCCGCGCATGATGCTGCTGGACGAGCCATCGCTCGGCCTGTCGCCCAAGCTGGTGAAGGAAATCTTCGACATCATCGTGCGCATCAACAAGGAGCGCGGTGTCACCATCCTGCTGGTCGAGCAGAACGCCAACATGGCGCTTCAGGTCGCCGACTACGGCTACGTGCTGGAGGTCGGCCGCATCGTCATGGCCGACACCTGCGAACGCCTCCTGCAAAAGGAGGACATCAAGGAATTCTACCTGGGCATCAAGGAAGAAGGCGCCCGCGGACAGCGGCGTTGGAAGAAGCGCAAGACGTGGCGCTGAGAGCCGGGATGCGGTAGGTAAGACGGAACGAAATCAGGCCAAGCCAGGGAGGGCCGCCGGAGATGAACGCGGATGTCCACGCGGGCTCGATCAAGAAGATCGAGGTCGAGGGCTGCGACACCATCCCGAAGCTGTTCTGGCATCAGGTGTGCGCGCGCGACGGCAAGACGGCCTTCCGCGAGAAGACGCTGGGCATCTGGCGTTCGACCAGCTGGCGCGAGTACGGCGAGCGGGCGCGTGCGGTCGGTATGGGGCTGGCCAGTCTCGGCCTGGCGCACGGCGACGTGGTGTCCATCCTCGCCGACACGATCCCCGAGTGGCTCTACGCCGACATGGGCATCATGGGCGCCGGCGGCGTGTCCAACGGCATCTACCCGACCGACGCGGCGAAGCAGGTTGAGTATATTCTCAACGACAGTGCCACGCGCTTCGTGTTCGTCGAGAACGAGGAACAGCTCGACAAGTTCCTCGAGGTGCGCGGGCGTTGTCCGAAGATCGAGAAAGCTTTCATCTTCGACATGGAGGGGCTGAGCGAGTTCAGCGACCCGCAGATCCTGTCGTTCGAGGAACTGCTGAAGCTGGGTGGCGAATACGACAAGGCCCACCCCGGCAAATGGGAGAAGCTGGTCGCCGCCTCGCGTGCCGAGGCGCTGGCGATCCTCGTCTACACCTCAGGCACGACCGGCCCGCCCAAGGGCGCGATGCTCTCGCATCGTAACGTGATTTTCCAGCTCGCCAACGCCGACGCCTTCATCCCGATGGAGACGAATGGCGAGCAACTCGCCTTCCTGCCGCTCTGTCACGTCGCGGAGCGCACCTTCACCGCCTTCCTGCCGCTGCGCTCCGGCGCCATCGCCAATTTCGCCGAAAGCGTCGAGACGGTGCCGGACAACGTGCGCGAGGTGGCGCCGACGACCTTCTTCGCCGTGCCGCGCATCTGGGAGCGCTTCTACTCCGGCATCGCCATCCGCATGAAGGAAGCGACCTGGCTAGGCCGCACCGCCTATGCCTGGGCGCTGGGCGTCGGCATGAAGATCGCCGAGGCGAAGCTCGAGGGTCAGGAGCCTTCGGCTCTGCTGAAGCTGCAATTCGCCGTCGCCGATTACTGCGTGCTCGACAACATCAAGCGCGCCATCGGCATGCATCGCGTGCGTTTCGCCGGCACCGGCGCCGCGCCGATCGCGCCCGACCTAATCCGCTGGTACCGCGCGCTGGGTATCGACATGCGCGAAGTCTATGGCCAGACCGAGAATTGCGGCGTGGCCACCGGCATGCCCGACCGCATCAAGCTCGGCACCGTCGGCGTCGCCGCGCCCAACACCGAGCTCAAGCTGTCGCCCGAGGGCGAGATCGTGCTGCGTGGGCCACACATCTTCATGGGCTACCTGAATCAGCCGGAGAAGACGGCCGAGACCCTGCGCGATGGCTGGCTGCACACCGGCGATGTCGGCACCATTGACAACGAAGGCTACTTGCGCATCACCGACCGGATGAAGGACATCATCATCACAGCCGGCGGCAAGAACGTCACGCCCTCGGAGATCGAGAACCAGCTGAAATTCTCGCCCTATATTTCCGATGCGGTGGTGATCGGCGATCGGCGCAAGTTCCTGACCTGCCTGGTGATGATCGACTACGATAGCGTGTCGAAATACGCACAGGACAGCAACGTGCCATTCACCGACTTCACCTCGCTTTGCCGCGCGCGCGAGGTGCAGGACCTGATCTGGTCGGAAATCGAGAAGGTCAACCAGGGTTTCGCGCGGGTCGAGACGATCAAGAAGTTCCGCCTGCTGGAGCATCAGCTCTCGGCTGAGGACGACGAGGTCACCCCGACCATGAAGCTCAAGCGCAAATTCGTGAACGAAAAGTACAAGGGGCTTATCGATAGCATGTACGCGGAAGCCGCGTAGAACGCCGCCCAAAGGGGCTGTGTCATCAACGGGAGGAACGAAGAGATGCGTCAGAAACTGGCAATCGCAACGGTCGCGGCGCTCAGCGCGGTGATCGCCACCGGCGCCGCCGCGCAGACACGTGGCGTATCCAAGACCGAGATCATCCTGGGTATGCCGACCGACATCAGTGGCGTGGCGGCGACCTACGGCGTGTCATCCTCGAACGCGGTGCGCATGCGCGTCGAGGAGCTCAACGACGCCGGCGGCATCAATGGCCGCAAGATCAAGCTGATCGTCGAGGACCAAGCCTACCAGGTCCCCAAGGCGGTACAGGCCTGCAACAAGCTGATCAACCGCGACAACGTCTTCGCCTTCGTCGCGGCGCTGGGCACGCCGATGAACAACGCCTGCTTCAAGGACCAGTTCGCGGCCAACGTGCCCAACCTGTTCCCGCTGTCGGCGGCACGCTCGATGTACGAGCCGTTCGAGCGCCTGAAGTTCTACGGCGCGGCGTCCTACGTCGACCAGATCCGGTCGGCCGTGCAGTACTTCGTCAAGGAGAAGGGCAAGAAGGCCGTCTGCGTGATGTATCAGGACACCGACTTCGGCAAGGAGATCCTGATCGGCGCCGAGATCCAGACCAAGCAGCTCGGCATGAAGGTGGTCGAGACCGCCGCTCACAAGCCGACCGACCAGGACTTCACGGCACCGATCACCAAGTTGAAAGCCGCCGGCTGCGACCTGATCCTGATGGGCACCATCGTGCGTGACTCGATCGTGCCCTACAACACGGCGCGCAAGATGGGCTGGACCGATGTCGACTTCGTCGGCTCGGCGGCAGTCTACGACCTCGTCGTCGGCGCCGCGCAGGGCATGGAGGGCTTCTACGGCATGGGCCTGACCGAGATGCCCTACGCCGACAGCTCGGTCGAGAGCGTCAAGAAGTTCGTCGCCGACTACAAGAAGAAGTTCAACATCGACCCGAACATCGGCGCGGTCTACGGCTATGTCGCCGCCGACCTCACCGCCGTGGGCATCAAGAACGCCGGCGCCGACCTGACGCTGGACAGCTTCATCAAGGGCATGGAAGCGATCAAGGGCTACAAGGACATCTTCAACGGCCCGGAGGTGACCTTCAGCGACAAGATCCGCCAGGGCGCGAGCTCGTCGTTCCTCGCGGTGGTCAAGGGCGGCCGTTGGACCCGCGTGACGCAGCCGCTCGGTTTCTGATCGGCGGTTCCATCAAGCGAGAGGCCCGGGCAAGTCCCGGGCCTTTTCTTTTGTCCCCGCGCGCTCCGCGCGGCTAATCTCTGCGCGATCCCTGAAGGAGGAACGACATGGCGGGACGCGTCGCGGGCAAGGTCGCGCTGGTCACCGGCGGCGCGTCGGGGCTGGGCCTGGCGACGGCCAAGCTGCTGTCGGGCGAAGGCGCGAAGGTGGTGATCACCGACGTGCAGAAGGATAAGGGCCCGAAGGCGGCGGCTGAGATCGGCGGCGGCGCGGTATTCCTCGAGCACGACGTCACCAGCGAATCGCGCTGGAAGGAGGTCGTCGACGAGACGATGAAACGGTTCGGCAAGCTCAACGTGCTGGTTAATTCCGCCGGCATCGCCTGGCCCGACGGCTCGATCGAGACCGTCACGCTGGCGGACTTCAAACGCATGATGAGCGTGAATTGCGAGGGTACTTTCCTAGGCTGCCAGAACGCGATCCGCGTCATGAAGGGCAATGGCCAGCCCTGCTCGATCGTCAACATCTCCTCGGTCGCCGGCCTGGTGAGCGGCTGGCAGATGGCCGCCTACTCGCCGTCCAAGGGCGCCGTGCGCCTGCTGACCAAGAGCGTGGCCCTGCACTGCGCGCGTGCGGGATACGACATCCGCTGCAACTCCGTGCACCCCGCGTTCATCGACACGCCGATGGTCCAGCAGGGCATCGCCGAGGACAAGGATCCGGAGAAGGCGCGCAAGCGGCTGCTGCGCATGGTGCCGATGGGCAAGATCGGCGAGCCTAACGACATCGGCTACATGATCCTCTACCTCGCCTCCGACGAATCGAAGTTCACGACAGGCGCCGAGATGGTGGTCGACGGCGGCTGCACGGCGATGTGAGGGCATGATGGCGGATCTCGACAACCTCGTCGCCATCGTCACCGGCGGCGCCTCCGGCATCGGCGCGGCGACCTGCCGGCTGCTGGCGCGCGAAGGCGCAGCAGTGGTCGTGGCCGACGTTCAGGACGATCTGGGCGCGAAGGTCGCGAACGAGATCGGCGGCATGGCCGTTTTTCGGCGCCTCGACGTCGCCAGCGAGGCCGACTGGCGGCGCGTGATCGACGACACGCTGCGGCACTTCGGCCGCCTCGACATCCTGGTCAACAACGCCGGCGTTTCCGGCGGCCAGGGCAGCGTCGAGACGACCACCGTCGAGAACTGGGAACACGTGCACGCGGTCAACCTCGACGGCGTGTTCCTGGGCTGCAAGTACGGCATCGAGGCGATGAAACGCACCGGGCCGGCCAAGGCCGCGTCCAAGGGCGCGATCGTCAACATCTCCTCGATCGCCGGCCTGGTCGGCGCCGCCGGACCCTGCGCCTACACCGCCAGCAAGGGCGCGGTACGGCTGCTGACCAAGAGCGTGGCCCAGCAATGCGCCGAGAAGGGCTACGCCATCCGCTGCAACTCGATCCATCCCGGCGGTATCGACACGCCGATCTTCAATCCGCTGTGGCAGATGATGGGCCACGAGCAGGGCAAGGCCTTCATCGGAGCGCGCCATCCCATCGGCCACATGGGCGAGCCCGAGGATATCGCCGAGGCTGTGCTCTACCTCGCCTCCGACCGGTCGCGCTTCGTCACCGGCTCGGAGCTGGTCGCCGATGGCGGCATCACATCGGGAATCCAGCGGAGGATGCTCAATGCCCCGCGTTGACGGCAAGGTGGTGATCGTCACCGGCGGCGCGTCTGGCATCGGCGCCGAAAGTGCGCGGCTGATCGTGCGCGAAGGCGGCAAGGTCGTGATCGCCGACCTCAACGAGGCCGCCGGCACGGCGCTGGCCGCCGCGCTGGGCGACAGCGCTCTGTTCTGCCGCCTCGACACCACGGTCGAGAGTGATTGGCAAGCCTGCGTCGCCGCCACGGTGAAGCGCTTCGGCGGCCTGCATGGCGTGGTCAACGCCGCTGGCGTGGGCGTCGGCGGCGACGTCGAGGAGGTCTCGCTTGAGGAGTTCCGCCGCGTCTACCGCATCAACGGGCTGGGCGTGTTCCTCGGCTGCAAGCACGGCGTGCTGGCGATGAAGGGTAACCCGGCCGACCAGCCGGGCTCGATCGTCAACATCTCCTCGGTGCTGGGCCTGCGCGGCATGGCGCGCGCTCCCGCCTATGCCGCCAGCAAGGGCGCGGTGCGCCTGCTGAGCAAGAACGTGGCGATCCACTGCGGCACCATGGGCTATCCAATCCGGTGCAATTCCGTGCATCCCGGCTGGATCGACACGCCGATGATCGCGCCGCGGCTGGCCATGACCATCGACAACATGAGCGGCCGGCAATACCTCGAGAGCCTGCACCCCATGGGTCGCCTGGGCCGGCCCGAGGAGATCGCCCGGCTGATCCTGTTCCTGATCTCTGACGAATCCTCGTTCAGCACCGGGGCCGAGTTCGTGGCCGATGGCGGCGTGACGGCCTGAGCCTTGCCCGCGGGCCGGCCGCGTGATACCCGGCGTCATCCCCCTACTTCGAAAGAGAGAGCGTCATGGTGCCAGCCGACATCCGTTTCGACGACGACGACGATGATGACGATGACGACGACAAGAAGAAGAAGGCCGACAAGGGCGAGGCCCGTGACAAGACGCCGGCGATCGAGGAGCGGCTGTTCAAGGCGCGAACCGTCCTGATCTATGGCGGCATCGACCAGAAGCTGGCGCGCGAGGTCTCGGCCCGCCTGCTGGCTCTGCAATCGGCCGGCGACGATCCGATCACGATCTACATCAACAGCCAGGGCGGCCATGTCGAATCGGGCGACACGATCTACGACATGATCAAGTTCGTGAAGCCTGACGTACGCGTGGTCGGTACCGGCTGGGTGGCCAGCGCCGGCGCCCTGATCTACGCCGCAGCCAAGCGCGAGAACCGCTACAGCCTGCCCAACACCCGCTTTCTGCTGCACCAGCCGTCGGGCGGCGCCATGGGCTCAGCCTCGGATTTCGCCATCCAGGCCAAGGAGATCCTGCGCATGCGGCGACGGCTCAACGAGATCTTCGCCGCCGAGACTGGCCAGCCGCTGGAACGGATCGAGAAGGATACGGAACGCGACTACTGGATGAGCGCGCAGCAGGCGGTGGAGTACGGCCTGGTGGGCAAGATCGTCCAGAACGCCACTCAGCTCGGCTGATCTCGACCAAGGCCTCGGCACAAACACGAGCGGCCGGCGATCAGCCGGCCGTTTCGATTCCGGGTCGGACCCCGGGCGGTCAGGCGCTCAAAAGTCAGGCGCCCAAGAGTCAGGCGATCGTGATGACGCGCAGCGAGGCCGGAACGGCGAGCATCACGAACGCCAGCGCGATGCCGATCTCGACAAACGGCGTAACAAGCTTGCGGACTCTGGGGGAATCGGCGGCGACGAACATCGTCTCTCTCCAAAATAAACGGTCGACAATGCGCGCCTGTGCCGGGGGAGCGAACGCGTCGTTGTTTTCATCTGACGACGCCCCTCGCAAATATCGAAGAGCGCTGTCGGTTGACATCGACCAGCCCAGCCGGTCTTCGTCTTGCCGATGTATAAATTGCCCCTCCTAATGTTAAATGTCAATTCAATTCCGAAAGCCAATTCAAGGATAATCTTTACCAAACAGCATCTTATGGGCTTTTCATAAGCCATCGCCCCAGACGACGACTCGCGTCGCTGCATGAAAAATGATTGATTTCAGTATATTAGGAGTGATTACTCATGAGAAACCTCGGTCTTTCGCGTCCTAGCCTCCGATCGTCACGCCGGCGTCGGCGATGATCGTCTGGCCGGTGATAAAGGCACCGGCTTTGGACGCCAGCAGCACGGCGATGCCGCCGATATCCTCTGGCTCGCCGATGCGGCGCAGCGGCGCCGATTGCAGGCGCTTGTTGAGGTAGACCGGATCGTCCCACAGCGCCTTGGCGAAGTCGGTCTTCACCAGGCCCGGGGCGATGGTGTTGATGCGGATGTTGTCCGGCCCCAGCTCGATGGCGAGGTTGCGGGCGAGCTGCATGTCGGCCGCCTTGGAGACGCAGTAGGCGCCGATCACCGGCGACCCACGCACACCGCCTATCGACGAGACGATGATGATCGCCCCGTCCTTCTTGGCGCGCATGTCGGGCACCGACTGGTTGATCAGCCAGATGTTGGACAGGATGTTGTTCTGCATCACCTTCATGAAGACGTCGTCGGGCATCTTCTCGGTCGAGCCGTAATACGGGTTGCTGGCCGCGTTGCAGACCAGGATGTCGATCGGCCCGAGCTGGCGGCGGGTCTCGGCGACCAGCCGCTCGCACTGCGCCTTGTCGGAGATGTTGCAGCCGATGGCGATGGCCTGGCCGCCGGCGGCGTTGATCTGGCCAGCCACCTCCTCGCACACCGGCAGCTTGCGGCTCGACACCACGACCTTGGCGCCCTGCAGCGCCAGCTGCTCGGCGATCGACTTGCCGATGCCCTTGCTCGAGCCGGTGACGATGGCGACCTTGCCGGTGAGGTCGAAAAGCGGCGACGCCATGGATTTGCCTCCGGATGACTGGATGGACGCAAGGTGGCGCGCCGCCCACGCGGCCGCAAGCGCACCGGGCCGCGCGGTTCGTCAGGCGAACCACTCGCTCCGCATCGAGAGCATCGTGTCGTCGAGCCTGACCAGCATCGAGGCGAGATAGGCCGAGCGCGGCACCTCGTAGGTGAAGAAATAGCGGCAGGCCGCGAGCTTGCCGGCGCGGAAGGCGCGCTCTTCGGCGGTCGCGGGCGGCGGCAGATCGCGCACGGCGCTGGCCTGCCACAGCCACATCCAGCCCATCACCAGCAGGCCGAACAGGTCAAGGAAATGGAAGGCGTTGGCCAGCGCCAGCGACGCCTGCCCTTTACCCATCGCGCCCAGCAAGGTGGCGCGCGTCGCCTCGACCGTCTCCACCAGGCCGGCGAGGTCGCGGGCCATCGGCCTGAGCTCGTCGTGCGCCTCGGCGATGGCGATGGCGCGCGCGATCTCCGCTTTCACGGCGTTCCAGCCGGCACCGCCCTTGATCGCCATCTTGCGACCCAGGAGGTCGATGGCCTGGATGCCGTCGGTGCCCTCGTGGATCGGGTTGAGCCGCTGGTCGCGATAATACTGCTCGACCGGATAGTCGCGGGTGTAGCCATACCCGCCGAGGATCTGCACGGCATGCTCGTTCGACTTCAGGCAGACCTCCGACAGCCAGCCCTTGACGATCGGGGTGAGCGTATCGAGCAGCAGCTCCAGCCGCGCCTTCTGCGCGGCATCACCGGCCATGGCGATGCGATCGACCAGCGAAGCGGCGTAGAGGCACAGATGCAGGCCGCCCTCGCTCACCCATTTCTGGTGCAGCAGCATGCGCTTGACGTCGGCGTGCTCGACAATGGGGATCATCGGCGAGGCCGGATCCTTGCTGTCGGGCGCGCGCCCCTGCGGCCGGCCGCGCGCGTACTCGAGCGAGAAGAGATACGCGGCATAGGCCAGCATCACCGCGCCCTGGCCAACGCCGATGCGCGCCTCGTTCATCATCTGGAACATGTATTCCAGGCCGCGATGCGGCTGGCCGAGCAGATAGCCGACGGCGCCACCCTTCTCGCCGAAATTCAGCACCGTGTTGGTCGTACCGCGGTAACCCATTTTGTGATTGAGACCGGCCAGCCTCACGTCGTTGCGCTCACCGACGCTGCCATCCGGATTGACCGTGCGCTTGGGCACGATGAACAGCGAAATACCCTTCACACCGGGCGGACCGCCGGGGATCTTGGCCAACACCATGTGCACGATGTTCTCGGAGAGCTCGTGGTCGCCGCCGGAGATCCACATCTTGTTGCCGATCACGCGATAGCTGCCGTCGGGCTGCGGCTCAGCGCGGGTGCGGATGTCGGCCAGCGACGAGCCCGCCTGCGGCTCGCTCAGGCACATCGTCCCGAAGAAGCGGCCGGCCAGCATCGGCGCCATATAGAGCGACTTCTGCTCCTGCGAGCCGAAGCTCTCGATCAGGTTGGCCGCGCCGACGGTGAGGAACGGGTAGCCGGCGCTGCCGATATTGGCCGACTGGAACATGGCGTTGCACGCCTGCGCCACGGTCAACGGCAACTGCATGCCGCCCAGCTCGTAATCCTTGGTCGGCGCGAAGAAGCCGGCGTCGCGGAAGGCGGCGAGCGCCTCGGCGACCTCGGGGATCATGCTCACGGTGTTGCCGTCGAAGGTCGGCTCGTTCTTGTCGGCCTTGGCATTGTGCGGATGGAACTTCTCCAGCGCCAGGCGATGCGCCGTCTCGATCGCCGCCTCGAACGTCTCGCGACTGTGATCGGCGTAGCGAGCTTGCTGGGTGAACGCCCCGACATCGAGCAGGTCGTAAAGCACGAAGGCCAGGTCGCGGCGGTTGATCAGGGGACTTGTCATGTTAGCGGCACGTATAGCCGATCAATGATCCGTCACCAATCACCGGCGCCATCTCACCGCATGAGCGACCGCGAACACGACTACGCCACGCCTCAATCGAGCTTGATGTCTGCCGCCTTGACGATAGGCGCCCAGCGATCGGCCTCGGCGCGCACGAACTCGGCGGTCGATGCCGGCGTCGAGTCCGTCACCGGCACGATGCCCTGATCCGCCAGCGCCTTGAGCAAGGCGGCGTCGGCCATTGTTTCCCGGACGGCGGCGGCTAGCCGAGTGACAACCTCCGCCGGCAGACCGGCAGGCCCCGCGAGGCAATGCCAGAGCACGGCTTCGAAAGGCTGGCCGCCCAACAGTTCCGACACGGAGGGGACCTGCGGCGCGAGCACGGTGCGCTGGGCGGTGGCGACGGCCAGCAGCCGCGCGCGGCCGGAGCCATGGAACGGCAGCGCGCTGCCCAGGGTCGTGACCACCATGGCGATCTGGCCGGCCAGCAGGTCGGTCATCGCCGGGCCGCTGCCGCGATACGGCACGTGGGTCAGCGATACGCCGCCCAGCGCCGTCTTCAGCCGCTCGGTGGTGAGATGCAGCAACGTGCCGCTGCCGGGCGAGCCATAGCTCAGCGTACCGGGCTTCGCGCGCGCCACCGCGATCAGGCCCATCAGCGAGTCCGGCTGCTGGAGATGGCCGATGAACGCCGCCGGCCCGCCGCCGACATGGGCGATGTAGGTGAAATCCTTCACGACATCGTATTCCGGCTTGGCCGCCATCGAGGCGTAGAGCGCCTGCGTGGAGCCGGTGCCGAACAGCAGCGTGTAGCCATCCGGCTTGGCGCGCGCGACGCCGGCCGAGCCGATGACTCCGGCCGCACCGGCCTTGTTCTCGACCACGACAGGCTGGCCGAGCGCACGCGACAGCCGCTCCGCAAACAGGCGGCCGTAGACGTCGGTCGGGCCACCGGGCGGAAAGGCGATCACGAGGCGGACGGGCTGCGAGGGCCACGCCTGCGCGCGGGCCAGCGACGGCAGGGCCAACGCGGCAGCGCCGGCGGCGATCAGGGAACGACGACGCATGTGAACCTCCCCGGATAGTCAGAGCCCCGCCGATCGCCAGTTCTCGGCCGGCGCGGCGGGATGCGAGACGAGACCGGCGGCCCGCACGCCCATGATCGCGGCGTATTCGTCGCGATCGGAGGCGTCGCCGCTGATGCCGATCGCGCCGATGGCGTGGCCCTGCGCGTCGATCGCCAGTACGCCGCCCGGCACCGGCACGAAGCGGCCGTCGGAGGCCGCCGCCAGCGCGCCCTGGAAGGCCGGACGATTGCCCAGACGGTCGCGCAAGGTGCGGCTTGAGATACCCATGCCCAGCGCCCCCCACGCCTTGCCCAGCGCGATATCGAAGCGCAGCACGCCGCAGCCATCCTCCCGCTTGTAGGCGACGAGCTGACCGCCGGAATCGAGTACCGCGACGGTGAGCGGCAACAGCTCGGCGGCGCGCGCCGCGGCGAGCGCGCCGGCGATCATCGCGTCGGCCTGCGCCAAGGTCAGGCTCGAGCGCACGGGAAATAGGGTGTGGTCGTTCACGGCCTCGCGGTCTCCCTCGAGTCAGATCTCATCAGCATAGCCGAGACGACGCATCGAGCCGCAGCTCAACAGACGGCTCGGTCCGACCGGTCGCGAGGCAACCACGGTCGGCGCGGCCGGTTTCGACGAAACCGAGCTTACGAAGCACATGACCGGACGCCGGATTCTCCGCGAAGTATCCGGCGACGATCGACGTGAAGCCCGCGACACCGAAGCCGTAGTCGAGCACCGCGCGCCCGGCCTCGGTCGCCAGGCCCTGACCCCACTGGGCTACCGCGAGGTAGTAGCCCAGCTCCGCCTCATCGGGATCCTCGGTCGGGCTGAGGCCGGTCATGCCGATGAGCCTCGTCGTCGATCGCAGTGTCAAAGCCCAGACGATCTCGCGCGGCGCGATCTGGTCGAGGAAGAAGCGCGCATCAACCTCCGTGTAGGGATGAGGAACGCGCGCCAGGTTTCGCGACACGCGCAAATCTCCCACGGTGTCGATGATCGCGGGCATATCTGCGTCTACGGGCTGGCGCAGCACGAGTCGCCTGGTCGTCAGTACGGGGCGCTCGCCGGCGAAACGTGTCGTATCCCCCATCCCTTCCCCATCGGCTCATCGCGGCGCTATGCTGGCACGCGACAGGGAGAGCTCATATGCCGCATGACGTGTTGGACGCGCTGAAGCCGTCCGAGGCCGAGATGATCGCGATCCGCCGCGACATCCACAAGCACCCCGAGACCGCCTTCGAGGAGGTGCGGACGGCCGACATCGTCGCCGCCAAGCTCACCGAATGGGGCATCCCGATCCATCGCGGGCTCGCCACCACCGGCGTGGTCGGCACGCTCAAGGGCGCCCGGCCGGGCCAGAAGACCATCGGCCTGCGCGCCGATATGGACGCCCTGCACCTGCAGGAGAAGAACGACTTCGCGCACCGCTCGGTGATCGACGGCAAGATGCACGCCTGCGGGCATGACGGGCACACCGCGATGTTGCTGGGCGCGGCCAAGCATCTCGCGGCCAATCCCGACTTCGCCGGCACCATCCACTTCATCTTCCAGCCCGCGGAGGAAGGCCTTGGCGGCGCGCGGGTGATGATCGAGGAAGGCCTGTTCGACCTGTTCCCCTGCGACGCGGTCTACGGCATGCACAACATGCCCGGCGTGCCCACAGGCCACTTCGCCATCTGCCCCGGTCCGATGCTGGCGGCCAGCGATTCGTGGACGGTGACCTTCAAGGGCACCGGCGGCCACGGCGCGCTGCCCGAGCGCGGCACCGATCCGACGACGCCGATGGCCAGCTTCATCCTCGCCATCCAGGGCATCATCGGCCGCAACGTGCCGTCGTCGCAGACGGCGGTGCTGAGCGTCGGCCATATCGCCGCCGGCACCTACGGCTCACCCAACGTGATTCCGTCCGACGTGCTGGTGCGTGGCACGGCGCGCAGCTACAGCCCCGCCGTGCGCGACTTGCTGGAGCGCCGCATGGGCGAGATTGCCAAATCGACCGCCGAGGCCTGGGGCTGCACGGCCGAGTACACGTACCAGCGCCGCTACCCGCCGCTGGTCAACGCCAAGGAGCAGACAGCGATCGCCGTGAAGGCGGCGCAGGCCACGGCGGGCGTCGACAAGGTCAACGGCAAGATGACGCCGATGACCGGCGCCGAGGACTTCGCCTTCATGCTCGAGAAGCTGCCCGGCGCCTACATCTTCATTGGCAACGGCGGCGACGCCGAGGGCGGTTGCCAGCACGTCCACACGCCGGTCTACGACTTCAACGACAAGGCCCTGCTCACCGGCGCGGCCTACTGGATCAACTTGGTAAGGCAGGAACTGGGCGACGACGCGGCCTGACCCATCCCGTCATTCCGAGCGCAGCGAGGAATCTCCCGCCAAGGAGACTTCGGCTCGAGGCGCCCCCCTCGCTACGCTCGGGATGACGCATCAATGCGCCTGGGACGGCGTATGCTTGGGCCGAATCCTGGGACCGCAGTGGCGATCCCGGCGGGACATGTTATGACAGTGCGACAGGAATAACCGCACCCACCAGAGGAAACGCCAATGCTCGGCCTGATGCAGGACCGTCCGCTGCTGATCTCGCAGATCATCGATTTCGCCGCCAATTACTATTCCGACGTCGAGATCGTCTCGCGCACCGTCGAGGGCCCCATCCATCGCTATGGCTACGGCGACGCGCACAAGCGCTCCAAGAAGCTGGCCGAGGCGCTGCAGGGGCTGGGCATCAAGCTGGGCGACCGCGTCGGCACCATCGCCTGGAACACCTACCGCCATTTCGAGTGCTATTTCGGCATCTCAGGTATCGGCGCGGTGCTGCACACCATCAATCCGCGCCTGGCGCCCGACCACATCACCTACATCGCCAACCACGCCGAGGACCAGATCATCCTCGTCGACCTGAACTTGCTGCCGATCGTCGAAGGCGTGATCGACCACCTCAAGACGGTGAAGCATGTCGTGGTGATGACCGACCGCGCGCACATGCCGTCATCGTCCAAGATTCCCAGCCTGCTGTGCTACGAGGAGCTGATCGCCGACAAGCCGGGCACGCTGCGTTGGCCGGACTTCGACGAGAAGACCGCCTCGTCGCTCTGCTACACCTCGGGGACGACGGGCAATCCCAAGGGCGTGCTCTATTCGCACCGCTCGACGCTCATCCACACGATGATGGCGTCCAACGGCTCGGTGATTCCGATGGATCCCGACACCACGGTGCTTCCCGTGGTGCCGATGTTCCATGCCAACGCCTGGGGCCTGGTCTACGCCGCGCCGATCTGCGGCGCCAAGCTGGTGTTCCCCGGCGCCAAGCTCGATGGCGCCAGCGTCTACGAGCTGCTCGACAAGGAGCGGGTGACACTGAGCGCCGGCGTGCCGACGGTGTGGCTCGCCCTGCTCGACTACTGCGCCCAGAACAAGCTCAAGATGTCGTCGGTCAAGCGCACCCTGATCGGCGGCTCGGCGGTGCCGATCTCGATGATCTCGCGCTTCTGGAACGAGCATGGCGCCGAGGTCGTGCAAGGCTGGGGTATGACCGAGATGAGTCCGCTCGGCACCACGACGCGCTTCAACCGCGGCGAGCGCCAGTTGCCCGACGCCGAGCGCTTCGCCATCACCGCCAAGCAGGGCCGGCCGGTCTTCGGCTGCGAGATGAAGATCGTCGACGACGAGGGCAACGACCTGCCGCAGGACGGCAGCGTCTCCGGCAACATGGTAGTGCGCGGTCCCTGGATCGTGAAGGGCTACATGAAAGGCGACGGCAAGAGCCAGTTCGGCAAAGACGACTGGTTCGCCACCGGCGACGTCTGCAAGATCGAGAAGGACGGCTCGGTGGTGATCACCGACCGCTCCAAGGACGTCATCAAATCGGGCGGCGAGTGGATCTCCTCGATCGATCTCGAGAACGCCGCCATGGGCTGCCCCGGCGTCGCCGAGGCCGCGGTGATCGGCGTGGCGCATCCCAAGTGGGACGAGCGGCCGCTGCTGATCGTGCATCCCCGGCCGGGTACCAACGTCACCAAGGAGCAGGTCCTCGAGTTCCTGCAGGGCAAGATCGCGAAGTGGTGGATGCCCGACGACGTGCAGTTCGTCGAGGCGATCCCGCACGGTGCAACCGGCAAGATCCTCAAGACCAAGCTGCGCGAGCAGTTCAAGGACTACAAGCTGCCGACGGCCTGACGCCGCAGGAAGGAGCCCGATGACGACGCGCCGACGCAGCTTCCTCGTCGCCGGCGCCGCGGCGTCGTTCGGCTTGTCCGGGGCCGCCCGCGCGGCCTGGCCGGACAAGCCGATCCGCTTCGTCGTGAGCTTCGCGCCCGGCACGGCGACCGACAACCTCGCCCGCGTGCTCGCGGAGTCGATCGCCGCCGATCTCAGCCAGCCGATCGTCATCGACAACAAGCCGGGCGCGCAGGGCTCGATCGGCGCCAACCAGGTCGCCAAGGCGCCGGCCGATGGCTATACGATCCTCGTCGGATCGGCGACGACTCAGGCCGCCGCCGCGTCGCTGCTCAAGACGATACCCTACGATCCCGTTCGAGACTTCGCGCCGATCACCAAGCTCGGCCACATCGCCCAGGTCCTCGTCGTACCGGCGGAGTCGCCGCACCGCGACGTGGCGGCGCTGGTAGCGCATGCGCGCGCCCATCCCGGCAAGGTGAACTACGGCACCGGTTCGAGCGGCAATCTCCTGCCCTCGGCGACGCTCGTGAAGCGGCTGGGCCTGGATATCGCGCGCGTCACCTACCGCAGCCCGCCACAGGCGATGGCCGACGTGCTGGGCGGCAGCGTGCAGTTCATGTTTATCGACGTCTCGGCGGCGCTGGGCCAGATCCGAGCCGGCAAGCTGCGCGCGTTGGCGGTCAGCTCGGCCCAGCCCAGCGCGTTGTTGCCGGGGGTCCCTTCCATCGCCGCGACCTTGCCCGGCTTCGAGCTGTTGACCTGGTTCGCAATGTATGCGCCGTCCGGTACGGATGGGGCGATCGTCGCACGCCTCAACGCATCCGCCCGCAAGGCGCTGGCCGATACCGCGATCGCCTCGCGCCTCGCCGACATGGGCTTCGAGGTCTACGGCTCGACGCCCGACGAGCTGCGCGCCTTCACCGCCGCCGAGGTCGCAAAATGGCGCACGCTGGTCGCCGAGACCGGAATCGAGCCGGAATAGACGATGGCGATCGATTTCACCTTTCTCGGCTGCGGAGATGCCTTCGGCAGCGGCGGGCGCTTCAACACCTGCTTCCATGTGAAAGCGCCAAGCGCGACGTTCCTGATCGACTGCGGCGCCAGCTCGATGATCTCGATCCGCAAGCATGGTATCGATCCCAACGCCGTCGACGCGATCCTGATCACGCATCTGCACGGCGACCATTTCGGCGGCTTGCCCTTCTTCATCCTCGACGCCCAGCTCGGCAGCCGGCGCAGCCGGCCTTTGACCATCGCCGGTCCGCCGGGGCTGCGCGATCGGCTGTTCCAGGCGATGGAGGTGTTCTTCCCCGACTCCAGCGGCATCGCGCAGAAATTCGATCTGACCATCGTCGAGTTCACGCCCGACGAGCCGGCGACGCTCGGCGCGCTGACCGTGATGCCGCATCTCGTGCGCCATCCCTGCGGCGCGCCGCCGCTGGCGCTGCGCGTGGAGGTCGACGGCAAGTCGCTGTGCTACACCGGCGACACCGAATGGGTCGACGCCATCGTCGACGCGGCCAGAGGCGTCGACCTGTTTGTCTGCGAGACCTATTTCGACGACAAGCCTGTGCGTTTCCACCTCAACTGGCAGACGGTGAAGCGGCATCTGCCCGATATCGGCGCCAAACGCGTGGTCGTGACGCACATGAGTCCAGAGATGCTTTCGCGCGTCGGCTCGCTGGGCGTCGAGGCGGCCGAGGACGGATTGCGCCTGTCGGTCTGAGGCGGTACGAGTTCCCCAACACTCAGAACGCGCTTTCGCGGCGCGGAATGAAGCTTCGGAGGGAAAAACGACATGTCCGAGCCAGCCGTCATCCGCTCGACGCAAGGCGAGATCGGCGTCCTCACCGTCAACAACCCGCCGGTGAATGCGCTCAGCGCCGCCGTGCGCACCGGCCTCGACGAGGGCGTCAAGGCGTTCGGCGCCGATCCGGCGATCAAGGCGATCGTGCTGATCGGCGGCGGCCGCACCTTCATCGCCGGCGCCGACATTCGCGAGTTCGGCAAGCCGCGCGCCGGCACCGATCTCAACGAGGTCATCCGCATTATGGAGACCTCGCCCAAGATCATCGTCGCTGCCCTGCACGGCACGCCGCTGGGCGGCGGCCTGGAGACAGCGCTGGGCGCGCATTACCGCATCTCGGCGCCGACCACGCGGCTGGGCCTCCCTGAAGTGCATCTCGGCCTGCTGCCCGGCGCCGGCGGCACGCAGCGCCTGCCGCGCCTGACCGGCGCGGCCTATGCGCTCGAGGCCATGGTCTCGGGCCGTCACATCCCGGCCAAGGAGGCGGCGAGCAAGGGCATCGTCGATCGCATCGCCGAGGGTGATCTGCTCCAGTCCGCTGTCGCCTATGCCCGCGAGCTGGTGGCGCAGAAGGCGCCGCTCAAGCGGGTACGCGACCAGCAGGTGAAGCTGGAGAGCCCGACCGCGATCGCCGACTTCGAGAGGTCGATCGCGCGCAAGGCACGCGGCTTCAAGGCGCCGTGGCACATCGTCAAGACGGTGCAGGCCGCCGTCGAGCTTCCCTTCGACCAGGGCCTGGCGCGCGAGCGCGAGCTGTTCCAGGAATTGCTCACCTCGAGCGAATCCGCGGCGCAGCGCTTCTACTTCTTCGCCGAGCGCGAGGCGGCCAAGGTCAAGGACGTGCCATCAGACACGCCGCAGCGCGAGATCAAGACCGCCGGCATCATCGGCGCCGGCACGATGGGCGGCGGCATCGCGATGAACTTCGCCAACGCCGGCATCCCGGTGACGGTGCTGGAGGTCAAGCAGGACGCGCTCGATCGCGGCCTGAAGACCATCCGCACCAACTACGAGAACACCGCCAAGCGCGGCGGCATGAAGGCCGAGGACGTCGAGAAGCGCATGGCGCTGATCAAGCCGACCATGGACTACAACGACCTGAAGGACGCCGACGTCATCATCGAGGCGGTATTCGAGACCATGGAGGTCAAGGAAGGCGTCTTCAAGAAGCTCGACGAGGTCGCCAAGCCGGGCGCGATCCTGGCGACGAACACCTCGGGGCTCGACGTCAACCAGATCGCCTCCTACACCAAGCGGCCGGGCGACGTGATCGGCATGCACTTCTTCTCGCCGGCCAACGTCATGAAGCTGCTGGAGAACGTGCGCGGCAAGGCGACGTCAAAGGACGTCATCGCCTCGGTCATGACGCTCAGCAAGCGCATCGGCAAGATCCCGACGCTGGTGGGCGTCTGCGAGGGCTTCGTCGGCAACCGCATGCTGCGCCAGCGCGGCGTGCAGTCGGCCTACATGCTCGAGGAAGGCGCCCTGCCGCAGCAGATCGACAAGGTGATCTTCGACTTCGGCTTCCCCATGGGTCCGTTCCAGATGAGCGATCTGGCCGGCAACGACGTGGGTTGGCGCATCCGCCAGGGCAAGAAGGAGAAGGAGCAGCGCAACGTGCGCTACACCGGCTACGTCGCCGACGCGATCTGCGAGCTGGGCCGTTTCGGCCAGAAGACCGGCTCGGGCTACTACAAGTACAACCTGCCCGACCGCACGCCGATTCCCGATCCCGAGGTCGAGAAGATCATCGAGGAGAACTCCAAGCGGCTGGGCATCACGCGCCGCGCCATCTCCGACCAGGAGATCCTCGAGCGCACGCTCTATCCGATGGTCAACGAGGGCGCCAAGATCCTCGAGGAGGGCATGGCCCAGCGCGCGCTCGACATCGACGTGATCTGGGTCAACGGCTATGGCTGGCCGGTCTATCGCGGCGGCCCGATGTGGTGGGCCGATAACGTCGTCGGGCTGAAGACCATCCACGACGCGTTGCTGAAGTACAAGGAGATGTCGGGCGACCCGTTCTGGGAGCCCGCGCCGCTTCTGAAGCGGCTCGTCGCCGAAGGCAAGAAGTTCTCGGACGTTTGATCTAGGCTAGGATCGCAGAAACACCCAGGAGGGACACATGGACGCCGTCATCGTTTCAACCGCCCGCACGCCGATCGGAAAGGCCTTCCGCGGCGCCTTCAACGACACCCATGGCGCCGACATGGGCGCGCACGTCATCAAGCACGCCGCCGAGCGCGCCAAGGTCGATCTCGCCGAGATCGAGGACGTGATCATGGGCTGCGCCGCGCCGGAAGGCACGACGGGCTCCAACGTCGCGCGCGTCTCGGCGATGCGCGCCGGCGCGCCGGTCAGCGTCTCGGGCGTGACCGTCAACCGCTTCTGCTCCTCGGGCCTGCAGACCATCGCCATGGCCGCGCAGCGCGTGCTGGTCGACCGCGCCACGGTCGTCGTCGGCGCCGGCCTGGAGTCGGTGTCGATCGTGCAGGGCGGCGGTGGCAACAAGCACCGCCTGGTGAACCCCTGGGTGCAGGAGCACGTGCCGGGCATCTATCACAGCATGATCCAGACCGCCGACACGGTGGCGGCGCGCTACAAGATCAGCCGCGAGTACCAGGACCAGTACTCGCTGCAGAGCCAGATGCGCACCGCGGCGGCGCAGCAGGCCGGCAAGTTCGACGACGAGATCGTGCCGATGGAAACCGAGATGCTGGTGACCGACAAGAACACCGGCGAGACCTCGAAGAAGAAGGTCAAGCTCACCAAGGACGAAGGCAACCGCGCCGACACGACCATGGAGGGCCTGTCGAAGCTGCAGCCGGTGATGGGCCCCGACAAGTGGATCACCGCCGGCAACGCCAGCCAGCTCTCCGACGGCGCGTCGGCCGCGGTCGTCATGAGCGACGCCGAAGCCGCCAAGCGTGGCTTGAAGCCGCTGGGTATCTTCAAGGGCCTGGCCGTCGCCGGCTGCGAGCCTGACGAGATGGGCATCGGCCCGGTCTACGCCATTCCGAAGCTGCTCACCCGCTTCGGCCTGAAGATGGACGACATCGACCTGTGGGAGCTCAACGAGGCCTTCGCGGTGCAGGTGCTGTACTGCCGCGACAAGCTCGGCATTCCCAACGAGAAGCTCAACGTCAACGGCGGCTCGATCTCGATCGGCCACCCCTTCGGCATGACCGGCGCACGCTGCACCGGCCACGCTTTGATCGAGGGCCGTCGCCGCAAGGCCAAGAACGTGGTCGTCACCATGTGCATCGGCGGCGGCATGGGCGCTGCCGGATTGTTCGAGGTCGTGCAGTAAGCCCGGGCGTCATGCCAGGATGAGCGAGGGCGGGACCGCAAGGTCCCGCCCTTGTTTCTTTCAACGCTCCGACTCGCGACGAGTAGCTGATATGGAGCCCGAAGCCCCTCTGCTGGTCCTACACACCGCCGACGCCGAAGGCGAATGGAGCAAGCGCACTGTCCGCGCCGAGTTCCATTCCGATAACCTTATCCTCCACGGTGTGGGGGACGACCTAGATGCCGTCGCGATCGACGCCGGCAGCGTCCCTCTCTCGATCGACCGGCTTTATGCCTGCGCCGCGAACAACCTCGCACGACTTTACCGCTTCAGGCTCGATCAACGTATCCAACCTCAGCGGTCTGCTGCTGTCGACAGCCATGCCCATTGAGGTAGCCCCGACCGCTCCGGCAGTGAATGCCTGTCGGTGCGAACGCCTTGCCCCAGCGCCCTGGCGTGCTCCATGACGCCGTCATTGCGTCCCCGGAGCGTAGCGTACCCAAAGCCGACGCTACCGGATACACTACGCTCCAGGAGGAGCGTCTCATGAACCTCACGCCCGAACAGCTGGCGCAATACGACCGCGACGGTTTCCTGGTTTTCCCCGGACTGTTCGACCGCGAGGAGATCGCCGTGCTGCGGCGCGAGGTGGCGCGACTGTCGACCGTTCAATCCGAGGAAGTGGTACGCGAGCACACCGGCGGCGTGCGCACGGTCTTCCGCGTGCACGAGGCCGATGGCGCGACGCGCTCCGCGCCGTTCCGCGCCCTGGTGCGCACGCCGCGCGTGCTGCGGCCGGTGCGGCAGGTGATCGGCACCGACGAGGTCTACGTCTATCACACCAAGATCAACACCAAGCCGGCGATCGAGGGCACGGTGTGGCAGTGGCACCAGGATTACGGCTCGTGGAAGCGCGACGGATGCCCGCGGCCGGACATGGCGACGTTCAACGTGATGATGACCGACACCACCGAGATGGGCGGCGCGCTGTACCTGATCCCGGGCAGCCACAAGCTCGGCCGCATCGAGCCGGTCTACGACGAGTCGACCGCCTACAAGTTCTGGGCGATGCCGAAGCAGCGCATCATCGAGATCCTGCGCGGCTCGCCCGAGCCCGTTGCGGTGACCGGCAAGGCCGGCACCTGCGTGCTGTTCCACTGCAACACGCTGCACGCCTCAGGGCACAACCTGTCGGCCGACGATCGCTGGCATATCTATGTCTCCTGCAACGCCTGCGCCAACGCGCCGGCCTTCGGCCCCGACTCGCGCCCCGATTGGGTAACCTCGCGCAACACCGCGCCTCTGCCGCTCGAGGCAGAGGACGGCGTGCTGCGCGCCGCCTGATCCGCGCGCATGCGCGCCCCCGTGATCGTCCGCCGCGCGAAGCAGGGTGATGAAGCGGCCCTGGCCGCGCTCTATCGCGAGATGCAGACGCACTACGAGTCGAGCGACCCACCCGGCGGCGCCGACGCCTCCGCGACCTATGCCGTCGGCGCGCAAGAGCGTCAGCCCTTCACCCTCGTCGCCGAGCGGGACGGCCGGCTGGTGGGCTTCGCCAATCTGACGCCGGTGTTCTACGGCACGGCCTATCAGTGGCTGCTGTTCCTCAAGGACGTCTTCGTCGGCGAGGCCGGACGCGGTTCCGGCGCCAGCACTGCGCTGCTGCGCGCGATGGCCAAGGTCGCGCGTGACGAGGGCTACTGCCGAATCGATTGGACCACCGATCCCGGCAATGTCGGCGCGCAACGGCTCTACGATCGGTTGGGCGTGCCGCGCCAGGACAAGGTGTTCTATCGGCTTGCCGGCGCCGATCTTCTGCGCTTGGCTGCCGACGACTGAGCCATCACCGAGGGAAGTGCCACCATGTACCGCCTGCTCATCGCCGTCGTCGCCGGCCTGCTCGCGCTCGCCAGCACCGCGCACGGCCAGGCTTTTCCGAGCAAGCAGATCACGCTGGTGGTGCCGTTCGCGGCCGGCGGACCAACCGACACGCTGGCGCGCATCATGGCCGAGCGCATGAGCCGCACCTTGGGTCAGACCGTCATCGTCGACAATACGACCGGCGCGGCGGGCACGGTGGGTGTCGGCCGCGTCGCGCGCGCGGCGCCCGACGGCTACACCATCGGCATCGGCCACTGGAGCACGCATGTGGTCAATCCGGCCGTCTATCAGCTGAACTACGACGTGCTGAAGGATTTCGAGCCGCTGGGCCTGATCGCCACCAACCCGCAGATCGTCGCCGTGCGTAACGGCTTTCCAGCCGCCAATCTTCAGGAGCTCGCGGCCTACGTGAAGGCCAATCCCGACAAGGTGACGGCGGGCACCGCCGGCGTCGGCGCCGCCTCGCATGTCGCGGGCGTGTATTTCGAGCAGAAAACCGGCGGCAAGCTGCGCTTCATCCCCTATCGCGGCGCCGGTCCGGCGATGCAGGACCTGATGGCTGGCCAGATCGATATGATCTTCGATCAGGCTGCCAACTCGATCCCGCAGATCAAGGCGGGCAAGATCAGGGGCTTCGCGATCACGGCCAAAACGCGGCTGGCGGCGATGCCCGACATCCCCACCGTCGACGAAGCCGGAGCGCCGGGCCTCTACATCGCCATCTGGCATGGGCTGTGGGCGCCCAAGGGCACGCCCAAGGATGTCACCGCCAAGCTGACCACCGCGATCTTGGAGGCGCTGACCGACGCGCAAGTGCGGGAGCGTTTCGCAGCGCTGGGTCAGGATATCCCGGCGCCGGCGCAGCAGACGCCAGAGGCGCTGGCCGCGCATCACAAGGCCGAGGCCGATCTGTGGTGGCCGCTGATCAAGGCGGCGGGCATCAAGATCGAGTAGCGCTTGATCCTCCACCACTACGACTTCTCGAACTACTCCGAGAAGGCCCGGCTGGCGCTGGGTTACAAGAAGCTGGCGTGGCGTTCGGTGGTGATCCCACCGGTCGCGCCCAAGCCCGATCTGACGCCGCTGACCGGCGGCTATCGCCGCACGCCGGTGCTGCAGATCGGCGCCGACGTCTATTGCGACACCGCGCTGATCGTGCGCGAGCTGGAGCGGCGGGAGCCCGAGCCGACGCTGTTTCCGCCTCACCTCGCGGCACTTGCCGATGCGATCGCGTACTGGTCGGAGAACCGCCTGTTCCGACCGATGTCGCTCTACGTCTCCGGCAACAACATGGACGTGTTGCCGCCCAACCTCCAGGCCGACCGTGCGCGCATGCGCGGCCTGCCCGAACCCGACGCGGCCACGATGGCGCGCGCCGCCGCGCGCAGCGCCACGCATGTGCGACCACAGATCGCCGCTGTCGACTCGATGCTCGCCGACGGCCGCGCCTGGATCGCCGGCGACGCGCCCACCATCGCCGACCTCGCCGTCTACCACGCGCTGTGGTTCATCACCGCGCGCACCGACCGACTGGCGCACGAGCTGGCGCCCTATGCGCGCATCCGCGACTGGATGGCGAAGGTCCGCGCCTTTGGCCATGGCGCGCCGACGCCGATCACGGCGCAGGACGCCATTGCCGAAGCCAAGGCCGGCACGCCGGAACCGGCGCGCCCTTCAACACCGCAGCCGGAAGACCCGAAGCCCGGCGCCCGTGTGCGCATCCGCGCCGACGACTACGGCTGCGATCCTGTCGAAGGCGAGCTGGCATTCATCACCGATCGCGAGATCGCAATCCGGCGCGTCGATCCCGTAGCCGGTGAGATCGTCGTGCACTTCCCCCGGCTGGGTTACGACCTTCGGCCATTCTGAGCGGCGGACGACAGCTTTTAGGGGCGGCCGACTTGCAAAAACGTCGGCTTGCGGCCCGCGTAGGCCAAGGCTAAGCAGCCGGGAGCAGGATGGACACTACGGGGACGAAATCGAGTGAGTCTGCGCGGCAAGACACTCTTCATCACCGGCGCCAGCCGGGGCATCGGGCTGGCCATCGGCCTGCGCGCGGCGCGCGACGGCGCCAATGTCGTCATCGCCGCCAAGACGGCCGTGGCCGATCCCCGCCTGCCGGGCACCATCTTCACCGCCGCCGAGGAGATCGAGAAGGCCGGCGGCAAGGCACTGCCGATCGCCGTCGACATTCGCGACGAGCAGGGGGTCGAGGCAGCGGTGGCCAAGACGGTCGAAACCTTCGGCGGCATCGACATTCTGGTCAACAACGCCAGCGCCATCAGCCTGACCGGCACGCTATCGACGCCGATGAAGCGCTACGATCTGATGCACCAGATCAACGCGCGCGGCACTTTCCTCGTGTCGCAGAAATGCATCCCGCATTTGCGCAAGGCGGCCAACCCTCACGTGCTGACGCTTTCGCCGCCGCTCGACTTCTCCGTGCACTGGTTCGCGCCGCATGCCGCCTACACGCTGGCCAAGTACGGCATGAGCGTCTTCATGTGGTCGATGGCCGAGGAGTTCCGCGCCGCCGGCATCGCCTTCAACTGCCTGTGGCCGCGCACAACCATCGCCACCTCGGCGATCAAGAACCTTCTCGGCGGCGACGAGCTGATGAAACGCAGCCGCAAGCCGGAGATCATGGCGGACGCGGCGCATTGGATCCTCACGCGCCCCAGCCGGGAATGCACCGGCCGGTTCTTCATCGACGACGAGGCGCTGAAGGAGGCCGGCGTCACCGACCTCTCGGGCTACAGCGTGGTGCCGGGTGCGGAACTCGCGCCGGATTTCTTCGTGCCGACGCCCGGCTCGAAGAACGTCGTCGGCCGCGCCTAGGGTCCCCGATATGGCGACGTTCATCCTGATCCACGGCGCCTGTCAGGGCGGCTGGTGTTGGGAGAAGGTCGTACCGCTGCTGGAGGCGCGCGGCCACAAGGCGCTGGCGCCCGACCTGCCGGGCAGCGGCGACGACCACCTCACGCCGCCGGCGGCGATCAGCCTGCCGCTCTACGTCGACTTCGTCTCCAAGATGCTCGACAAGGAGTCCGAGCCGGTGATCCTGGTCGGCCACAGCATCGGCGGGCTCACCATCACGCATGCCGCCGAGGCGCGCCGGCGCAAGATCCGCGCCCTGGTCTATCTCACCGGCACCTTGCCGCCGCCGGGCAAGACCAACCGCGACATCACCGGCAGCGATCCCGATTCGATGATCCGGCGCGCCTACGAGGCCGACCCCGACGGCCTGACCTATACCTTCAAGCGCTCGATCATCCCCACGTTGCTCTTCAACGACTGCGACCCCGCCGACGTCTATCGCGCCGTGTCGCGCATGCGCCCGCAGGCCGCCGCGATCGTCAACACGCCGATGACCTACACCGAGGAACGCTTCGGCGGCGTGCCGCGCTGGTACATCGAATGCCTACGCAACAACGCCATCACTCTGCCGATGCAGCGCATGGTCACCAGCTCGATGCCGTTCAATATCCTGCAGCTCGATGCCGGTCATTCGCCCAACTACTCGATGCCCGAGGCGCTGGTCGAGCATCTTGAGACCATCGTCCAGAAGACCGCCTAGCATCCCGAAGGAACGACAGACATGACCAAGGTGCTCGCCATCTGCGGCAGCCTGCGCAAGGCGTCCGTCAACCGCGCGCTGATCCGCTCGCTGCCGGCGCTGGCGCCCGAGGGCATGGAGATCGTCGAGGCGCCGTCGATCGACCTGCCGCTGTACAATTTCGACATCCAGGCGGCGGGATTTCCTGACACGATTACCGCGCTCGCCGACGCGGTCCGCGGTGCCGCGGGCGTGATCATCGTCACGCCGGAATACAACTACTCGGTCCCAGCGCCGCTGAAGAACGCCATCGACTGGCTCTCGCGCGTGCCGAACCAGCCCTTCCAGAACAAGCCGATCACCCTGATGTCGGCCGCCCCCGGCATACTGGGCGGCGCGCGCGCGCAATATCACCTCAGGCAGATCTTCATCTTCCTCGAGGGCATGATCGTCAACCGGCCCGAAGTGATGGTGACCATGGCCGGCACGAAGTTCGAGATGGTCGACAACGCGCCCACGGTGCTGAACGACCAGCCGACCAAGGACGTGATCAAGCAGAACCTCGCCGCCCTCGCCAGGCTGATCGCCAGGCTGGGCTGATCACCGCCCCTGGAACTTCACCGGCCGCTTCTCGATGAAGGCCTTCAGGCCTTCGAGGTGATCGCTCGTGGCGGCGCAGGCGGCGAGGTACTCGGCCTCGCGGTGGGAGTGCTCGTCCCAGGAATTGTCGAGCGAGCCCCTGATCAGCGCCTTGGCCTTGCCCAGCGCGAAGGTCGGCCCGTCGGCCATCTTGCGCGCCAGCTTCGCGGTCTCCGCGGACAGCTCGGCGCGTGGCACGATCCAGTTGAGGATGCCGACATCCTTGGCCTCCGGCGCCTTGAAGCGATCGCCGAGTAGCGCGATCTGCAGCGCCTTGCGCTCGCCCACGATGCGCGGCAGGAAGTAGGTGGCGCCGCCATCCGCCGACAAGCCGATATGGCGATAGGCGAGTGTGAAGAAGGCATCGTCGCTGGCGATGGCGAGGTCGCAGGCGAGAATGAGACTCAGCCCGAAGCCGGCGGCGGCGCCCTGCACCGAGGCGATCACCGGCTTTTCCATGCGACGGAGGTGGTAGATCAGCTGGTGCGCCTTGACGACGCGCATCTCGAAACTCGCGAGATGACGCTCGCGATCCTCGGTCAGTGACTTGTGAAAGCCCTTGATATCGCCGCCGGCCATGAAGTGTTCGCCGGCACCCTTGATCACCACGCAGCGCACGGCGGCGTCCTTCTCGAAGGCGCGCGTGATCTCGATCAGCCCCTCGGTCATCTGCGACGACAGCGCGTTGAGCACCTCGGGCCGGTTCAACGTGATGGTGCCGATACCGTCCTTCACCTCGGACAGCACGTGTTGTTCGCTCATGGTCACATCCTTTTCTGCGTTTCTGTCATCCCGAGCGCAGCGAGGGATCCAGGGCAGCCACTAGATCCCTCGCTGCGCTCGGGATGACACGGGTGGTCGTTACGCCGCCGCGCGCGACGGCGGCCGGAAGGCCGGCATGACGCGCTCGGCGAAGAGCCGCAGACTCTTCAGCGTCTTCTCTCGGCCATAGTACGGGGGATAGTGCAGCAAGAGCGATGTCAGCCCGGTACGCGCCCGCAGCTCGCGCAGCTTGGCGACTACCGTCTCGGGCGAGCCGTGCAGCAACGTGGTCGCCAACAGGTCCTCATAGCGCAGTTCGCCCTTCTTCTCCGACACCGAGCCGAGATAGCCGGCCGTGCCCGAACCGCCGAAATGCGAGATGTGCTTGATGATGCCGGTCTCGGTATCAGCGCGCGCCTCGGCGTCGGTCTCCGCGACATAGACCCAACGCGCGATGTCGACACAGCCCGCGCCGGGATTCTGGCGCAGCTTCTCCGGCGCTTCCCTCAGCGAGTCGCGGTAGATCGCGATCTGCTTCTCCAGCGTATCGTGGCCGCCCAAGGTCGAGAGCATCAGGCCGAAGCCGTGGCGACCGCAGTAGGCGATCGAGCGATCGGTACCGCCGGCCATGAACAGCGGCGGGTGCGGCTCCTGGATCGGTACCGGCAACATCTCGTACTCGCCCTCGACCACGCCCTTGAAGTGCGTGCCCTGATGCGTCCACCGGCGGCGATGGAAGGCCTCGAGGATCCAGTCGACGGCCTCCTCCTGCACGTCGCGGCGCGCGTCGAAATCCTTGCCGAGACCGACGAACTCGTAGGGGCGGTAGCCCGAGCCGATGCCCAGCATCACGCGCCCGCCGCTCAGGATGTCGACGAAAGCGGTGTTCTCGACGACGCGGATCGGCTCGTAGAGCGGCAAGGTGATCACCGCGGAGCCGATCTTGATGCGGCTGGTCTTGGCCGCGAGATAGGCCATATAGGCGAAGCAGTCCGGCATGATGCCGTAGGTCGTCGAGAAATGATGCTCGGCGATCCAGGCGATGTCGTAGCCCAGCCGCTCCGCCTCGAGCACCTCCGACGTGACACGCGCATGCACGTCGCGATGCGGATAGGGCTCCGTCGCGGGGTTGGGGTGCGACGTGAACAGGACGCCGAATTCCATGGGGTGGCTCCTCATGCCGTTCGTCGACGCAGGTTCCCATAGGCTCCGCTGGCGCAAAAGCCCCAACGTTCTCATAGTGAAACGATGAACGAGTTCGCCGACCTCATGCTGCGCTTCGCCGGCGCCCTGGCCATCGGCCTGCTGGTCGGCGCCGAGCGCGAACGGCGCAAGGGCGACGGCGAGGATCGCGCGCCGGCCGGCGTGCGCACCTTCGCCGTGGCCAGCCTCGGCGGCGCCATCGCCTTCCAGATCGGCGACGCGCCGCTCCTGATCGCGATCAGCGTCGCGATTTTCGGCCTGGCAGCCGTCGCTTATGTCCGCTCCAGCCGCGAGGATCCGGGCCTTACGACCGAGGTGGCGTTGATCACCATGGCGCCGCTGGGCGCGCTGGCGCTGCGCGAGCCCGCTGCCGCCGGCGCCATCGCCGTGGTGATGACGCTGCTGCTGGCCTTCCGCGGCGACATCCATCATTTCGTCCGTTCGGTGCTCACGGCCGAGGAGTTGCGCGACGGCCTGGTGCTGGGTGCCGCGGCCTTGGTGATCCTGCCGCTGATGCCCGACCGGCCGATGGGGCCGTGGGAGGCGATCAATCCGCGCACGATCTGGCTGATCGTCGTGGTGGTCATGGCGATCGGCGCGCTGGGTCACATCGCGGTGCGCGCCGCGGGACCGCGCTTCGGCCTGCCGATCGCAGGCTTCGCCGGCGGCTTCGTGTCGAGCACGGCGACCATCGCCGCCATGGGCGAGCGTGCCGCCAAGGAGCCGGACTCGCTGCGCCCGATCGTGGCGGGGGCGGTTCTATCGACGGTCGCGACCGTCGTGCAGCTCGCGGCCATCGTCGCGGCGTTTCATCGCCCGACCCTGGTCGCGCTCGCCGTTCCGCTGGCCTTCGCCGGCGTGATCGCGGTGGGCTACGGCCTGTTCTTCGCCTGGCGTGCCGCGCGATCGGACGCGCCGCGCGACGCCGGCGCCAAGGAGCGCGCCTTCAATCCGCTGACCGCGTTGCTGCTTGCGGTCATCGTGGGCGGCGTACTGCTTGCCTCCGCGGCGCTCAAGCAGTGGCTGGGTGACGCCGGGTTGCTGATCGCCGCCGCCGTCGCCGGCCTGGCTGACGCGCATGCCGGCGTGGCGTCGGTGGCGTCGATCGCAGCTGTCGGCGATGTCTCGCCGCGGGACGCATCGTGGTCGATCCTCGCGGCCTTCACCACCAACGCCGTGGTGAAATGCGTTATCGCGGTGGCCTATGGCGGCGCGACCTTCGCCTCGCGGGTAGTGCCCGGCGTGATCCTGGTCTCGGTCGCCGCCTGGGCCGGCATGTTCGTCGACCTGCCGCTGGACTAGGGCCGCCCACCGTCCTAGGCTGCGTCCCGCGCAGTCGAGGTCGTCCCGTCAGCGCTGCCCGGTACGGGCGCCGAGGGATGAACGCCGGGCAACCGGGCTGAAGGCGACCTCAACGCCCCGATCTTCATCGATCCATGAACACGCCCGCGCGTCGCGGCGGCCGGATGCCGCGCGACGACGCCTGGGTCATGAGGAGACAAGTCCATGCGACGTCGCACGTTTCTCGCGGCCTCGGCGGTGGCGCCCTTCGCGGGTGCCCTGTCCTTCGCCACGCAAGGCCATGCCAGCCCGGCCGCTGGCAGATGGCGCAGCTTCGACATGACCTATGCGGTCGATATACCGGCGAACAGCGGACCCACGAAGATATGGCTACCGCTGCCGCACGACGCCCCGTACCAACGCCTGGAATCGATGAGCTGGAGCGGCACCGCGCCGATCAGCCTGTACACCGATCTCGACTCCGGTGCGCGCGCGGTCCATGCGGCGTGGGCCGACGGCGGCGAGGCGCGCAAGGTGACGCTCAACGTCCGCGCCGGCATCCTGCCGCGCTCGGTTCCGCTCGCCAGCGGCGCGAGCGGCGGCGCCATGCCTGACGACGTGAAGAAGTTCCTGGCGCCCAACGCCATGATCCGCACCGACGGCATCGTCAAAGAGACCGCCGACAAGATCGTCGCCGGCAAGAGCGACCCGCTGACCAAGGCCCAGCTCGTCTTCGACTGGATCGTCGAGAACACTTTCCGCGATCCCAAGGTGAAAGGCTGCGGCATCGGCGATATCCGCGCCATGCTGGTGACCGGCAATCTCGGCGGCAAGTGCGGCGACCTGAATGCGCTGTTCGTGGGGCTCCTGCGCGCCGCCGGCGTGCCGGCGCGCGGCGTCTACGGCGTGCGCGTGGCGCCCTCGGCGCACTACTCGGCGATGGGCACACGCAACGTCGACATCAGCAAGGCGCAGCACTGCCGCGCCGAGTTCTGGACCGCGGCCACCGGCTGGGTGCCGGCCGATCCGGCCGACGTGCGCAAGGTCGTGCTCGACGACAAGCTGACGCTCAACGAGCCCAAGATGGCGGACCTGCGGCGCTTCCTGTTCGGGTCGTGGGAAGCCAACTGGGTCGCCTTCAACCACAGCCGCGATGTGAAGCTCGCGCCATCAAGCACCGTGGTGAACTTCTTCATGTATCCCGAGGGCGAGACCGCGAAGGGCCCGCTCGATGGCGTCGATCCCGATGCCTACGGCTACAAGATCACGGTGAGGGAAGCCACCACCTAGGCCGATCTTCCCTCGACGCGGGCAGGTGGTCCAGTATGGCGGCATGATTCAATCGATCGAGATCACCGCCGTCGAACCGCTCGCTGACGGCGCCTCCTTCGGCGATGCCGGCGCGTATGAGCGCGTCGTCGGCATCGCCCGCGGCGAGCTGGACCCGGCTCATCCCGGCAATCGCGGCATCGCGCTGATCGACAAGGCGCCCTTGAACGCACGCGGCCGCGTCGAGTACGCCACCGACTTCTTCATCCTGCGCCCCGCCGACGCCAAGCGCGGTAACGGCCGCATCCTCTACGAGGTCAATAATCGCGGCCGCAAGATGCTGGTCGGCAATATCTGCGACGGCCCGCAGGGCATGAACGATCCGCGTACGGTCGGCGACCTCGGCAACGGTTTTCCGCTGAAGCGCGGCTACACTGTCGTCTGGTCGGGCTGGGACCCCGACGCGCCGCGCGCCAATTTCGGGCTCGGCCTGACGGCACCGGTCGCAACCGACAACGGCCGGCCCATCGTGCGCCGCATCCGCGACGAGTTCGGCTGCGGTACGCGGCCCGGCGGCGCCGCCGAGACGTTCCGCCTCTCCTATCCCGCCGCGAGCCTCGATCCAGCGAAGGCGCGCGTCACGGTGCGCGAACGCGAAGCCGAGCCGCGCCGCGACATCGCCTGGGCCTTCGTCGACAACCGTACCATCAAGCTCTTGCCTGACGGCGCCAAGCCGACGCCGGGCTCGATCTACGACGTCTTATACGAGGCGACGGCTCCCAAGGTTCAAGGCATCGGCTTCGCCGCCACGCGCGACTTCATCAGCTACCTCAAGCACGACGCCGGTGGCCGCGCCGCGACCGGCGGTCAGATCACGCACGTGCTGGCGATCGGCTTCTCACAGGCCGGCCGCTACCTGCGCGACCACATCGGGCGGGGCTTCAATCGCGACGAGGACGGACGGCGCGTCTTCGACGGCGTCTATTCGCACATCGCCGGTGTCGGCCGCGTGTTCTTCAATGAGCCCTTCGCGCAGCCCTTCCGCACCAACACCCAGCACGAGGATCACGGCTTTCCCGAGAACGCCTTCCCGTTCTCGACGGCGACGCTCGACGACCCGCTCACCGGCGCGCGCGGCTCGCTCCTGCGCGGCGACGGCAGCGACCCGCTGCTGATCGAGACCAACACCTCGACCGAGTACTGGCAGAAGGGCGCATCGCTGCTGCACACCGATCCGCTCGGCAAGCGCGACCTCGCCCTGCCCGCGAATTCGCGCGTCTACATGATCGCGGGCACACAGCATGGCGGCCGCGCCGGTGCGCCCACTGACCCTGGCCCCAACCGCAATCCGCGCAATCCGCACAATCCGATGCCCGCCGTGCGGGCGCTGCTGGTCGCGCTCGACGAATGGGTCGTATCAGGGAAGGAGCCGCCACCCAGTCGCGTGCCGACCCTCGCCGCGGGCGCGCTGGTCGCGCCCGACGCCACCGGCTTCCCGACTATCCCCGGCGCCGCAGTGGCCAAGCGCACCAACACCGTCGCGCCACCGGGTGACTGGGTCAATTTCGTCGAGCCGTCGCGCGCCTACCGCACGCTGGTGGCGAAGGTCGACAGCGACGGCAACGAGATCGCCGGCATTCGACTGCCCGATATCGCTGTGCCGCTCGCCACCTACACCGGCTGGAACGAGTACAGTGCACCTTATCCCACCGGCGAACTCGCCGATCGCGACGGCAGCTATCTCACCTTCGCAACGACGAGGAGCGCGCGCGAGTCGAGTGGCGATCCACGCCCGTCCATCGCCGAGCGCTACGCGGATCAGGCAGCCTATGTCGCCGCAGTGAAGGCTGTCGTCGACGCGCTGGTGAAAGAGCGACTGCTGCTGCACGACGACGCCGAGGCCTATCTCGAGCGCGCAATGGATAAGACTCGCCAAGCCTGAAACGAAGAAAGCCGGTCATCAAAAGATGACCGGCCGCTCATTCGAGCAAGACAGGGCCGCGGGGGTTGGGGGAGTGCGACCCTGATCAGGAGAGATGTACGCTTGGGGGAGCACATCTCGACGCCAACCATGGCACAGCCTCCGCCGTGGCCGATGTGATTAAGTCGTCAATGGCGCAATCGAGGCGTGAGGAAAACAGGAAACCGACCGGCGCCAGAAGGTCACGGCGGTACATGCATTCGGCGCGCGGCAAAAAACCGACAGAGATGACGACTCAAAACGCCGCGGCGTCGAGCGCCATCATGGTCGAGGCGCCGGCCTTGATCTGGTGCGACAGCGACGTGGTCTGCGGCAGCACGCGCTGCACGAAGAAGCGGCCGGTGGCGAGCTTCGCGTTGTAGAAGTCGTTGTCGGTGCCTTTGGCCAGGCCGGCCCGCGCCGCCTTGGCGATACGCGCCCACATGTACGCCATGGCGCTGAGCCCCATCAGGCGCAGGAAGTCGGTCGCGGCGCCGCCGGCCTCGTCTGGATTCTTCATGCCGTTCTGCATCAGCCATAGCGCCGAGTCCTGCACGCGGCCGATCGCCTTCTCCAGCGGCTCGACGAATTCCGCCATCGCCGCGTCGCCCTTGTTGGCGGCGATGAAGCCGTTGATCTCGCCCAGCAGGCGCTGCGCCGGCCGACCACCTTTCATCGGCAGCTTGCGGCCGACGAGATCGAGCGCCTGCACGCCGTTGGCACCCTCGTAGAGCATGGTGATGCGCGCGTCGCGCGCCAGCTGCTCGACACCATGCTCGCGGATGAAGCCGTGACCACCATAGGTCTGGATCGCGAGGTTCGCCGACTCGAAGCCCATGTCGGTGAAGTACGCCTTGGCGATCGGCGTGAGGATCTGGATCAGATCGTCGGCCTTCTCGCGCTCCTCCTGGCTCTCGTGGCGGCGCGCGACGTCGATCAGCGAGCCGATCCAGTAGGCCATCGCGCGCGCGCCCTCAGCGAACGATCTCTGGATCAGGAGCATGCGCCGCACATCGGGGTGCACGATGATCGGATCGGCCGGGCCCTTGTCGTTCTTCGGGCCGGTCAGCGAGCGACCCTGCAGGCGCTCCTTGGCGTAGCTCGCCGCGCTCTGATAGGCGGTCTCGGCGATGCCGAGGCCCTGCATCGCCACACCAAGTCGCGCGGCATTCATCATCACGAACATGGCGTTGAGGCCCTTGTTGGCCTCGCCCACCATCCACCCCCGCGCGCCGTCGAGGTTCATCACGCAGGTAGACGAGGCCTTGATGCCCATCTTGTGCTCGATGGCGCCGCAGCGGATGCCGTTGCGCTCGCCGGGCTTGCCGTCGGCGGTCGGCAGGAATTTCGGCACGACGAACAGGCTGATGCCCTTGGTGCCGCCGGGCGCGTCCGGCAGGCGCGCCAGCACGAGATGGATGATGTTCTCCGTCAGGTCGTGCTCGCCGGCGCTGATGAAGATCTTGGTGCCGCTGATGTCGTAGCCACCGTCCGAGCGCGGCTCGGCCTTGGTGCGCAGCATGCCCAGATCCGTGCCGCAATGAGGCTCGGTGAGGCACATCGTGCCCGACCAAACGCCCTCGCCCAGCTTCGGCAGATAGGTCCGCTTGATCGTCTCGTTGGCGTGCGCGTGCAGCGCTTCGTAGGCCCCGTGCGACAGGCCGGGATACATGCCGAACGACAGGTTCGACGAGGTGATCATCTCCTGCATCACGAAGCCCACCGTCGCCGGCAGGCCCTGGCCGCCGTATGACGGATCGGTCGTGACGTTGGTCCAGCCGCCCTCGATGAACTGCTTGTAGGCTTCCTTGAAGCCCTTGGGCGTCCGCACCACGCCGTTCTCGTAGTGGCAGCCTTCCTCGTCGCCGCTGCGATTGAGCGGGAACAGCACGTTCTCGCAGAGCTTGGCGCCTTCCTCGAGGATGGCGTCGATCATGTCGGGCGTCGCCTCGGCGTAACCCGGCAGCGCCGAGACGCGCGACACGTCGATCACTTCGTTGAGCACGAAGCGCATGTCCTTCAGCGGTACCTTGTAGGTCGCCATGGCGTCTCTCTCCTGAAAAGCCTTGGGGTCAGTCTACTCCGATTCCGAATCGGCGCCCTTGTCGCGCAGCATCTGCGCGGCGTGGCCCTCGACCTCGCGGAATTCGGCGATCTGCGTGCGCAGGTCGCGCAGCTTGGCCTCCAGCTCCGCGACATGCTCGCGGCTCTTGCGCACGATGGCGCGCAACTGCTGCACGCCCGAGCGGTCGGCGTGATAGAGGTCCATCAGTTCCTTGATCTCCGCCAGGCTGAAGCCCAGCCGCTTGCCGCGCAGGATCCAGCCCAGCCGCCAGCGATCGCCCTGGCCGTAGATGCGCGACATGCCCACGCGCGTCGGCGACAGCAGCCCCTCATCCTCATAGAAGCGGATGGCGCGCGGCGTGACGTTGTACTCGCGCGCCAGCTCGGCGATGGTCCAAGTCTGCGCCGGCGCCTTGGTCGCAGGGCGCACGGCGTCGATCGCGGGCGTCGATGTCATGGTGCGAAACTATATGCCGTTTACGTAAACGTCAATGCGACCTTACGTAAACGTCAAGGGATAATCCCGCTCGGCGTGCACTTACCCGCGATCATCACCATATCAAGGAGTTGCCGACGTCGCCCGCTTCCGACCCTCGTCCCAACGGCACCTTGCGCAAGGCCGTGATCATCGTGGCGATCATCGTGTGCCTGATATTGGCGACCTTGGGCGGGTTCCTGCCGATCATCCCGGGCTGGCTGTTCCTGGTGCCGGCCCTGTACCTGCTGGCGACCGAGTTCGAGAGCGGCCGACGCTGGATCACCTCGGGCCGCCGCCGCTGGCCGTGGCTGTCGCGTCAGGTCAAAGCGGCCTGCGAGAGTCGCTGGGCGCCACGGTTTGCCCGCACGCTCGACGAATTGACCGACCCGACGAGATAGACGCATCCATTCCGTTCGCTCCGGGCGTACCGCCGGCAAAGCGGAGGCGCCGCCATGACCGAGAGGCTGATCGTCGACTACGAAGGCCGCATCGCGCGACCACCCCGGGAGGTCGGCGCCCAGTTCGGCGACATGCGCCACCACGCCTCGCACACGGTGCACAAGGGCATCGTCTTCACCGTCCACGCCGACGACGGCACGACCTGCAAGTTCCGGCAGGCCGTACGCCTGCTGGGCATGATGCAGATCGACGAGGTGGTGCTGACGCGCAACGCCGACGGCAGCCTGACCAGCGACGTGGTATCGGGCACCAATGCCGGTACGCGCTTCACCCAGCGCTTCGCCGACGACGGCAAGGGCGGCACGATCGTGCACTTCCGCGCGGACCTGCCGGTCCAAGGCATCAAGAAGCTGCTCAAGCCGCTGTTCCGCCGCGCCGTCTACGGCACGATCGACAAGGCATTTCGCGAGGACGTGGTCGATCTCGAGCAAATGGGCTATCCGCGTCGCGCTTGAATATTACAATTTTGTTGCAACGCGGCGCCGGGCGTTCAATCGTCCCTCCAACGACGGAGGGAACAGCATGAGATCCTGGAAGGCCGCGATCCTGGCCATCGCACCGATCGCGCTCGCGACGCCAGAAGCCGCGCAAGCGCAGGGCTCGCTCAACGTCTACTGCTCGGTGCAGGCCGAGTGGTGCACCTTGATCGCCAACGAGTTCCAGAAGGCGACCGGCGTCAAGGTGTCGATCACGCAAAAGGGGTCCGGCGAGACCATCGCGCAGATCAAGGCCGAGGCGGCCAATCCCAAGGGCGACATCTGGTTCGGCGGCACCGGCGATCCGCATCTGGCGGCGGCGGAGGAGAACCTTACCGACGTCTACAAGTCGCCCAACCTGCCGCAACTGCACGCCTGGGCGCAGAAGCAGGCGGCCGACTCGGGCTTCCGCACCACCGGGATCTACGCCGGCGCGCTCGGCTTCGGCATCAACAGCGAACTCGTGGCCAAGAAGAAGATCACGCCGCCGTCGTGCTGGGCCGATCTGCTGAAGCCCGATTTCAAGGGCGAGATCCAGATGGCCAACCCGAATTCCTCGGGCACGGCCTATGTCGCCATCGCCACGCTGGTGCAGGTGATGGGCGAGGACAAGGGCTTCGATTACCTCAAGAAGATGCACGTCAACGTCAACGCCTACACGCGCTCGGGCACGGCGCCGATGAAGGCGGTGGCGCGTGGCGAGACGACCGTCAGCATCAGCTTCGTGCATGACGGCGTCACGGAGGCGCTGGCCGGATTCCCGGTGAAGACCGCGACGCCGTGCGAGGGCACGGGCTACGAGATCGGCTCGATCAGCCTGATCAAGGGCGCGCGCAACCTCGAGAACGCCCGGAAGTTCTACGACTGGGCGCTGACGCCGGCGGCGCAGCGGCTCGGCGCGCAGGCCAAGCAGTTCCAGGTGCCGTCGAACAAGGAAACGCCGGTGCCGCCCGAAGCGCCGAAATTCGCCGACATGAAGCTGATCGACTACGACTTCGCCAAGTACGGCAAGGCGAGCGAGCGCAAGCGTCTGATCGGCCGCTGGGACACCGAGATCGGCGCGCTGCCCAAGTGAGCCGCGCCACGCCCACCCGCGCCGTCGCGGCGTGGGCGCTGATCGGCCTCGCGGGCTTCGTCCTGCTGCCGTGGTACGCGCAGCAGGAGGGCGTGCTCGCCTTCGACTGGATCGGCGGTCTGTGGTCGCACGCCGATTCCGCCAGCGGGTTGGCGTTGATCGCCGCGCATAACAGGTGGTGGCTCGCCCCGCTCCTGCCCGTGCTGCTCGCCAGCCTCGCGGTCGGCTTCGTCGGCGGCACGCGACGCCAACGGGGCACCACGCTCGTCTGGCTGGCGGGCATCGGGCTGGCGATCTTCTGGCTGCAGGCGCTGAGCATCGGCCTGCGCGGCTGGAACGCCGAGTGGCTGACCCTGACATTGGGCGAGGTCGGCGGACGGCAGGTCGGCATCGGCATCGGTGCGACCTTGGTCTTGCTGTCGCTGCTCGGCCTGCTGTCGCTTGGCCTGGCGCAACGCGGCGCGTTCGGCGGCGACGCCTTCGTCGCCGGCGCCATGGTCACCGTGGTCGCCAGCATCGTGCTGTTCACCGCCTGGCCGGTGCTGCGCATCCTGCTGCAGGCCTTCAACTCATCCGACGGCACCTTCGCCCCGGCGCTGCTGCTGGACCGCTTGTCGACGGCGAAGATCTGGAGCCTGCGCTGCCTTACCGGCGACGGTCGCTGCGGCGTGGCGTGGAACACGCTGTTCCTGGCGCTGTGCTGCGGCGCCGGCACGACCATGCTGGGCCTCGCCTTCGCGCTGATCGTCACGCGCACCGGCTTCCGAATGAAGCGGACGTTGCGGGTGCTGACGGTGTTGCCGATCATCACGCCACCCTTCGTCATCGGGCTGGGCCTGATCCTCGTCTTCGGCCGCTCAGGCGTCGTCAATCAGGCGCTCGACGCCTGGTTCGGCATCGCGCCGACGCGCTGGATCTACGGCTTCCAGGGCGTGTTCCTGGCGCAGCTCTTCGCCTTCACGCCGGTCGCCTTCCTGGTGCTGATCGGTGTCGTCGAAGGCGTCAGCCCGACGCTCGAAGAGGCTTCGCAGACCCTGCGCGCCGATCGCTGGGACACGTTCCGTACCGTGTCGCTGCCGCTGATGAAGCCCGGCCTCGCCAACGCCTTCCTCGTCGGCTTCATCGAGAGCATCGCCGATTTCGGCAACCCCATCGTGCTGGGCGGCGACTATGGCGTGCTGTCGACCGAGATCTATTTCGCCGTGGTCGGCGCCCAGCTCGACTACGGTCGCGCCGCAGCGCTGGCGCTCTTGCTGCTCGCTTTCGCGCTCGGCGCCTTCTTCCTGCAGCGCCGCCTTGTCGGCACGCGCTCCTACGCCACCATATCGGGCAAGGGCGATTCCGGCCTGCCGACGCCGATGCCCGCCGGGCTGCGCCGCCTGGCGCAGTGGATCGCCCTGCCCTGGGCCGGCTTCACCGCTTTGCTCTACGGCTTCGTGCTGGTCGGCGGCTTCGTGAAGATCTGGGGCCGCGACCACACGCCCACCCTGCAGCACTACGCCAAGGCCTTCGCCGTCGAGAGCGGCCCCAACGGCCTGATCTGGACCGGCGCGGCCTGGGGCTCGTTCTGGACGACGGTGAAGCTCGCCGCCATCGCCGCGCCGCTCACCGCGCTGCTCGGCCTGCTCGCCGCCTGGCTGCTGGTGCGCCAACGTTTCGTCGGCCGCTCAACGTTGGAATTCGCCACCATGCTGAGCTTCGCCGTCCCTGGCACGGTGATCGGCGTCGCCTACGTCTTCACCTTCAACGTGCCGCCGCTGGAGATCACCGGCACGGCGTTGATCCTCGTGCTGTGTTTCGTCTTCCGCAACATGCCGGTCGGCGTGCGCGCCGGCATGGCCTCGATGAGCCAGATCGACCGCAGCCTCGACGAGGCCTCCGCGACGTTGCGCGGCCGCGCCTGGCAGACCCTGGCGCATGTCGTGCTGCCGTTGATGCGGCCGGCGATGGTGGCGGCGCTGGTCTATGGCTTCGTGCGCGCGGTGACGACGGTGAGCGCCGTGGTTTTCCTGGTCACCGCCGAGTACGAGCTGGCGACGACCTTCATCGTGCTGCGCGTGATCAACGGCGATTACGGCCTGGCCATCGCCTATAGCTGCGCGCTGATCCTGCTGATGCTCGCGGCGATCCTGCTGATCCAGCTGCTCGTGGGGCAACGGCGGCTGGGCCGGCGCGCCGCGCCGGCACCCATCGCAGCGAGGGCCGGCGCATGAGCGCGGGGGTCGAGTTCCGCAATGTCGTGAAGCGCTACGGCGCGACCACCGCCGTGGCGGGCGTCAGCTTCGCCGTCGCGTCGGGCACCTTGACGACGCTGCTCGGGCCGTCGGGCTGCGGCAAGACCACGGTGCTACGCATGATCGCCGGGCTCGAGGCGGCCAGCGAAGGCGCCATCCTGATCGACAACGAGGACGTCACGGCGCTGTCGGCCACCGAGCGCGACGTCAGCATGGTCTTCCAGTCCTACGCGCTCTTCCCGCACATGAGCGTGCTGGACAATGTCTGCTACGGCCTGCGCCGCTCCGGCGTCGATAAGACGACGGCGGCAACCAGCGCGCAGGAGGCGCTCCAGCAGGTCGGCCTCGACGGCTTCGCCCAGCGTCAGCCCAGCGAGCTCTCCGGCGGCCAGCAGCAGCGCGTCGCCGTCGCCCGCGCCCTGGTGCTGCGGCCCTCGGTGATGCTGTTCGACGAGCCGCTGTCGAACCTCGACGCCCGCCTGCGCCGGCAGATGCGCGAGGAGATCCGCGAGCTGCAGCAACGCCTGGGCCTCACCGTCGTCTACGTCACGCACGACCAGCAGGAAGCGCTGGCGGTGTCGGACCGCATCATCGTGATGAACCGCGGCCGCATCGAGCAGGATGGCGCGCCGCGCGATCTGTACGAGCGGCCGGCGACCGCCTTCGTCGCCAACTTCATGGGCGAGTCCAACCGCCTGCGCGGCGCCGCCCGCCGCCTCGACGAGACGCGCGTCGCCGTGACGCTGGGCGACAGCGAGATCGTCGTGACCGGCACGATCGCCGCGGACGGCGAGACCGACATCGCCGTACGGCCGGAGACGGTCACGATCGATCCCGCGCCCGGACCCGCCGGCTCGCTGCCCGGCCGCGTCGTCAAGGCCACCTATGTCGGCACGCATATGGAGTACACGGTCGAGACCGCGGCCGGCGCGCTGTTCGCGATCTGCCCCCGGGTCGACCGGCCGCTGGCCGCCGGCCATGCGGTCGCGCTGAGCCTGGCGCCGCGCGGCATCCTCGTCGTCGGCGGTTGACCGCGCGCCACGGGACGTTCCACCATCGCGGCAACGAGAGAATGGGAGAGCGGGCGATGGCGACCAACGAGTACGACTACATCATCGTCGGCGCCGGCTCGGCCGGCAGCACCTTGGCCTATCGGCTGGGCGAGGATCCGCAGGTGAAGATCCTCGTGCTCGAGGCCGGCAAGCCCGACAACCACATGTTCATCCACATGCCGGCGGGCGTGGTGAATCTCGCCGGCAAGGGCCTGTTCAACTGGGGCTACGAGACCACGCCGCAGGTCCACTGCGACAACAGGAAGATGTACTGGCCGCGCGGCAAGACCCTGGGTGGATCGTCGTCGATCAACGCCATGCTCTACGTCCGCGGCCACGCCTGGGACTACGATCACTGGCGCCAGCTCGGCAACGCGGGCTGGAGCTACAGCGACGTGCTGCCCTATTTCAAGCGCGCGCAGAACAACGAGCGCGGCGCCAGCGAGTTCCACGGCAGTGGCGGGCCGCTCAACGTCGCCGACCAGCGCAGCCCGGCGAAGATCAACGACGCCTTCCTCGCGGCCTGCGAGCAGGCCGGCCACAAGCGCGTGACGGACTTCAATGGCGCCGAGCAGGACGGCGTCGGCTACTACCAGGTGACGCAGAAAGGCGGCAAGCGCTTCAGCACTGCCGTCGGCTATCTGCGCCCGGCGATGGCGCGCGGCAACGTCACCGTGCTGACCGAGGCGATGACGCAGAAGGTGCTGATCGAGAACGGCAAGGCCGTGGGCGTCGCCTATCGCCGCGACGGCAAGGACGAGACGGTCCACGCCAGCCGCGAGGTCATCCTCAGCGGCGGCGCGATCAACTCGCCGCAGACCTTGATGCTGTCGGGCATCGGTCCGGCCGACCACCTGCGCGCCCATCACATCGACGTCGTGGCCGACGTGCCGGGCGTCGGCGGCAATCTGCAGGACCACGTCGACGCGGCGACGCTCTATCACTGCAAGACGCGCGACACGTACGACACGGCGAACGAGCTGGTGACCTTGGCCAAGTACCTCTTCGCCAAGACCGGCCCGGGCACCTCGTGCATCGCCGAGACCGGCGGCTTCCTGCGCAGCGCCGACGGGCTGGCGGCGCCGGACGTGCAGCTGCACTTCATTCCGGCTTTCGTGATCGATCACGGCAAGACCAAGATGAAGACCAACGGCTTGACCCTGCACATGTGCCTGCTGCGCCCCGAGAGCCGCGGCACCATCAGGCTGAAGAGCCCCGACCCGCTCGACCATCCGGCGATCGACGCCAACTACCTCGCCGAGCGGCGCGATCTCGACGTGCTGGTCGAGGGCACGAAGATGGCGCGCGAGATCTTCGCGCAGAAGGCGATGGATCCCTATCGCGGCGAGGAGATGGAACCTGGCGCGGCGCGCAAGAGCGACGCCGAGATCGCCCAATGGATCCGCGCGCGCTGCGAGACGATCTACCACCCCGTGGGCACCTGCAAGATGGGCCCCGACAGCGATGCGTCGGCGGTGGTCGACAACGAGCTGCGCGTGCGCGGCGTGAAGGGACTGCGCGTGGTCGACGCCTCGGTGATGCCGACATTGATCGGCGGCAACACCAACGCGCCCACCATCATGATCGCCGAACGCGTGAGCGACATGATCCGCAAGGCCGCCTGATGGCGGCACCACGCCGAACCGGCCCGAGCGGACTGCGCCTGGTGGCGTTCGCCTTGGCGATCGGCGGCGTGCTGATCGGTATCGTCGCGCCAGTGGTTTTCGTCGCCCTCGGCGCCTTCACGATGGATATCGTGCCTGGCGTCGATCTCGTGCTGGTGCTGTTTCCGGTTATCGGCATCGTCGACTGGATCATGGCGTACTATTTCTGGCGCAAAGCCAATCCGCCGGCCTCGCGAGACGGTCCGGTCGTAGGCTGACCCCCCGCTCTCCGCCAGCATGAACCGCGGGCGCGTCATCACGTACGCGGCGAGGGATCCGACGCCGTCGCCGCCGCCACGATGGCGCGTCGCAGCCAGACGTGACGCGGCGCATCCTGGTGGCGGGCATGCCAGACGAGACTCATGGCGAAGCGGCCGAGCTCGAGCGGCGGTCGTAGCACCGCCAGACGGCCCCTCGCCGACTCGGTTTGCGCAAGGCTCGAGGGCAACGTCATCACCAGGTCGGAGCGGGCGGCGATCTCCACCGCGGCGAAGAAATTGGGCACGCGCAGCTTCACGCGCCGCGCATGGCCGAGGCGTGCCAGCAGCTCGTCGAGCGACGACGGCCCGACACCGGTGACGCTCACCGTCATATGCTCCAGCGCCAGGAAACGCGCGAGCGTGAGCCGGCCGACGGCCGCGCGATGATCCGCACGCATCAGCGTCACCAGCCTGTCCAGGTATAGCCGGCGGCGACGGATACCTGCCGGCGCTTCGTCGATCACGCCGACGACGGCGTCGGCATCATCGCTTTCCAGCGCTTCGATCGGGTCGGCACCCGGCGCGGCGATATCGAAGTCGAGCCCGGGCGCCTCCGCCGCGAACCGCAGCAGCAGGTGCGGCGCGAGCGTCGCGGCCATAAGATCCGGCATCAGCAGGCGCACGCGGCCCCGCGCCGTCGATGGATCGAACGCCGGTGCCTGCAGCATCTCGCCGATGCCAGCCAGCGCGCGCCGCAGTGCCGGCCGAATTGCCTCGGCGCGCGCGCTCAGCACGTAACCGCCCTGACTGTCGACCAGCAGCGCGTCCGAGAACAGCGCGCGCAGCCGCCCAAGCGCACGGCTCGCCGCCGGCTGGCTCATGCGCAGCCGGCCGCCGGCGCGCGTGACGTTGCGCTCCTCGATCAGCGCGTCAAGCGCCACGAGCAGGTTGAGGTCGATTCCCCGTAAATCCACTTCTGTCATGCTGACTATATAAACCATGCATTAGACGCATGATAGGTCCGGCGTCTATTCGTACCCGCGTTGAGCGGGCTAACGACGGAGGATCGGATCGTGTATGTGGTGCTGGGAGCGAACGGGCGGGCTGGCGGCGAGACGGCGCGAGCCCTGATCGAAGACGGGGCGGCCGTGCGCGTCGTGCTGCGCCGACCCGAGCAGGCTGCGCCATGGCGGGCGCGCGGCGCCGAGGTGGCCATCGCGAGCGTCGATGACGCCGAAGCCCTGGCCATGGCCTTCGCGGGCGCGACGGGCGCTTTCCTGCTCAACCCGCCTCCGGTGTCGGGCGATCCCTACGCTCGTGCACAACAGGTTGGCACCGCGCTGGCCGCGGCGGCGCGGCGCGCCGGCCTATCGCGAGCGGTGGTTCTGTCGTCGATCGGCGCGCAGCACACCACCGGCACCGGCGTCATCGCCACGCTGAACCGCATCGAGGCGTTACTCGACGGCGCGGCACCGGCTGTCATTTTCCTACGCCCAGGCTACTTCGTGGAGTCCTGGGGAGAAGTCGCCGGCGCCGTCGTCGCACAGGGCGTACTGCCGACTTTCATCGAGCCGGGGCATGCGACCCCGATGGTCAGTACGATCGACGTCGGCCGCACCGCGGCGGCGCTGCTGCGCGAGACAGGTACCGGGCGTCGGGTGGTCGAACTGAGCGGGCCATATGATTGGAGCGCCGCCGATGTCGCGGCGGCCTTCGCCGACATCTTGAAACGCCCGGTGACACCGGCCTTCGTGCCTCCGCCGGCGCGCGCCGCGCTGCTCGCCGAGCAGGGCATTCCTGTCGAGGTGGCGGACGCACTGCTTGGAATGTACGCGGGTATCGCCGACGGCCGGGTCGAGCGCGACGCGCAGAGCGAACAGCGGCGTGGCACAGTCGACCTGAAGACCGCGATCGTGCGGCTCGTTGCACCGTGAAGTCCCGGCTCCGCCCACCCGCAGGCGGGCCAAGCGATCACGCATCACTTTGACCGAATGCCAAGGGGCACGCGCACCTCGACATCTGGCTGGAGGTAACTCTGGTCTTGGGGCTCACGGATCGTCCTCGGCCGACAGCCGGATGTTCGCCAGCCGCTCGACCTCGTTGATCAGGCTGGCGAGCTCGGGCTCGCTGCCCCACATGTCGAAATTGCGCGTGGCGATCATGCCCATCGAGAACGGGCCGGGCCGTTCCTCGCGCGGCTCGCCGAGCGCAAAGGCGCGGCACCAGCGCAACTGGCGCAGGATGCTTTCAGCGACGCCCAATCCCGCCGCGGCCATCGGCTCGATCTGGGCCAGTGCCTCGTCGATCTTGGCGAGAAACACCTGATCGTCGCCGCCCGGCCCCGGCAGGTTCGGGAAGTTCTTGCGATGCTGTTCCTGGTACGCCCGCATCGCCGCCTCGTGATCGTAGGGCTCCGCGGCGCGCAGACCGATGCTGACGTCCAGCGCTGCCTTCATGATGCGCTTGGCGCTCACCACATCAGCCGTCAGCTCTGCAGCCCGGCGCAACATGTCCGAAACCTCCGGCCGCACCGTCGGCGACAGGACGGCGAGGAACATATCGAAGGTCTGAAGCTGACTCTCGAGCTGCTCTCCGGTGAATCGCGGCAGCACGTCGGCCTGCGCCCGCAGCACCGGCGGGATCTCCGTCTGGCCCAGGGCGAGGCGATCGGACGGCTTGTCGGCCATGCCCGAGCCTATCATAGTCCGCGCATGCGCATCGCCCTCCCCCTCCTCGCCGCGCTTATCCTGCTGACGGGCTGCTACGACACCGGGCAGCGCGTGCTGCAACGCGGCCAGGATGTCGGTCTCGCCGCGGGCACCTGGCGCTGCCAGAACGCCAACGACAAGGACGGCGGTCGCGTCGTGCTGTCGGGTCCGAATCAGGCAACGCCCGGCGACCACGTCTATCGCGCCATCGTCGACAAGAGCGGCTACGCGCTGCGCATGGAGAAATCGGGCGATCTGATCATCGTCGAGGCAGACGAGTCCGGCGGCCTCATCAGCCACGTGTTCCTGCGCCGCGAGGCCGACGGCGCCTACGCCATGCTGATACCCGACAATCGCCCGCTGCTGGAGGCGCTGGCGAAGACGCATGGCGTCGAGCTCAGCTTCGACCGCCTGGGCCCGCCCAAGCCGCGCGGCGCGCCCGACAAGATTCTCGCCTTCCTGCGCGGCCATACCGGGCCGGAGCTGAAGAGAACCTCGACCTGTCGCAAGGCCGGGTAAAGACACGTCTGTCATCCAGGGCAGACCTAGATCCCCCGCTGCGCTCGGGATGACAGGGACATGACACGCACAATCGACCGCGCCGCCATCGCCGCCAACTATCCCAGGATCGCGCCTTACATCCGGCGCACGCCGGTGATGTCCGTCGCCGGCGCCGATTTCGGGCTCTCGCTTCCCGATGTGCATCTGAAGCTCGAGCTGCTGCAGCACAGCGGCTCGTTCAAGCCGCGCGGCGCCTTCACCAATCTGCTGACGCGCGACGTGCCGAAGGCCGGCGTGGTCGCCGCCTCGGGCGGTAATCACGGCGCCGCCGTCGCCTATGCGGCGATGACGCTGAAGATCCCCGCCAAGATCTACGTGCCGGTCATCGCCGCGCCGATGAAGATCGCGCGCATCCGCGGCTATGGCGCCGACCTCGTGGTCGGCGGCGAGCGTTATGCCGATTCGCTCGCGGCCTCGGAGGAGTGGCGCGCGCAAAGCGGCGCCATGGCGATCCACGCCTACGATCAGCCCGAGACCTTGATCGGCCAGGGCAGTGTCGGGCTGGAGATCGAGGAGCAGGTACCGGGCCTCGACACCTTGCTGGTCGCGGTCGGCGGTGGCGGGCTGATCGGCGGCATCGCCGCGTGGTTCGCCGGCAAGGTCAAGGTGGTGGCCGTCGAGCCCGAGGCGGCGCCGACCTTGAACATGGCGCTGAAGGCCGGCATGCCCGTCGACGCGCCGGCCGGTGGCGTGGCCGCCGATTCGCTGGCGCCCAAACAGATCGGCGGGCTGATGTTCCCGATCGCGCAGAAGCACGTCGCGCAGTCGGTCCTGGTGACCGACGCGGCCATCGTCACGGCACAGAAAATGTTATGGGACAGGCTGCGACTGGTCGCCGAACCCGGCGGCGCCGCGGCCATGGCGGCGCTGACCTCCGGCCGATATGTTCCGGCCTCTGGCGAGAGAGTCGCGGTGCTGGTCTGCGGCAGCAATCCCACCAGCACGGATTTCGTCACCGGCTGACGAATCAGTTTTCCTAATCGACCCGAGGACAATGCTCTTTTGACCCCGGCCGGGCGCGCGCCCACATTCGGCGCACGCCATTCAGCCGGGAGCCGCGCCATGGACGCCCTGACCGTCACCACCGCTTCGACAGAGGTGACCGCGCCGATCAACTACATCGTGCCGACCGCCGATAAGCCGTTCAGCTACACCTACGAGCCGCCGCCGGGAAAGCCGTGGCGCAACACAGCCTACGCGCCGCAAGCCATGGCCGTGCGCGACGCGCGCCAGCTGGCCGAGGCGCCCGCGCTCGAGACCGCCGGCTTCACCCTCGTCGATGCGCCCAGCGCCGTGCGCGACTTCTATGACGAGCGGCAGCTCGTGGACACCTACTACGGCGAGGTCGAGGCGCTGGTGAAGAAGCTTACCGGCGCGTCGAAGGTGGTGGTGTTCGACCACACGATCCGCGACGGCCGCAACATCAAGCGCGACGAGCGGGGCGTGCGCGAGCCGGTGAAGCGCGCGCACAACGACTACACCCTGCGCTCCGCGCCGCAGCGCGTGTGGGATTTGCTGCCGCCCGGCGAGGCCGAGCGGCGGCTGAAGAAGCGCTACGCCATCGTCAATGTCTGGCGCTCGATCGCCGGCACGATCGAGGAGGCGCCGCTGGGCATCGTCGACGCGCGCTCGGTGGCCTTCGAGGACTTCATTGCCTCCGACCTGATCTATCGCGACCGCCTGGGCGAGACCTATGGCGTGCGCCACAACCCGGTGCATCGCTGGTTCTACTACCCTGCGATGACGGCCGACGAGGCGATGGTCTTCAAGTGCTACGACTCGGCGACCGACGGGCGCGCGCGCTGGACGGCGCACAGCGCCTTCGACGATCCGACCAGTCCGGCCGATGCCCGCCCGCGCCAGAGCATCGAGATCCGCACGCTGGTGTTCTTCGACGAGGACAACCCGCGGGCCTGATTCCTTCTCCCCGCTTCGCGGGGAGAAGGGGGGATCAGAACTTCCCGGTCACCAGATACATCGCGATCCACGGCTGCCAGATCACGAGCATCAGGCACGCCAGCATGATCAGGATGAACGGCAGCGCGGCGCGGCAGAGCAGACCGAAATTCTGCTTGAAGGCGCTCATGGCGACGATGAGGTTCAGACCCACCGGCGGCGTGAGATAGCCGATCTCCAGGTTGAGGATCATGATGATCCCGAAGACGACCTTGTCGTAGCCATAGGCGGCGGCGAGCGGCGCCAGCAATGGCGCCAGCACCAGGATCGCCTCGCCCGTGGTCATCAGGCAGCCGACGATCAGCAGCAGGATGTTGATGACCAGCATGAAGACCCACGGACTCGATATGTACCCCTGAACCAGGCCGACCATCGCCTGCGGCACCTGGTGCTCGATCAGGATGATGTTGAGGCTGAGCGCCACGGCGAGCACGGGAAACAGCGAGCCGCCGAGCTTCGAGGCGTCGAGCACGACCTGGTAGAAGTCGCGCAGCCTCAGCTCCTTGTGGATGAAGACCTCGACCACCATGGCGTAGGCCAAGGCCACCGCCGCGGCCTCGGTGGCGGTGAACCAGCCCGAGTAGATGCCGCCCAGCAGGATCACCGGCATCAGGAAGGCCCAGATGCCGCGCTGGCACGCCGTGACGAACTCGGCGACCGAGAAACGCTGCCTCGGGATGTGCCGGTTGTGCCACACGGCGTAGGTCGACAACGCGAGGGTCAGCAGCAGGCCGGGACCGAAGCCGGAGGCGAACAGGTCGGTGATCGAGGTCTCGGTCACCAGCCCGTAGATGATCATCGGGATCGACGGCGGAATGATGATGCCCAGCGTGCCGCCGGACATGATCGCGCCCAGGGTGAACTTGTTGTCGTAGCCGGCCTGGCGCATCGCCGGATACATCACCGAGCCGACCGCCAGCATGGTGACGATCGAGGAGCCCGAGATGGCGGCGAACACCGAGCATGACAGCACGCAGGCCACCGCCATGCCGCCGGGTATCGGCCGGGTCAGGGTCTGCAGCATGGTCACCAGGCGCTGCGCGATCGAGCCGCGCGTCATGACGTTGCCGCACAGGATGAACAGCGGGATCGACAGGATCAGCTCCTTGTCGATGCCGACCCACATGTCCTCGACGATGTAGTCGAGCTGGCCGCGGCCCCAGACCATGTGCACGTAGGCGGCGACGGCGAGCAGGATCACGATCAGCGGCTGGCGCAGGACCAGCAGCAGGACGATGATGGCCGCGAGGAGAAAGCCGCTCATTCCTGGAACTCCGGCGGCTTCGGCCGTACACCGGGCCAGATGGCGAAGACGAAGTAGCGCAGCGCCGCCGACAGGAAGCCGAGCGGGATCGCCAGCTGGATCGGCCACACCAGCCAGTCGAGCACCGGCATGCGCAGCTCAGTCGCCGCGGTCGAGCGCACGAAGACGACGCCGAACCAGACGAAGCCCAGCAGGAACAGGCCGGTCAGCATGTCGGCGACACGATCCATGGTCGGGCCCCACGCCTTGGGCACCCAGCCGAAAGCCACCCGCGGCACCAGGTGACTGGCGGTCGCGGTGGCGATGCCGACACCGATGAAACTGCCGATGATCAGCGCGATCATGGCGAAGCGCTGCGCGGCGAAGATGCCGGTCGGGCCGACATCCATGCCGATTCGCGCCAGCACCGGCCCCAGCACCTCGCGGCCGAAGACGTCGACGATCATGATCAACGCGATGAAGGCGAAGCACGCCACCGCGACCCAGCATTCGACCTTGTGCCAGGTATCGATGACGCGGCGCACGGGGGCTGGCGCGTCCGGCCGCGACGCATCGACGCCGCCCGATGGAGAAAGGCTCATGGTGATCCGTGAGGTATGAAATGCCGGCGTGTGCCGCCCTGCCTCCCCGCATGCGCAGGGAGACAGGGTCCACTGGCGCGGCTCAGGCGCCGCAGGCCTTCTTGGCGTCTTCCATCAGCTTGTAGAAGGCTTGGGCGTTACCGCCGACGGTCTTGACGATCTCCGGCCAAGCCGATTCCAGCGCCTTCTGCCACACCGCGCGTTCGGCCGCCGTCAGGTTGACGATCGTGCCGCCGTTCTTGACGTGCATCTCGAGGATCTTCTCCTCGAAGCCGCGGATCTCGGCGCGCAGCTGCGAGGCCGGACGCTTATCGACAGTGCGGTGCAACGCGTTGCGTTGGTCGGAGGTCAACTTGTCGTAGACGGCCTTGGCCATCACGATAATGCCGCCGGAGTCGACGTGGTTGGTGCGCGTGTAGACCGGCGCGATCTTGCCCAGGCCGGACGGGACATAGTACGTCACCGGCGCGTCGGACACGTCGACCAGGCCGGTCTGGTGCGCCGAGGACCACTCGGTGATGCCCAGCGGATTGGGGTTGGCGCCGAGCGCCACCCAGAACGCCGCCGCCGTCTTTGTCGGCGCCGAGCGCGCCTTCAAGCCCTTCACGTCGGCCGGCGACTTGTAGGCCTTCTTGCCGACGATGCTGCCCGAGCCAACATGGGTCCAGCCGAGGAACACCACGCCCTTCTGCGCCAGCGCGTTCTTGCTGTAGTTCACCAGGTGGTTGTCGTAGACGCAGTCCTGCTGCCGGGTGCTGCTGAAATAGAACGGCAGGCTGGTCAGCGACAGCTCGGGCACGAGCGCCGCCGCCGCGGCGACCGAGAAGCCGCCGAGATCGATGCGGCCACGCGCCGTCTGCTGCATCGTGTCCTGCTCGTTGCCGAGCTGGGCATTGATAAAGGGGATGATCTTCATCGCCGACTTGGTCTCTTCGTCGAGATCCTTGACGAAGCGGTCGAGCTGCATCGTCCACGGCGTGTTCGGCGGGGCGCCGGTCGTGTAGCGGAACTCCGCCGGCTTCTGTTGCGCCATCGCAGCGCCAGACACCACAACGCTCGCCGCCACAGCGATCGCCGCAGGCAATTTCATCAGGTCGCGCATTCCGTCTTGCCTCCCTCACTTATGGCGCCGCCCCTCGGCGACGCCTGTAAGACCCGGATACGGCTGTTTGGGCGCGCAACAGGCATGCCTGGGGATCGATGTCCGCACGTCGTGCCGGACTGTCTCCTCCCCATGCGCCGCCGTTGCGTGCGGTGGCCGCTTCCTTGGTTGACCGGACTGTCGCCCGACTCGTCCGCGAAGGCCAGCGGAAAGATGACGCTGCGTTCGCTTTACGCCGAAAGCGGCACGCCCTCGATGGTGATGCGGTGCATCAGGCGGCGTTCGCCCTGGTAGTCGTTGAGCGCGTAATGCCAGGTCGCGCGGTTGTCCCAGAAAGCGATCGAGCCCTCGCGCCAGACGAAGCGCGTGGTGAATTCCGGCCGTGCCGCGTGCTCGTAGAGGAATTTCAGCAACGGCGCGCTCTCCTGCGCCGTCCAGCCGTCGAAGCGCACGGTGAAGGACGAATTCACGTAGAGCACCTTGCGGCCCGACTCGGGATGACGCACCACGACCGGATGGATCGCGTCCTGCGTCGCGAGCTCGGTGTTGCCCAGCCGGCCCTTGATATCGGTCTGCAGGTAGTTGGCGGTGGCGCCGAAAACATGGCGGCTGGAGTGGACGGCGCGCATGCCCTCGAGCGTCGCCTTCAGGCCGTCGGACAGCGCGTCGTAGGCTTGCGCCATGCAGGCGAACATGGTGTCGCCGCCGCGCGGAGGCACCTCGCGCGCCAGCAGGATCGAGCCCAGCGCCGGGATCTGGTCGTAGCTGTGGTCGGTATGCCAGCCGCCGCCGATATTGGCCTTCTGCTCCGGCTCCTTGCGCACCTCGGCGATCCGCGGATGGCCCTCGACGTGGCGGAAGAAGCGGTTGACGTTGATCGGCCCGAAGCGCTCTGCGAAGGCGATGTGCTGCTCGGGCGTGATGTTTTGCTCCCGGAAGAAAACCACGCCGTGATCGCTGAGCGCCTGGCGGATCTCGCCGACGCCGCTGTCGTCGAGCGGCTGGGACAGGTCGACACCATGGATCTCCGCGCCCAGCGCGCCGTTGGTCGGGCGGATGTCGAACCGGCTATTGCGCAGCATGGCGTCCCTCCACTTTGGCGCTTAACAAGAACCATAATTCTAGTTTAATATCGAGTCAATGGACGCCACCCTCGTCGCCCAGCTCGATATCCCCGGCATGCGCCCGGCCAAGCAGAAGCGCAGCCGCGACCTGGTCGCCGAACTGATGCGCGCCGGCCTGGCGCTCTTGAAGGATCGCGATTTCGACCGCCTATCGATCGCCGATCTGTGCGCCGCCACGAACATCACGGTCGGTTCATTCTACGCCCGCTTCGACGGCAAGGAAGCCTACATCCGCGCCCTGCAGTCGGGCGTCGTCGAGGAGGCGCGCCGCGCCATGCGTCGCGACTATCGCGCCGACATCGCCTGGCCGCGCGGCCTGGCCGGCTTCATCGAGTGGATCGTCGGCACGTCGGTGGCGTGGAATCGGCGCTACGAGGGGCTGGTGCGCGCCTCGCTACGCCAGGCGGGGCGCGATCCGGCGGCGTGGACGCCGCTGCGCGAGCTGGGCCAGGAGCGCGTCGCGCTGGCGCTGCCGATCGCGCTCTCGCTGCTCGGCCGGCCGCCGGTCGTCGGCGACGAGGACGCCATCCGCTTCGCCTTCCAGATCCTGTCGGGCACGGTGAACAACATGATCCTGATCAACCCCGGCCCGTTCTCGATCCATGACGAGGCCACGCCGCGCATGCTGAGCCGCGCGATGCTGAAGCTGATCGAGGGATAGGTCCTTCTCCCTGCGCCGGCGGGGAGAAGGAAGTCAGGGCGCGCCCGGCGTCGTCTTCTCGTACCGCGCCACGCGCTTTTAGCTGTCGGAGATCGCCGCGAGCTCGGCCGGGCCGATGGCATCCGCGATGCGCGCGAAGGGCTTGTCGCCGGAGCGTACGAAGACCTCGCGCGGGGGCGCAGCCGGGCTCAATCGCGCTTGTCGACGACGGCGAACCAGGGGCGGCCGCGTACCGGCAGCACGCGGCCGCTGGAGTCGGTGGGGAAGTAGCTCATCGACACGCTGTCGCTGACGTTGCCGCCGACGACGCGCAGGCGGCCGTTGCGGTTGTCGATCACCACGTCGCAATGCGTGACCTCGCGGTCGGCCGCGGTGCGCAGCGCGCGGGCGTCGCGATGGCCGGCCGCTCGCGCGCCGGCGCAGACCAGATCGCCGCTCTTGGGCGAGACGTCGCGCCAGTCCTTCACCACGTAGCGGCCCGGTCGTCCGGCGAGTTGCTGGTCGAGCATCGCCTTCATGTACTCGGCGTGGCGGCCGGCGGGACGGAAATCCTGGCCGTTGATGCCGGCGTCCTTCGCCACCCAGGTCACGAAGGCGCCCGACCAGGGCTTGTCGCTGCGACCGTCCCAATCCGGGTGGCCCGCGGCGCGCCAATAGGTGCCGATGCGCGAGGCCAGCGGGTCGCGGCTTTCGTGCCCGCCGCCGTTGCGGCTGTTGCGGCCGCCATAGTCGATGATGTTGCCGCCGTAGCGCTTCCACTCGCGCCAGGCGCTCGCGGCGACCTTGTCGCTGGGGGCGGCTTCGTCGCCGGACATGCCGCACGCCGACACTAGCGACAGCAGGAGCGCCGCCAGCAGAAATCGCAAAGAGAGGGCCATGGGTGGCGCCTGCGGAATTGGTTGGCCGCGGTGAGGCGGCGGTAGAGGGGATTCACGTTTGGAATATTATCTCATTGAATCATTATATTATCAAGATTCATTGAGAAATTATGTCAGATAACGTGTCTAACCTCCCATTTGACGCCGCCTCTGCCTCACCCAAATACTCCCATCAGGCGGCCATCATCATGCGCCGACCCATCAGGAGGAAACCACCATGCGTCGTCTGCTTCGCCGTGCCGCCGTGATCGGCGCGGTGTCGGCCGGTCTGGCATTGCCAGCCGCCGCTCAGGAACCCTGGAAACTCGCCTCGGCCGCCCAGCCCGGCTCGGTGCTGCTCAACATTCTCGAGGAGATCATCGGCGTCGTGAACGCCAACGCGGACGGCCATATCAAGGTCGAGCGTCAGTTCGTCGGCAACGAGCAGGAGATGTTCCAGCAGCTGATCCGCGGCCGCCTGCAGATGGGCGGCAGTTCGCCCAGCGGCGCGGCCATCTCGGTGCCCGACGGCATCGTCGTCAGCCTGCCCTATCTGTGGTCGTCGGACGCCGAGCGCATCTACGTCACCGACAAGTACGCGCTGCCTGTCATGCGCAGCATCTACGCCGAGAAGGGCGTGCACCTGCTGCTGATGGCCGATGTCGGCTGGAACGACGTCATCTGCAAGACCGCCTGCCTGACGCCAGCCAGCGTCAAGGGCATGAAGGTGCGCGTGGCGCCGACACCGGCGTCGAAGATGTTCTGGCAGCAGCTGGGCGCCAACGGCGTGCAGATGCCGCTGACCGAGGCGTGGCCAGGCCTGGAGCAGAACCTGGTGTCAGGCGCCGACCTGCCGTTCCTGTTCTACATCACCACGCCGGCGGCGACTTCGGCGCCGCACTACGTGCACACGCGACATCTGCACCATCCCGCCATCATCGTCGTCAACAAGGGCATGTGGGACAAGCTGCCGGCGGCGACCCGCGACAAGATCGAGAAGGCGCTGCCGCCGCCGAGCAAGTTCCGCAAGATGGTCGACGACGACGAGAAGGTGAAGATCGACGAGTTCCGCAAGAAGGGCGGCTTCGTGCACGAGCTCACCGACGCGCAGCGCGCGGAATGGCGCAAGCTGGTCGAGCCGGGCCTGCCCGACCTCGTCAAGAGCATGGGCGGCCGCGCGCAGGAGCTCTACGACGCCGTGCAGAAGGGCAAGAAGGAGTTCGCGGCGATGAAGCGCTGACGCGCCCGCCGATCCCCGAACGCGAGCGGCGCGCCCCCAGGGGCGCGCCGCTTTTCATTCAGCCCGCGCGGGCCTCGGCTCACTTGCCGACGAAGTACATCGTCAGCGGCGGCCAGGCGCAGACCAGCACCAGCCAGCCCAGCATGATCACCAGGAAGGGAATCACCGCCTTGCAGATGAACAGGAAGTTCTCGCGGAAGGCGGCCATCGCCACGATCAGGTTGAGCCCGACCGGCGGCGTGAGATAGCCGATCTCCAGGTTGGCGGTCATGATGATGCCGAAATGCACGGGATCGTAGCCGGCGGCCTGCGCCAGCGGCAGCAGCAGCGGCGAGAAGATCAGGATCGCCGAGCCCGCGTCCATCAGGCAGCCGACGATGAGCAGCAGCACGTTGATGCCGAACATCAGCAAGGTCGGGCTGGCGACGGCGCCCTTGACGTACTCCACCCAACCCTTGGCGATGCCCTCGTAGTCGAGGATCGTGTTGAGGCTGGCGGCGATCGCCAGCAGCGGCAGTAAGGTGCCCAGCAGTTTCACGGTGTCGTAGACGACCGTGCCGTAGTCGCGCGGCTTCAGCTCGCGGTGCACGAGGATCTCGACCAGCAGGGCGTAGACCAGCGACAACGCCGCCGACTCCGTCGGTGTGAAGTAGCCGGTGTAGATGCCGCCCAGCAGCAGGACCGGCAGGAACATCGCCAGCACGCCGCGCTTGAGCGCGTTGCCGATCTCCGTGAGGCTCCAGCGCTGCGTCTCGCGATTGCGGTTGGCGCCATAGGAGTAGAGCGCGAACAAGAGGGCGAGGAACAGGCCCGGCCCGATGCCGCCGGCGAACAGGTGGGTGATCGAGACGTCGGTCATGATCGCGAACAAGATCATGGGGATCGACGGCGGGATCATGATGCCCAAGGTGCCGGCCGAGCAGATCAGGCCGATCGAGAAGGCGCGGTCGTAGCCGGCGCGCAGCAGCGCCGGATACATGATCGAGCCGATCGCCAGCATGGTGACGATCGACGATCCCGAGATAGCCGCGAACACCGCGCAGGCGAGCACGGCGGCGATGCCCATGCCGCCGGGGATCGGCCGCGTCAGTGCCAGCATGACGTCGATCAGCCGCTGGGCGATCGAGCCGCGGGTCATCAGCGCGCCCGCCAGCATGAACATCGGGATCGACAGCAGGACCTCGCGGTCGACCGTGAACCAGACGTCCTGGATCAGGAACTCGACCTTGCTGTTCTTGGCGAAATAGGCGTGCGTGAACGCCGTCGCGACGGCGAGCAGCAGCACCACCGGCTGGCGCAGGAAGAGCATCGCCAGCACCAGACAGAAGAAGATCGCGACCTGATGCGAGAGCCCCCCAGTAAAGCCGAGGATCGCTATGAAGACGAGAAGACCCGCGGCGATCCAGACGCCGATCGAGCGGGTGGCGGCGACGGCGCTGCTCATCACTCGCCTTCCTTCTCTTCGGGGCGGATCGCGGGGAAGACCGCGAAGGCGAGGTAACGCAGCGCCGATGCGAGGAAGAGATAGGGGATCACGGTCTGGATCGGCCAGAGCTTGATCTGAATCGCCATACCCTTCTCGCCCAGCTTATAGGAGTTCTGCACGAACTCGATCGCATAGAGACCGAGCCCGAGGCAGATCAAGGCCGAGATCAGGTCGCCGATGCGCGTCATGATCGGGTGCCATGACTCCGGAAACATGCGATCGACGGCGCCGACACGCAGATGCCCGCCGCTATGCACGACGATGGTGAAGCCAAGCAGGCCGGCGATCGCGGTGCAGTAGACCGCGAAGCGCTGGGCGCCGAAGATTCCGTTGCCGAACAGCTCCCGCCCCATGACATCGGCGAAGAGCGCGACCGCGACCAGCACGAAGGCCGTGCAGGCGATGACGACCTCGACCCGGAACAACCAGGTCAGGCCGCGATGAACAAACGACTGCACTACTCCCCTCCCCTGTGGCGCGCCCCAACGCCGCGCACCGCCAGACGCGGGACGCTCACCAGCGCCCCGCCACACATGCTCACCGGCTCAGTTTTTCTTGTTCTTGGCCGCGAACTCCTGCTTGCCCTTCTGGATCGCCTCGAACAGCTCCATAGCGCGCCCACCGATCGACTTCACCAGCTCGAGCTGCGCCGGCTCCACCAGCTTGCGCCACTCCGCGCGCTGCGCGTCGGTCAGCTCGACGAAGGTGCCACCCTTCTTGCGGAAGTCGGCGATGCGCCCCTCCTGCTCGGCGTCGACCGCCTTGCGCGTATCGGCGACCGGCACCGGCGCCTTCATCAGACCTTCCTGCACGTCCTTCGGCAGCTTGTCCCACAGCCCCTTGTTGACGAGGGCGAACGCCGGGTGGTGGAGGTGCTGGGTGTCGACGAAGTGCGGCGCGCTCGTCGCCGCCGGCGTCGTGATGTAGTATGAGAACGGCAGGTCGCAGGCGACCACGAGGTTCTGCTCGAGCGCCGGGAACAGCTCCGACAGCGGCAACTGCACGCCGTTGGCGCCCAGCTGCTGCCAGAACATCTTGGACGCCGGCGTCGGCGCCACGCGCACCTTCAAGCCCTTGACGCTGGCGGGCGTCGGGCAGGCGCCCTTGCAAACGACGCCGTTGTAGCCGACCTCGGACTGACCCAGGATCACCAGGCCCTTCTCCTCGTAAATGCGGCGCATCACCGGCATCGCGACTGTGTCGAGCACGAAGTCGCGCTCGGCCTTGCTGGCCCACAGGAACGGCGTGTTGAGCACGGCGCCCTCGGGAATGAGGACGGACATGCCGGCCGCCGAAACGCTGCCCATCTGCAGGCGGCCGCGCACCAGCTGGGTCGCGATCTCCTGCTCGCTGGCGACGAACTGGCGCTCGACGACGAACCGGCCGCCCGACGCCTTGGTGGCATTGGCGGCGAAGGTGTCGACGAAGCCGATCAGCGCCGTGCCAGGCTGCGCGGCCGACGCGACTTTCCATTGCTCCTGAGCCTGCGCCGGCACGGCCACCACGGCCAGCAATGACGCGCACACCAACCACCGCCTCAGCATTGCCATCAAACGCCTCCCATCCACCCTATGAACGGCCGTTCATAAGATCCGAGTCTCGCTGGCGCGCAAGGTACCCGCAAGCGAATAGTGACCCTACGCCGTTTGATGACTTGCGCGCGCCATGGCCACTTGACCCTCACCACGCGGCCCTCACATAGTTCGCCCAACGAAACACGCCGCGCCTGCGCGGGCGGCATTGGGAGGCGGGAATGGCCAATTATCCCTGGGTAAAGAGCTATCCGCAGGGCGTGTCCTGGGATCTCGACATACCCAAGCAGGCCTTGCACGAGGCTTTCGAGGAAGCCTGCGGCAAGTATGGTGACCGGCCGCTGACCGACTTCCTCGACAAGATCACGACCTTCAAGGAGTACAAGGAACTCTCCGACCGCGCCGCCGCCGGCTTCCAGAAGCTCGGCGTGAAGCCCGGCGTTCACGTCGGCCTCTACCTGCCCAACACGCCGCACTACATCATCGCCTTCTTCGGTGTGCTGAAGGCGGGTGGCCGGGTGGTGAACTACTCGCCGCTCGATGCCGCGCGCGAGCTCGAGTTCAAGATCGGCGACTCGGAGACCGACTTCCTGGTCACGCTCGACGTCAAGGCGCTCTACCCCAACATGGCCGGCATGCTGGGCAAGACGCGACTGAAGAAGCTGATCGTCGGCTCGATCGCCGACTTCCTGCCCTGGCCGAAGAACTGGCTCTATCCGATCGCCAAGAAGGCCGACATCTCGAAGTGGCCGCGCGACGACAAGCACATGGCGTTCAAGGACCTGCTGGCCAACGACGGCAAGTACACCAGCCACAAGCTGGGCGACAATCTGTGGGACGAGGTCGCGCTGCTGCAATACACCGGCGGCACCACCGGCCTGCCCAAGGCGGCGATGCTGACGCATGGCTGCATCATGGCGGCGATGAGCCAGGGCCAGGCCTGGACCGTGCCCTACACCAAGCCCGGCACCGAGAAGATCGTCTGCGTGCTGCCGCTGTTCCACATCTACGCGCTCTCGGGAATCATGCTGGGCGCGGTGCGCAACGGCAACCAATTGATCCTCTATCCGCGGCCCGACGTCGACATGATCGTCAACGATCTGGGCAAGAAGAAGCCGACCTTCCTGCCCGGCGTGCCCACCCTCTACACCGCGATCAACAAGCATCCCAAGGCGAAGGAACTCGACCTCTCCTCGCTGAAGATCTGCATGTCGGGCGGCGCGCCGCTGCCGGTCGAGGTGCAGCAGAGCTTCGAGAAGCTCACCGGCGCCACCTTGATCGAAGGCTACGGCCTGACCGAGACCTCGCCGACCGGCGCGATCTGCCCGGTCGACAAGAGCGTGCGCCGCGTCGGCTCGTGCGGTGTCCCGATGCCAGGCACGATCATCGAGATCCGTTCGCTCGAGGACGGCACCAAGGTGCTGCCCGCCGGTAAGGACAATGTCGGAGAGGTCTGCATCATCGGCCCGCAGGTGATGAAGGGCTACTGGAAGAAGCAGGACGAGAGCGACAAGGTGCTGTTCAGCACGCCCACCAGCAACTGGAAGGGCCTGCGCACCGGCGACATGGGCTACATGGACGAGGACGGCTGGCTCTTCCTGGTCGACCGCTCGAAGGACCTGATCATCTCCTCCGGCTACAACGTCTATCCGCGCATGATCGAGGAGGCGACCTACGAGCATCCCGCGGTCGAGGAGTGCATCGTCATCGGCATCCCCGACGAGTATCGCGGCGAGGCGCCCAAGGTGTTCGTCAAGCTCAAGCCCGGCGCCAGCCTGAGCTTCGACGAGCTGAAGGCCCACCTCACCGGCAAGATCGGCAAGCACGAGTTCCCGGTCGCCTTCGAGGTGCGCAACGAACTGCCCAAGACCCCGGTCGGCAAGCTGTCGAAGAAGGAGCTGAAGGCCGAGGAAAAGGAGAAGTTCGAGGCCAAGAAAAAGGCCGCCGCGCCGGCCGCGGAGTAACGGCTTCCACCTTTCACCGCCAGCGGCGGAGGGTGGAGAGTCTATCCGCCCGACTTCTCTGGCGCCGCCTTGAAGCGTACAAGAGGCGGGCGCACGCCGTGGGCGACGAGCGTGCGGCGCATCTCGCGCGTCGTGCCGGTGAGCACCACGCGGCCGGCGCGGCGGCGCGCCCTGGCGGCGATGCCGGCGATAGTCGTCGCCGCCGTCGAGTCGACGAACGGTACGCCCGCGAGATCGAGCACCAACGTGCGGTGATGATCGCCGATGCGGTCGAGCACGGCGTCGACGGCGGCGGCCGAGCCGAAGAAGAACGCCCCTGAGATGCGATAGACGACGGTGTCGCGATCGGTGGCGTGCGACGCGGCGGGATCGTAGGGGTCTCGGCCGGAGTCGTCGGCGCGGTCGTCGGCCACCAGCCCTCGGCCGCCTTGCACCTGGATCGCCTGCGACATGCGGTCGAGGAACAGCAGCAGGCCGATGGTGAAGCCGACGACGATGCCCTCGGTGAGATCGCGCAGCACCGTCAGCAGGAAGGTCGCTGCGACGACGACGGCGTCGCCCCACGACGTGCGCAGCAGCGCCGCAAGCGCATGCCGCTCGACCATGCCCCAGGCCACCACCGCCAGCACGCCGGCCAGCGCGGCGAGCGGGATGTGGCGCGCCAGCGGGGCGGCGACCAGCAGGAAGAGCATGAGGAACAGCGCGTGCAGCATGCCGGCGACCGGCCCGCGCGCGCCGGCGCGCACATTGGTCGCCGTGCGCGCGATGGTGCCGGTGGCGCAGATGCCGCCGAACAGCGCCGAGCCGATATTCGCCGCGCCCTGCGCCACCAGCTCGCAGTTCGAGCGATGCCGTCGGCCCGTCATGCCGTCGGCGACCACGGCCGAGAGCAGCGACTCGATGGCGCCCAGCAGCGCGAAGCCCATCGCATCGGGCAGCACCGCCTCGACCTTCGCCCAGGTGATCTCGGGCAATGATGGTGCCGGCAGGCTGCGCGGCATGTCGCCGAAGCGCGCGCCGATGGTCTCGACCGGCAGCTCGAGAAGCGCGGCCGCGACCGACGCGAGCGCGATGGCGAGGAGCATCCCGGGCCAACCCGGCCGCAGGCGCCGCAGACCCGCGATCACGACGATGGTGCCCAGCGCCAGGCCCGCGGCCGGGACGTTGAGCGTGGGCAGCGCGTCCTTCAGCACGTCGAGCTTGGCGAGAAACGGTCCGGGCTCGGGACCCGCGAGCGTCAGCCCAAGCAGGTCCTTGAGCTGGCTGGCGAAGATGATCACCGCGATGCCGGCGGTGAAGCCGACCGTCACGGGATACGGGATGTACTTGATGAAGGTTCCCAGCCGCAGCAGACCGATCGCCAGCAGCATCACGCCGGACAGAAGCGTGGCGAGGATCAAGCCCTCGATGCCGTGGCGCGCCACGCAGGCGGCGACCAGCACGATGAAGGCGCCCGCCGGTCCGCCGATCTGGAAGCGGCTGCCGCCCAGCGCCGAGATCAGGAAGCCGCCGACGATCGCCGTGTAGAGCCCGCGCTCCGGCGTCGTGCCCGAGGCGATGGCGATGGCCATCGACAGCGGCAGCGCGACGATGGCGACAGTCAGCCCGGCGAGCGCGTCCGCGCGCAACGCGTCGAGGCTGTAGCCCTCGCGCATGACGGTCACGAGCTTGGGCGTGAACAGCTCGACGAAGGACGGCCCCCCGCCCTTCGCGCCCCCACTGCCCATCGCGATCGCCATGGCGGCCGCCTTTCGACTCGTCTGGAATATCGACAATAGAACAAACTTTTCTTGTGAATATAGGACCTGTTGTCGCGAGACTCATTTTTTCGACCCGCGACGACGCTAAGCTACAGTGTGCGCTGTCCCAGCGCCCGAGGAGCCTGCCATGGCGATGCCCGCCGAAGCCCAGACCAACTCGACCATCGCCGCCGACTATCGGGCGAAGACGCCGACTTCGGAGAAGCTGTTCAAGCGCGCGGCGCAGAAGCTGCCCAGCGGCATCACGCATGACGGCCGCCATCTCGATCCCTACCCGCTCTACGCCACGCATGGCAAAGGCAGCCGCAAGTGGTGCGCCGACGGTCATGAGTACGTCGACTATTTCGGCGGCCATGGCGCGATGATCCTCGGCCACTCCCGGCCCGAGGTGGTCGAGGCGATCCAGAAGCAGGCGGCGCTGGGCACGCATCTGGGCGCCTCGCACGAGCTGGAGGTGCGCTGGGCCGAGCTGGTGTGCAAGCTGATCCCTTGCGCCGAGAAGGTGCGCTTCACGTCGAGCGGCACCGAGGCCTCGCACATGGTGCTGCGCCTGGCGCGGGCCTTCACCGGCAAGCAGAAGGTCGTGCGCTTCACCGGCCATTTCCATGGCTGGCATGACGGCGTCGTGCCGGGTGGCACCTCGCATTTCGAGGGCGGCACGCCCGTGGGCATTCTGCCCAACATGATCGACCAGTCGATCGTCATGCCGACGAGCGACGTGGCGCCGACGGTCAAGCTGCTGGAAGAGCGCGACGACATCGCCGCTGTCATGCTCGAGCCGTCGGGCGCGTCGTGGGGCCAGGTGCCGTTGCCACCGGGCTTCCTGCAAGCGCTGCGCGAGGCGACCAGGAAGGCCGGCGTGCTGCTGATCTTCGACGAGGTGATCACCGGCTTCCGCTGGTCGACCGGCGGCGCGCAGAAGGCCTTCGGCATCACGCCCGACCTCTGCATCCTCGCCAAGATCATCGCCGGCGGCTTGCCGGGCGGCGCGGTCGCCGGCCGCAAGGACGTGCTCGACCTGCTCGACTTCGGCTTCACCAAGTCGAAGAAGCTCGAGAAGATCGCCCATCCCGGCACCTACAACGCCAACCCGCTCTCGGCCGCCGCCGCCGTCGCCGCGCTGGAGATCCTCGAGCGCGAGGACGCGCCGGCCAAGGCCAACGCCACCACCGCGACCTTGCGCGCCGCGCTGCGCCAGGTGCTGGTCGAGGAAGGCGTCCCGTGGGGCGTCTACGGAGATTCCTCGGCCTTCCAGATCTTCTCCAACCCCAACGGCGTGGCGATCGACCCGGCGAGCTTCGATCCGCTGAAGCTCGGCTTCAAAGGGCTCAAGGGCGCGCGCGACGCGGCCTATCTCGGCAAGGTGCGCATGGCGATGCTGGTCTATGGCGTCGACATCATGGGCGGCACCGGCGGCCTGGTCTCGGCGACGCACAATCAGAAGGACATCGACTTCACCGCCCACGCGCTGCGCCAGGCCGTGCGCGCGATGAAGGCCGAGCGCGAGATCCGCGGGCTCTAAAGCGCGCGCATGGACATCCGCATCGAGGGCGTGACGCATCGCTATGACGGGCTGCTCGTCCTCGACGGCATCGAGCTTGCGATCGGCGAGGGCGAGACCGTAGCGCTGGTCGGGCCGTCGGGCTGCGGCAAGTCCACCCTGCTGGGCATCGTCGGCGGGCTGCTGAAGCCGAGCGCCGGCCGCGTCGTGACCGCGGGCGCGCCGCGCCAGGACTCGCTCAATCCCTTCACCTACGTCTTCCAGGATTTCGCGCTGCTGCCCTGGCGCACGGTGCAGGCCAATGTCGCGCTGGCGCTCGAGCATCATCCGCTTTCAGCGCGGCAGCGGCAGGAGCGCGTCGAAGAGGCGCTGGCGCTCACCGGGCTCGGCGATTTCGCACAAGCCTTGCCCAAGCAGCTGAGCGGCGGCATGCGCCAGCGCGTCGGCATCGCCCGCGCGCTGGTTGTGCGGCCGGCGGTGCTGCTGCTCGACGAGCCGCTCTCGGCGCTCGACGCACAGACCCGCGAGATCCTGATGGAGGATCTGCTGTCGATCTGGGCGCGCGAGCGCGGCACGCGGCTCTACGTCACGCACAATCTCGACGAGGCGGCGCGGCTGGCCGACCGCGTCGTCGTGCTGTCGCGTCGGCCCGGTCGCATCCGCGAGATCGTCGCCATCGACACGCCGGTCGCCACGCGCGGCGCGGCGGTCATCGCCGGGATGCGCGAGCGGCTGTGGCGGCTGATCCGCGAGGAGGCGCGCGAAGCCGAACGCGAGGTGCAGCATGGCTGAGGGCGTGCCCTTCCGCGGCGGCGGATACGAAGCGCGCCCGCGTCGCTGGGTGCCGTGGCTTGTCTTCGCCGCGCTGCTGCTGCTGTGGCACGTCGCCTCGAGCCGCGGCTGGATCTCGGCCAACTCGCTGCCCAGCCCGACATCGGTGGTCCTCGCCTTCGGCGAGATGATCGAGCGCGGCACCTTGCAGAAGCACCTCTGGGAATCGGCGCGCCGCATCGGCCTGGGCTGGGCGCTGGGCACCCTGGCCGGGCTGGCGATCGGCCTGTCGATGGGCATCTTCTCGCTGGCGCGCGCCGGCCTGCTGCCGCTGGTCTCCGCGCTGTTCCCGATTCCCAAGATCGCGCTCCTGCCGCTGTTCATCCTGTGGTTCGGCATCGGCGAGGCCTCGAAGGTCGCGACGATCGCCTTCGGTGTGTTCTTCCCCACGGTGATCGCCGCCTACGCCGCCTGCGATCAGGTGCCGCGCAACCTGATCCGCATGGCGCAGAGCTTCGGCCTGCCGGCGCGCCACATCGTCTGGAAGGTCGTGGTGCCCGGCGCCATGCCCGGCATCCTGGCGGGCTTCCGCATCACCGCCTCGATCGCGCTGATCCTGGTCGTCGCCGCCGAGATGATCGGCGCCGAGTACGGCGTCGGTGCCTTCATCCTCGCCACCGGCAATCTGATGCAGACCGACCACCTGGTGGCCGGCGTGGCGATCCTCTCGACCTTCGGCCTGCTGGTGAACTGGCTGCTCAGCGCGATCGAGAAAAGCGTGCTGCGCTGGCGATGAGCGCGCGGGTGCCCAGCAGCATGCCGCGCACGAGCAGGCCGCTCACCAGAAAGAACAGCGGCAGGCCGAACAGCTCGTAAGCGACCTCGCCCCAGTTCAGGACCGGCGAGGCGACGCACCAACTCGCCGACAGACCGCCCAGCGAGCAGCCAAGGCCCGTCGTCCAGATGCCCATGAAAGCCCAGACGCCGCTCATCAGCACCCACAGCCGGAACAGCCGGCGCCACAGGATCGCGCTGTCGTCACGCGATGTGTCGGAATGCATGCGCAGGGTCATGTCACCGTCTTGCATCACCGGATCCGGACGCACAACGGGCAGAGCCCCAAATGTTGTGGAAACTGGCGTTACAGTCATCTGAATGTTGTGGGCAAGTGCATGCCGTCGTTCATCGAGCCGCAAGGGCGCTCGACAAGCCGGCGGATGCCGCGATCCGGATGGAGAGGAATATTGCAGGGCATTGGCGACTTGATCTTAGCCGGCGGGTAAACTGAGGCAATGGCCAACCTCGATCTCGCCACCACCATCGTCACGCGCGGCGCCTCGCCCGTGCCCGTCGTCGTCGAAGCCGATCTGGCGGTGCTGGGCGCCGGCGTCGCCGGCATCTCCGCCGCCGTCGAAGCAGCCCGGCTCGGCCGGCGCGTCGCGCTGATCGACGGCGCGCCGACGTTGGGCGGCCAATCCGTAGCGGCGACGATCGGTTCGTTTTGCGGCTTCTACTCCAACGGCCCGACGCCATACCCCACGGTGCATGGCATCGCGCAGGAGATCATCCGCGACCTCGACGCGCTGGGCGCGCTCAAGCCGATGCACGGCCGGCGCAACACCATCGTCGTGCCCTACGACGAGGTGGCGCTGGGGCGCTGGATCGAACGCAAGGTGGCCTCGCTGCCGACGATCGCGCCGATCACCGGGGCGCTGTTGCAGGACGTCACGCGCGACGGCGGCCGGCTGCGTTCGGCACGCTTCGCGACGCGCTACGGCATGGTCGAAGTGCGCGCGTCGGGTTGGATCGACGCGTCGGGCGACGCGGCCTTGGCCTGGGCGGCGGGTTTCGCCTGCCGCGAGCCCAACACGCCGGTCTGGGGCACCAACATGATGGTGCTGGAAGGCGTCGATTGCGCGGCGCTCGCCGCCATCGACCGCGCCGAGCTGAAGGCGCGCCTGATCGCGAAGTCGGCGCCCTATGGCCTGCGGCGGCACGACGGCTTCCTGTTCGCCACCTTCGGCGAGGACCGCGCGCTGGTGAACATGACGCACATCGCCACGCCGCTCGATCCGCTGGGCGCCGCGCGCATGACCTTGGACGGCCGCGACCAGGCCGATCGCCTGCTGCGTTTCCTGAAGGACGAGTATGCCGCCGCCTTCGCGCACGCCCAGGTGCGCGTCTACGGTCAACCCGGCATCCGCATGACCCGCTGGATCAAGGGCCGCCATCACCTGACCGTCGAGGAAGTGCGGACCGGCACGCGCCACGACGACGCCATCGCCCGCTGCTCCTGGCCGATCGAGCTGCACAACAGGCCGGACGACGTCCATTGGGAGGAGTTCGGCGATGATCACATGCATTGGGTGCCGCTGGGCTCGCTGGTGCCGGAGGGCGCCGACAATCTGCTGGCGGCCGGCCGCTGCATCGACGGCGATCCGGCGGCGCTCTCCTCGGTGCGCGTGATGGGCCCGTGCATCGCCACCGGCGCGGCGGCGGCGCATGCGCTGGACCTCGCCGGCTCAGGCTCGGTGAGTCAGATCGACATCAAGGCGCTGCAAGCGCGCCTGCACGACAATCTCGATCGGCGCTAGACGCCGAGCCGCGCCGCCGTCGCATCCGGCGTTGGATCCACCTTCTCCCTCCGAGGGACGATCGGAGTCACGCGCTCAAGTCCCCGGCGGCGCCGCGGCCAGGCGGCGGGCGCGATTGGCCTCGGCGAAGGCCGCCGCCGCGGCCAAGCCCAGCGGCGCGCCGAGATCGGGCGACGGGCGGCAGGCCAGGCTGATCGCCGGCAGCACGTCGGACGCCAGGTCGTAGCCCTCGCCGATCCAGTGGTCGATCCATTGCTCTGTGTCGCCCGGTGGCCCGTTGGGCAGCATTCGCCGCAGCGCGCGGCCCACCACCTGGCGCCACTTGGCCACCACCGCCGACACGGCGGGCGGCGGCTCCGATGGTGGCGCTTCAGGGGCGGCGGCGGGTAGCGCCGCCTGGACCGGTTCGGGCACCGGGTCCGGCCGCGACGGATCACCGGGATAGCGCCGCCGCGCGCGCTTGCCGACGCGCTGGATCTGCCGCCAGTCGACGACCTCGAGATACTCGGCCTCGTCGACCCCATAGATCCGCACCAGCCCGCGCGTCACCAGCTCGTCGATCA
>VGCZ01000015.1 GCA_016869975.1 Alphaproteobacteria bacterium
GCTGCTGCGCACGTCGCCACCGACGCCGGCTTCCGTGGTCGCCGAGGCCAGCAGCAGCTGCTCGCCCACGAGCCGTTCCATAAGGCCGCGATGCCAGGCGCTGGCCTCGCCGTGGCGCACGACGCAGGCGACCTGGATCTGGTGCATGGCGTAGATCATCGCTGTCGACGCGCAGTGCTGGCCCAAGGCATGGCAGATCGCGACGATGTCGGCGATGGACGCGCCATCGCCGCCATGGGCGCGCGGCACCATGACGCCGAGCAGCTTGGCCTCTTTCAGGGCGCCGAAAGCCTCATGCGGGAAGCGGGCGTCGCGATCGACGCTCTCGGCGTATCGCGCGGCGACCTCGGACCCTACACAACGCGCGCGCGCGAGCGTCGATGTCATGCCGCCTTCTTGGTCGCCAACAGCTCGTTGACCGCGGCGCTGATCGCGTCGATGCTCTCGAAGGTGCGCCGCCGCAGCAGGCGGTCGGGAAACTCGACGTCGAAGCGCTCCTCGAGACCTAGCATCAGATTGACCGTGGCATGCGAAGTAAGTCCCACCGCGTAGAGGTCGTCGCTGTCGTTGAGCGTCGTGGCGTCCACCGGCAGCGTGCCGCCTTCGTTGAGGACAAGCCGAATCTGTTGGCTGAGCTCATTCATAATCACTAGCAGTTCCCCTGAAAATTATTTTTACGCCATCGCTTTAAGAGTTTGATATTACTTATTTTACACGCGAATTGCAATGTCTACGCAAGAGTTTGGTTAGCTTACTGACTCCATTGAGACATTAGATCGGCGGCACCGTGCCCGCCCGCGGGTCGATCGGCAGGAGCAAGCTAAGTTCCGACAAGCGCTCGAAAACCGCCGCCGTGTGCAGGGCCAGCGCCTCCTGTCGGGCGGGGGCCACGATCTGCAGGCCGACCGGCCGGCCGAAGCCGTCGAAGCCGCAGGGCACCGAGACGGCGGGGCAAGTGGTCAGCGTGATCGCCGAGGTCAGCGCGCTGCCGGCGATATAGTTGGTGAGCTTCACGCCATCGATCACGTCGCGGGCGCGCAGGGTGACGTCCCAGGCGGGGGTGGCGGCGCCCGGCGTGACCAGCACGTCGTAGCGGGTGAAGAACGCGGCGAAGCGGCGATAGAGGGCGGCGCGTTCGCGGTCGGCCTTGGCCAGCACGCTGGGCGATTGTTCAAGGGCGCGCTCGGTGTTCCAGATGATGTCGGGCTTCAGGAGCGCGCGATGGGTTTGCAGTTGCAGCTCGCGGTCGACCAGGAAGACCTGCGAGCGCAGCGCGAGAAAGGTCTCGTCGACCGGGCCGAGTTCGGGGAAGGCCTCCTCGACAACGCAGCCGGCCTGCTCGAAGCGGCGCACCTCGCGGGCGCAGATCTCGCGTGTCTCGCGGTCGACCGGCAGGGCGCCGCCGAAATTGGTCGTGAAGCCGATGCGCAGCTTGCGTTGTGGCGCCTTCACCGCGTCGACGAAGGATACGGCCGGTGCGTCGAAAGTCAGCGGATCGAGCGGGCAGTAACCGGCCATTGTGTCGAGAAACAGCGCCAGGTCGGGGATGTTGCGTGCCATCGGCCCCTGCACCGACATCGGCGAGAACAGGTTGTTGCTTGTGCCGCGCGTGACACGGCCGGGCGAGGGCCGGATGCCGACCACCGAGCACAAGGTCGCCGGCCCGCGCAGCGATCCGCCATGGTCGGAGCCCTGCGCCAGCCAGGCCTCGCCAGTGGCCAGCGCCACCGCGCCGCCGCCGGTCGAGCCGCCGCAGGTCAGCGACGTGTTCCACGGATTGAGCGTGCGGCCGAAGACCTCGTTGAAGGTGTTGCCGCCGGCGCCGAACTCCGGCGTGTTCGACTTGGCGATCACCACGCCACCCTTGCGCTCGATGCGCTCGACCAGCGGGTGTGACTTGGTCGGCACGTGGTCCTTGAAGATCGGCGAGCCGTAGGTCGTGCGTACCCCGGCGACGTCGGCGAGATCCTTGATCGCCACGGGCAGGCCGGCGAGCCAGCCGGCCTCGCCTTCGGCTTCGCGGCCCTTGCCGGCCATCAACCGCTTGGCGTGATCGCGCGCGCGATCGAGGCACAGTGTCGGCAGCGCGTTGACCGCCGGCTCGACCGCGGCGATGCGTTTCTCGGCGGCGTCGATCAGCTCGAGCGGCGAGACCTCGCCCTTCTTCAACAGGCCCACCGCTTCTGTGGCGGTCAGGCGGATGAGATCGGTGGCCATGAATCGACGCTCCTCGCGAACGGGACCAAGCCTAGCAAGACCGGCCCGGCAATGCTAAGGCGGCGGAGACCAAATCGAAGGGGATCGGAGACGTTCATGGCCATCTACAAGCTCGGCGAGCACGCGCCGGTGATCCATCCGACCGCCTGGGTGGCGCCGGAGGCGACCGTGATCGGCAAGGTCACCCTGGCCGAGGGCGCCAGCGTGTGGCCGGGCGCCGTGCTGCGCGGCGACAACGAGCCGATCACCATCGGCAAGGGCAGCAACGTGCAGGAAGCGGCGATCCTGCACACCGATCCAGGCTGCCCGCTGATCGTCGGCGCGGATGTCACCATCGGCCACCAGGCGATGCTGCACGGCTGCATCGTGCATGATGGCGCGCTGATCGGCATCCAGGCGGTGGTGCTGAACAAGGCGGTGATCGGCGCGCGCAGTCTCGTTGGCGCCGGCGCCGTCGTCACCGAGGGCAAGGAATTCCCCAGCGGCGTGCTGATCCTGGGCTCGCCGGCCAAGGTCGCGCGCGAACTGTCCGAGGACAACGCCAACCGCCTGCGCATGAGCGCACTGAGCTACGCCAAGCGCCAAGTACAGTTCCGCGAGACGATGGTCAGGATCGGTTGAGTCTTCTTTGGTACCGCTGGCGAGACGCTGGCGGTCCCGATCAGAGCGACTCCTTCTCTTTCAAGCCGCCGACCGCCTGTCGCACGATGGGATCGAGGCCCGCGCCGCCAGACTCGTAGTACGCAAGGATGGCGCGGCGCATCCGGGGATCCCAGTAGCGGCGCAGATGCGTGGCGACGCTCTGCGCCGCCTGCGCCTCGCCCTCGTGGGCGAAGAACTTGCCGATCTGGTTGGCCATGTGGACAAGCTTGTCAGGCGACATCGGCGATTGGTCCCGACACGATGCGTTCAGCGTGGCTGAAGATCTCGAAGCCGTCGTCGCGCGCCACGGCGATCAGTGTGATGCCGGCCGCCTCGGCGGCGCGCACGGCGAGAGCGGTCGGCACCGACACCGCTACGACGATAGGCGCGCCAATCGCGGCCGCCTTCTGCACCATCTCGATCGAGACGCGGCTGGTCAGGAGCAGCAGGCCATCACCGGCGCCGAGCGACTGTCGGGAAAGCGCGCCGGCGAGCTTGTCGACGGCGTTGTGGCGGCCGACATCCTCGCGCAAGGCGACGAGGCCGGCGTCCGGTGTCCAGAATGCCGCGCCGTGCACCGCGCGGGTCTGGCGGTTGATCGTCTGCGCCGATGGCAGGGTGGCGATCGCGCGGCACACGTCATCGGCCGTCAGGCGTAGGTCGCTGACCACAACACGCGGCGGGCGCATGGCCTCGGCGAGGCTGTCCATGCCGCACAGGCCGCAGCCGGTCGGGCCGGCGAGATGGCGCCGCCGGTCGTGGAACGCCGCGCCGAGGTCCTCGCCGATCCACATCCTGAGTTCGATGCCGTTGTCGGACGGCACGACTTCGAGTTCCTCGATCTCCGGCGGCCGCTCGACGATGCCCTCGGTCAGGCTGAAGCCGACGGCGAAATCCTCAAGATCGGCCGGCGTCGCCATCATCACCGCATGCGTCACGCGGTTGTAGGTGAGCGCGATCGCGGTCTCCTCGGGTACCATGCGCGTGCCTGCGGATAGTTCGCCGCCGGCCCAGGCGGTGCGGGCCACGCGTTGGACCGGCGGCGGTACGTCGGCTGTCATTCGGCGGCGTCCGCTGGAACGATGCGACGCGAGCGGGCGGTGAGCGCCTCGTAGTCCTTCTGCCACTCGGTCGGCCCGTTCGACGGCGTGCATTGCACGGCGGTGACCTTGTACTCGGGGCAATTGGTCGCCCAGTCCGAGTACTCCGTCGTGACCACGTTGGTCTGCGTGTCGGGATGATGGAAGGTCGTATAGACCACGCCTGGCGCGACGCGATCGGTGACCAACGCGCGCAGGCTGGTGGCGCCGACGCGGCTCTGCAGCTTGACCCAGTCGCCGTCGCGGATGCCGCGCTGCTCGGCGTCGTGCGGATGGATCTCGAGCCGGTCCTCCGTGTGCCACGCGACATTCGCGGTGCGCCGCGTCTGGGCGCCGACATTGTACTGGCTGAGGATGCGCCCGGTTGTCAGCAGCAGCGGGAAGCGCGGACCGGTGCGCTCGTCGGTGGGCACGTACTCGGTGATCATGAAGCGGCCCTTGCCGCGCACGAAGCGGTCGCGGTGCATGACCGGCGTGCCGTCCGGCGCCGCTTCATTGCATGGCCATTGGATCGAGCCCAGCGCGTCGAGCCGGGCGAACGACACGCCGGCGAAGCTCGGCGTCAGCGCGGCGATCTCGTCCATGATCTCCGCGGCGTGATCGTAGTGGAACGGCAAGCCCATCGCCTTCGCGAGCGCCAGCGTGACCTCCCAGTCGGCCAGACCATTGCGCGGTGTCATCACCTTGCGCACGCGCTGGATGCGCCGCTCGGCATTGGTGAAGGTGCCGTCCTTCTCCAGGAAGGTCGAGCCCGGCAGGAAGATATGGGCGTAGTTCGCGGTCTCGTTGAGGAAGAGGTCGTGCACGACGACGCATTCCATCGCCGCCAGGCCCTCGGCCACGTGCCGGGTGTCGGGGTCGGATTGCAGGATGTCCTCGCCCTGGATGTAGATGCCCTTGAACGAGCCATCGACCGCCGCGTCGAGCATGTTGGGAATGCGCAGGCCCGGTTCCCTGTCGAGCGGGACGTTCCACAGCGCCTCGAACATCGCGCGCGTGGCGTCGTCGGAGACGTGGCGGTAGCCGCTGAGCTCGTGCGGGAACGAGCCCATGTCGCAGGAGCCCTGGACGTTGTTCTGGCCGCGCAGCGGATTCACGCCGACGCCGGGGCGCCCGATATTGCCCGTCGCCATCGCGAGGTTGGCCAACGCCATGACGGCGGTCGAGCCCTGGCTGTGCTCGGTGACGCCCAGCCCGTAGTAGATCGCGCTGTTGCCGCCGGTGGCGTAGAGCCGCGCGGCGCCGCGGATAGTCTCGGCCGGTACGCCGGAAATCGCCGCCACCGCCTCCGGGCTGTTGCGCGGCTCGGCGACGAAGGCGGCCCAACGCTGGTACTCATCCCAATCGCAGCGTTCGCGAACGAAGGCCTCGTTGACCAAGCCTTCGGTGACGATAACGTGCGCCAATGAATCGAGGATCGCCACATTAGTGCCGGGCAGCAATGGCAGATGATACGCGGCCTCGACGTGCGGCATGCGCACGAGGTCGATGCGCCGTGGATCGATGACGATCAGCTTGGCGCCCTGGCGCAGTCGCTTTTTCAGCCTCGACGCGAAGACAGGATGGCCGTCGGTCGGGTTGGCGCCCAGCACGATCATGACGTCGGCGTGCTCGACCGAATCGAAATCCTGCGTGCCGGCCGAGGTGCCGAAGGTGGTCGACAGACCATAGCCGGTCGGCGAGTGGCAGACACGCGCGCAGGTGTCGACGTTGTTGTTGCCGAAGCCGGCGCGCACCAGCTTCTGCACCAGGAAGGTCTCCTCGTTGGTGCAGCGCGAGGAGGTGATACCGCCGATCGCGCCGCGACCGTAGGTCGCCTGGAGGCGCTTGAACTCCGAGGCGGTATGGGAAAGCGCCTCGTCCCACGAGACCTCGCGCCAGGGATCGGTGATGCGCGCACGGATCATCGGCTTGAGGATGCGCTCCTTGTGGGTCGCGTAGCCCCAGGCGAAGCGGCCTTTGACGCAGGAATGGCCGCGATTGGCCTTGCCGTCCTTGAACGGCACCATGCGTACGACCTCCTCGCCGCGCATCTCCGCCTTGAACGAGCAGCCGACGCCGCAATAGGCGCAGGTCGTGACGACGGAGTGCTCGGGTTGGCCGATGTCGATGACCGACTTCTCCATCAAGGTCGCGGTCGGGCAGGCCTGCACGCAGGCGCCGCAGGAGACGCACTCCGAGTCGAGGAACTTCTCGTCGAGCCCGGCGGCGACCTTCGAGTCGAAGCCGCGGCCGTCAATGGTCAGCGCGAAAGTGCCCTGGACCTCCTCGCAGGCCCGCACGCAGCGCGAGCAAACGATGCATTTCGACGGATCGAAGGTGAAATAGGGATTCGACTCGTCCTTGGCCGCGCCGAGATGGTTCTCGCCGGCATAGCCGTAGCGCACCTCCCGCAGGCCGACGGCGCCGGCCATATCCTGCAGCTCGCAATCGCCGTTCGCCGCGCAGGTCAGGCAGTCAAGGGGGTGATCGGAGATGTAGAGCTCCATCACACCACGCCTGAGCTTCTTCAGCCGCTCGGTCTGGGTCGAGACGCGCAAGCCCGAGGCGGCCGGCGTCGTGCACGAGGCCGGCGTGCCGGTGCGACCCTCGATCTCGACCAGGCACAGGCGGCAGGAGCCGAAGGCCTGGACGGAATCGGTGGCGCACAGCTTGGGCACCTTGATGCCGGCCTCCATCGCCGCGCGCATGATGGAGGTGCCCTCGGGAACGGTGACGGCAACTCCGTCGATGGAGAGCGTGACGGTCTTGTCCGTTCTGGCGGGTGGCGTGCCGTAATCGGTTTCCTTGATCAGGGACATGGCCTCGACCTCAAGCCGGGACGGCGCCGTTTCGGGCGCCGAAATCCTCGGGGAAATAGCGCAGCGCGCTCATCACGGGGTAGGGCGTGAAGCCACCCAAAGCACAGAGCGAGCCGAATTTCAGCGTACCGCAGAGATCCTCGAGCAACGCGAGATTGGCCTCGCGCTTCTCGCCGCGCACGATGCGGTCGATCACCTCGACACCGCGCGTCGAGCCGATGCGGCAGGGCGTGCACTTGCCGCAGGACTCGATGGCGCAGAACTCCATGGCGAAGCGCGCCTGGTATGCCATGTCGACGGTGTCGTCGAACACCACGACACCACCATGGCCGATCAGCCCGTCGCGCTGGGCAAACGCCTCATAGTCGAACGGCGTGTCGAACAGCGCGCGCGGGAAATAGGCGCCCAGCGGGCCACCGACCTGCACCGCGCGCACAGGCCGCCCGCTCAGCGTGCCGCCACCGATATCGTCGACCAGTCCGCCCAAAGTCACGCCGAAAGCGGTCTCGAACAGGCCGCCGTAGCGCACATTGCCGGCGAGCTGGATCGGCATGGTGCCGCGCGAGCGACCCATGCCGAGATCGCGATAGGCATCAGCACCGTCGGCGAGGATGGTCGGTACTGCGGCGAGCGACAGCACGTTGTTGACCACGGTCGGCCGGCCGAACAGGCCGCGATGCGCCGGTAGCGGCGGCTTGGCGCGCACCATGCCGCGCTTGCCCTCCAGGCTGTCGAGCAGCGCCGTTTCCTCGCCGCAGACATAGGCGCCGGCGCCGACGCGGATCTCGATGTCGAATGCGTGACCCGAGCCGGCGACATTGGTGCCGAGGCGGCCATCGCGTCGCGCGATCGCGAGCGCCGCTTCCATGGTGGCGATGGCGTGCGGGTATTCCGAGCGGATGTAGATGAAGCCCTTGGCGGCGCCGATGGCGATGGCGGCGATGGTCATGCCTTCGATCAGGCAGAAGGGATCGCCCTCCATGATCATGCGGTCGGCGTAGGTGCCGGAGTCGCCTTCGTCGGCGTTGCAGACGATGTACTTGGGCTGACCGACCGCCTCGCGCGCGGTGCGCCACTTGATGCCGGTCGGGAAGCCAGCGCCGCCGCGGCCGCGCAGGCCCGACTCCACAACCGTCTCGACAATCGCCGCCGGGCCGAGGCTGAGCGCCCGGTCGAGGCCGCGATAGCCGCCGGCGGCGCGATAGTCATGGAGCGACAGCGGGTCTGTGATGCCGCAGCGCGCGAAGGTCAGGCGCGTCTGGCGCTTGAGGAACGGGATCGCCTCGGTTGGGCCGAGTCGCAGCCGGTGCGGACCGCCGCCGGCGAGGATGGCGTCGAGCAGCGTCTCGGCGTCCGACGCCTCGACCGGCCCATAGGCGACGCGGCCCTCCGACGTGGCGACCTCGAGCATCGGCTCCAGCCAGAACAGGCCGCGCGAGCCGGTGCGGATGATCTCCAGGGTCACGCCGCGCCGCTGCGCGGCGGCGCTCAGCGCTTGGGCGACATCGTCGGCGCCAACGGCGAGCGCGGCGGCATCGCGCGGCAGATAGACCCGCGCGCTCACGACGACACCTCGTCGAGCAGGCGGTCGAGACGCGCCGCGTCGAGCCGTCCGACCGGGCGGCCATCGATCAGGGCGGCCGGGCCGCTGGCGCAGAGGCCGAGGCAGAACACAGGCTCCAGCGTCACGCCGCCGTCGGCCGTCGTCCCACCCCAGGTGATGCCCAGCCGCGATTGACCGTGCGCAGCGAGGCGCTCGCCACCCAGCGCCTGGCAGGCCTCGGCCCGACACAGTTTCAGCACGTGCCGGCCGGCCGGTTCGCGCCGGAAGTCATGATAGAAGGTGACGATGCCGTGGACCTCGGCGCGCGTCAGGTTGAGCGCGTCGGCGACCAGCGCCACGGCCTCGTCCGAGATGAACCCGAATTCGCGCTGCAACGCGTGCAGGATGACGAGGGCCGGACCGTCGACGGTCCGGTGCGCCTCGATGATCTGCCGCGCACGCGCCTCTTGCCAGGCGGGCATGGGCCGCGCCTCCCAGAACACTGCCGTTTCGCCTGTCAGATTGAACGAGTGGAGCCGGCGATCAAGAAAGCGGTTCGGTCGCCTGATAGGAAATCGCTATCAAACGGCTGCGCTCAGCCGGGCAGGGTCGCCGCCAGTCGCTTGGCCTCGGCCACGAGGGCGGCGGTCAGCGGGGTCATCGGCTCCCGGTCCGGGACGATCAGGCCGATGAGCGGATCGGGCGTGTCGCTGACAATCGGGATCGCCCGGACCGTCTCCAGCAGGCCCAGCGTCTCGGCGACCTTGGCGGGCATGACGCTGGACCAGCGGCCGGTGCGGACGTGCGCGGCGAGCACGGTCATGGCGTTCGACTCCAGCGTCGGCGCCGGCTCGCAGCCCGCCGCGCGCAGCAGGCGGTCGATGATGCGGCGGCCCTGCATGTCGGGCGTCAGCAGGCACAGCGGTGTCTGGCCGACCTCGCGCCAGCCGACCTGCTCGCGATCGGCCAGCGGGCTTTCCGGCGTGGTCAGCAGCACGTAGTGCTCGCGGTAGAGCGGCACGACCCGCACACGGCCGACCGGCTCGTTGTCGACGTAGCTGATTCCGGCGTCGATCTCGAGATTCTCGAGCTGCGAGAGGATCTCGACCGAGGTGCGCGACAGCACGGTGAACGACACGTCGGGATGGCGGGCGCGGAACGGTGTGGTCAACGAGGCGACCATGGCCAGGGTCGTCGGGATCGCGGCAATACGGAGGTGGCCGGCCAGGCCTTCGCGCAAGGTGCGGATTTCCGAGCGCATGGCGCGGGCGTCGCCGACGATGCGCCGCGCCCATTCCAGCACCCGCTCGCCCTCGGGCGTGAAGCCGATGAAGCGCGAACCGCGTTGGACCAGCAGCACGCCCAGCGTCTCCTCGAGCTGCTTGATCGCCGCCGAGAAGGTCGGCTGCGTCACACCGCTGGCCTCGGCGGCGTGGCCGAAATGCCGTTCGCGCGCCAGCGCGATGAGGAATTCCAGCTTGTCGATCATGATCGCATCACCGGCCGTTTGTCGGCCCAAGGCCGGACCTGCTCGAACAGGGCGGCGGCGCGCAGCACGTCGAGGTCGTGGCTCCAGCGGCCGACGATTTGCAGGCCCGTGGGCAGGCCGTCACTGGCGAAGCCCGAGGGCACCGAGATCGCCGGGTGGCCAGTGAGGTTGAAGGGGTACTGATAGGCGGTCCAGCTCTGCCGTGTGATGCCGCAGGGCTGGTTCTCGATGATCACCTGTTGCGTGGCGTCGAAGCTGGCGTCGAGCGCGGTGCGCGCGGTGGTCGGCGAGACCAGGAAGTCGTAGCGCGCCAGCAGCTTCTGGATCCGCTGGTACAGGCCGGTGCGCGCGTATTCGGCGTTGCGCAGATCGTGCATCGAGAAGCCCTCGCCCCAATCGGCGAACTGAACCATCGACTGGTCCATCTTGCCACGCCATTGCGCCATGCGCGGCTTCATGCGCGCGGCGATACCGGTCTGGTAGAGCACGCGGCCCTCGTACTCGATCCAGTCGATCGTGTCGCTCACCGGCTCGATCTCCGCGCCCAGCGCCAGCAGCGCCTTGAGCGACGCTTCGGTATTGGCGCGCACTTCGCGGTCGAGGACCTTGTTGGCCATCCTCTCGATGTAGCCGAAGCGCACGCCTGTCAGCCTCTGGCCCTGCAGCAGCGGCGACACCGGCTTCAACGCCGCGTTGAGCGACCAGGGATCGCGCGCATCGGGGCCGACGATGGACGCGAACATCAGCGCCGCGTCGCCCACGGTGCGCGTCATCGGCCCGGCGAAGGAGTTGTTGGCGAAGACGTCGGCAGCCGTCTCCAGCGGCACGACGCCTAAGGTCGGTTTCAGTCCGACGATGCCGCAGGTCGCCGCCGGCCCGCGGATCGAGCCGGCGCCGTCGGTACCGATCGCCAGCGGCCCGAGCCCGGCCGCGATCGCCGCCGCAGCGCCCCCGGACGAGCCGCCCGAGGTCCGATCGAGCCCCCAGGGATTGCGCGTGACGCCCTGCAGCGGGCTGTCGGTGAGGCCCTTGTGGCCGAACTCCGGCGTCGTCGTCTTGCCGATCAGGATCGCGCCCGCCGCGCGCAACCGTGCCGGGGTCACGCCGTCGGTCGCCGCGACATGGTCGGCAAAGATGTACGAGCCGTGCGTCGTGCGCACGCCGGCGACGTCGATCAGGTCCTTGATGCTGACCGGCAGGCCGTGCAGCGGGCCGAGCGCGCTGCCCTCGCGCACGGCGACCTCGGCCTTGCGCGCCGCCTCGCGCGCTTCCTCCGCCATCACGGTGACGAAGGCGTTGAGCGTGGGCTGGCTGCGCGCGATCGCGGCCAGCACGACCTCCAGGTAGTCCAGGGGCGAGAGCTTGCCGCGGCGGATCAGGCTGGCCGCCTCGACCGCTGGCATGAACAACAGGTCCTCGCTCATCGCCTCTCCCCCTATACTCCCAGCCACCATGCGCGATATCGAGATCTACGTCGACGGCGACGCCTGCCCGGTGAAGGCCGAAGTCTACCGCGTCGCGGGGCGTTACGGGTTGAAGGTCTTCGTCGTCGCCAACAGCTTCTTCATGGTGCCCGACGATCCGAGGATCGAACGGGTGATCGTCGAGGGCGGTTTCGACGCCGCCGACGACTGGATCGCCACCCGCGTTCAGCCCGGCGACATCGTCGTCACGGCGGACATCCCGCTCGCCGATCGTTGCTTGAAGGCCGGTGCGGCGGCGATCGGCAACACCGGCGTGCCGTTCACGGCGGATTCCATCGGCATGGCGCTGGCCAGCCGCGCGCTGATGGCCGATCTGCGGGCGATGGGCGAGATCACCGGCGGGCCCAAGCCGATGGCCGGTCGCGACAAGTCGCGCTTCCTGTCGGCGCTCGACGAGACGATCGTACGGTTGCGACGAGCGCGGACGACAGGCCGTCGTTGACCGGCGGAGCGCCGGTTGTTACCGCTTGGGACGCAAGGAACAACACGAGGGAACACCCATGAAGCTGCATACGTCGATCGGCCCCAATCCCGCGGTCGTGGCCATGTTCATGAAGGAGAAGGGCATCGAGCTGCCGTCGGTGCAGGTCGACATCAGGGGCGGCGAGAACCGCAAGGAGGCCTTCCTGAAGGTCAATCCGTCGGGCCAGAGCCCGGCGCTGGAGCTCGACGATGGCACGGTGATCAGCGAGATCACGGCGATCTGCGAGTATCTCGACGACGTCAACAAGAGCACGCCATCGCTGATCGGCAACACGCCACAGGAGCGCGCGGTCACGCACATGTGGGTCCGCCGCGTCGACCTCAACATCCTCGAGCCGATGGCCAACGGCTTCCGCTACAGCGAAGGCCTGAAGATGTTCGAGAGCCGCATGCGCTGCCTGCCCGAGGCGGCCGCCGGCTTGAAGGCCTGCGCCCAGGACAAGCTGAAATGGCTCGACGGACAGATGGTGGGCAAGACCTGGATCGCCGGCGATCGCTTCACGCTGGCCGACATCATGCTGTTCGTCTTCGTCAACTTCTTTGCCAAGGTCGGCCAGGCGATCGACCCGTCGCTGAAGAACATCGTCGCCTGGAACGAGCGCGTGAAAGCGCGGCCGAGCGCGGCCTAAGCTGCCTGTCATCCCGAGCGTAGCGAGGGATCCAGGCCTCCTAGATTCCTCGCGTGCGCTCGGAATGACAGAAACCACAATGCCCCTGATCCGGATCAACCACCGCATCGCCATCGACGAATCTGAGATCGTCGAGAGCTTCGTGCGCGCGTCGGGTCCGGGTGGTCAGAACGTCAACAAGGTGTCGACGGCGGTCGAGCTGCGCTTCGACGTGCGTGGCTCGCCGTCGTTGCCCGACGCGGTGAAGGCGCGGATGGAGAAGCTGGCCGGCCGCCGCCTGACGCGCGAGGGTGTGCTGGTGATCGAGGCACAGCGCTATCGCACGCAGGTGCGTAACCGCGAGGACGGCGTCGAGCGGCTGGTCGAGCTGATTCGCGAGGCGGCCGCGCCGCCGCCGCCGCCGCGCCGGCCGACCAAGCCGACGCGCGCCTCGAAGGAGCGTCGCCTGGCCTCGAAGGAACGCCGCGGCCGCGTCAAGGCGCTGCGGCAATCCAGGCCGACGGATTAGCGATGGCATCCAACGACATCTACGGCGCACTGGGCGTGAGGCGGCGCATCAACGCCGCCGGCACGTTGACGCGGCTGGGCGGCGCGCTGATGGCGCCCGAAGTCGTCGCGGCGATGGCCGAAGCGGCGCGCTCCTCGGTCGACATCGCCGAGCTGCAATCCGCCGCCAGCGGCCAGATCGCCGACATCACCGGCGCCGAGGCCGGCATGGTCACGACCGGCGCGGCGGCGGCGCTGACGCTGGCGGCGGCCGCCAGCATGACGCGCTGGGACGTGGCGAAGATGGCGGCGCTGCCGCATGCCGAGGACTTCAAGCACGAGATCATCCTGCCGCGCACGCATCGCACCGGCTACGCGCACGCGCTGACCGCCGCTGGCGCGCGGCTGGTCGATATCGGCCACAATGATCGCGGCACCGGTGCCGGCGTGCGCGGGCTGGAGGCCTGGGAGATCGAGGCGGCGATCACGCCGTGCACGGCGGCCTTCGCCTTCGCCGCCAATCCGCAGACCGTCGCCGATCTGCCGCTGGTCGCCTCGGTGTGCCGTCCCCGCGACATCCCCGTGATCGTCGATGGCGCGGCGCAATTGCCGCCCAAGAGCAATCTTCGCCGCTTCATCGAGCTGGGCGCCGATCTCGTCGCCTTCTCCGGTGGCAAGGCGATCGGCGGGCCGCAGGCCTCGGGCATCCTCGCTGGCCGACGCGACCTCGTGGGCGCGGCGCTGGTGCAGCAGCTCGACATGGACGTGGCGCCGCAAACCTGGTCGCCGCCTGGCCTGATCGATCGCACGGCGATGAACGGCGTGCCGCATCACGGCATCGGCCGCGGCTTCAAGGCCGGCAAGGAGGAGATCGTCGGCCTGCTGGTGGCGCTCCGGCGTTTCGTCGAGACCGACGACGCGGCGGCCAACGCGGCGCTCGAATCGCGCCTGCGCGTCATCGCCGGCTTCCTCGGCGATGGCGTGACGTTGGTGCCGGCTGCGATCACGGGTCGTGTGCCGGTCCTCGAGATCGCCTGCGCCGATGCGGTCGCGACCAGTCGCGCACTTCTGGCCGACGACCCGCCCGTACACGTCTCCGAGCGCAAGGCGGCGCAGAACATCCTGATCGTCGATCCGCAGGCGCTGGCGCCCGACGACGATCCGGCGCTCGCCACCGCCTTGCGTCGCTCCCTCTCCCCGCTTGTGGGATGAGGGAGTCGGAGTAGCGTCGTATCACCAGCCCGAAGGTCGACCCAATGCGCCTGTTCACCGCCACGCTCGCCACCGAGACCAACACCTTCTCGCCGATGCCCACTAGCCTCGACGGTTATCGCGAGAGCGTCTTCCTGCGGCCGGGCGAGCATCCGACCGACGCGCCGCGCATGTGCACCGCGCCGCTGTTCGTGGCGCGACGCCGCGCGGCGGCCGAGGGCTTCACCCTGATCGAGGGCAGCTGCTTCGCCGCCAGCCCGGCCGGCACCACCAATCGCGCCGACTACGAGTTCATGCGCGATGAGATTCTCGATCAGCTCAAGGCGGCGATGCCGGTCGATGGCGTGTTGCTCGGCCTGCACGGCGCAATGGTCGCGCATGGCTACGACGACGTCGAAGGCGATATCATCGAGCGCGTGCGCGCCATCGTCGGGCCCAAGGTGGTGATCGGCGTCGAGCTCGATCCGCACTGCCATCTCACCCTGAAGCGGCTCTCTCTGGCCGACATCATCATCTGCTACAAGGAGTTCCCGCACACCGACGTGGTCGAGCGCGCCGACGAAGTGCTGACCCTGGTGCTGCGTACCCTGCGCGGCGAGATCAAGCCCGTGACGTCGGTCTACGACTGCCGGCAGATCCAGAGCTATCCCACGACCCTGCCGCTGATGCGGGCCTTCGTCGACCGTCTGTTCGCGATGGAAGGCAAGGACGGCGTGCTGTCATTGTCGGTGGCACATTGCTTCCCCTATGGCGACGTCGCGGAGATCGGCACGCGCATGCTGGTGATCACCGACGGCGACAAGAAGAAGGCCGACACGCTGGCGACCAAGCTGGGCGAGGAGCTGGTATCGATGCGCGGAAAGACCATGCCGCAATACCTCGACATCGCCGGCGGCGTCGCCGAAGGCCGTGCCTTCAACGATCTACCGGTCGTGATGGCCGATCCCGCCGACAACGCCGGCGGTGGCGCGCCGTCCGACAACACCACCATCCTGCGCCACCTGATCGAGCAGAAGGTCGAGAGCGCGGCGCTGGGGCCGATCTGGGATCCGATCGCCGTACGCTTGTGCTTCGACGCCGGGCTGAACGCGACCTTCCCGCTGCGCTTCGGCGGCAAGATCGGCGTGACCTCGGGCCAGCCGATCGACGCCGATGTCACGGTGACGGCGCTGGTGCGCGACGCCTGGCAGAGCTTCGGCCCGACGCGCGTGCCGCTGGGCGACTGCGCCGCCATCCGCATCGGCGGCGTCGAGGTGGTGCTGATCACCAATCGCACCCAGGCGCTGGGGCTGGAACTGTTCACCAATCTCGGCATCGATCCGACGCAGCGCAAGCTGGTGGTGGTGAAGTCGACCAACCACTTCATGGGCGCCTACGGGCCGATCGCCAAGAAGGTGATCTACATCGAATCCGACGCGCCGCTCAGCCGCGACTTCCGCAAGATCCCCTACACCAAGATCAACCGGCCGATCTATCCGCTGGACGCGGAGACGAAACCGGGTCTGATCTTCTGAGTTGCTCCCTTCGAAGGCGGGGAGAGGGAATGGACTGTCCTAACGCGATGCGGTCCTGATCTCGACACGTGGCCCATTCAGCCCCGCGACCTCCCGCAGCAGCTTCGCGCGGATCGATTGGGCGAAGGCGCGGCGGCCATCGGCGACCATGACGAAGGCGCCGGGGCCGCCGATCACGTCGCGCTCGTAGTGGCCGATCAGGCCCTGGCCGCGCGGGCCGCTCATGCTCTCGTCGACGATCACCAGCGCGTTGATGGTGATGGCGCCGGCGACGGCGGCGTCGCGCGCCTCGTGCGCCGGGCGCCGGCCGCGCATGTCGGGGCCATCCCCCGACACGTCGATGACGCGACGCGTCGCCTGGTGCGGCGCCGCCGCTATCACGCGGATCGAGTGCTCGATGGCGTCGCCGATGGCGTTGTAGGTCTGGTGCGAGCGCGGCGCATCGATCAGCGCCTTCGCCAAAGCCTCGGCCGACGTGCGGTCGCGTACCAGCATCCAGGGCACCACGGTTGCGGCACCCATCGGCGAGCCCCATTCGACGACGGCTATGGCGGTGGCACGATGCTCGCCGTCGGTCATGGCGTCGATGATGCGCGGGTCGGCGATGGCGTCGGCATAGCCGCGCCGCTGCAGCTCGAATTCGCTCTGGTCGATGCTGCCCGAGGCGTCCATGCACAGCACCAGCAGCAGGTCGACCGCGGCCGCCTGCGCCGCGCGCGGCACCAGCAGCGCCAAGGGTAGCGCGGTGAGGCTACGGCGCCTCATATGACCTCCTTCTCCCCGCCTTCGCGGAGAGAAGGAAGATGCGCTCACCATGGCCGTTCGCTCACGACCGAGACGTGGGCGGCGATCACCTTCCAGCCGACATCGGGGAAGCGTACCCAGGTCTGGCTCTGGCGGCCGATCTGCTCCTTGCCGCGCACCTTGAATTCGAGATTCACCGTGGCGATGTCGCGGCCCAGGGTGAGGATCTCCAGCCGGATGCGCTTTTCCTTGAAGCCGGGCCCCGGCGGTCGCGCGACGCGATGGGCGTGGATCTCGTCGAAGCCGTAGCCGTTCTCGTGCAGTGCGTAACGGATGGTGCGCGGGCTGTTCCAGAACGTGGCGTCGAGCACATCGACGTTCTTGTCGATCAGCGCCTGCTCGTAGCGCTCGAACAGCGCGCTGACTTCGGCTACGACTTCGGGGATATTCTCTCTCAGATCGGTCATGCCACTTGCTCCATCGCGCGCGCCACGGCCACCAGTGTCGCGTCGGCGCCGCGCGCGCCGAGGATCGACAGGCCGATCGATGCGCCATCGACCGTCGCACCGGGGATGCTGACCTGCGGATGGCCGGCCAGCCCGCCATGCGCGCACAGGCAGGTGATGCGATCGCGCAGCGGATCGAGCGTCGCCAGCGGCAGGCCGCGCTTGGGCGCGGAGAAGGGCGTGGTTGGCATGCACAGGATGGTATCCGGCGGCAGCAGGTGGCGCAGCCTTCCGCGTACCTCCTGGCGCATCAGGCTGGCCCAGCCGCGTTCGCTCTCGGGGATCATCGAGCCCAGCACCAGGCCGCGTGCGACGTTGAAGGCGAAGCGCGGGTTATCGCGATCGACCCAGGCCTTGAAGGTCTGCCACGCCTCGGCCGGCTGCAGGGTGCGCTGCGCGCGCGCCCAGACCGACAGCCCCTGCGGCGCCAGCAAGACCTCGCTCGGCGCGCCGATGAGTTGGGCGAGGCGGCGCACCATCGGCCGCAAGGCCTCGGCCGCATCGGGATCGGCGAAGCCGAAGGCGTCGGTGGCGATCAGCAGCTTTGACGGCAACGCGGTCGGAATCGTCTCGCCCAACATCACCGCGGAGACACGGGCGAAGGTCGCCGCATCGCGCGCGAACCAACCGGTCGTGTCGGAGGTCGGCGCCTGCGGCAGCATGCCGGTGAGATCGAGCCGGCCATGCGTCGGGCGGATGCCATGGAGGCCGCAGAAGCTCGACGGTACGCGCACCGAGCCGCCGGTGTCAGTGCCCAACGCCGTATCGCACAGGCCGGCGGCGACGGCGGCGGCCGAGCCCGAGGACGAGCCGCCGGGCACGCGGTCGGGCGCGGCGCTGTTGATCGGCGTGCCGTCGAATTCGTTCTCGCCCAGGATGCCCAGCGACACCTCGTCGGTGATGGTCTTGCCGATCAGTTCGGCGCCGGCGTCGAGCAGGGTCTGGACCGCCCACGCGTTGCGCGTCGGCACCGGGTTGAACGCTGCCCAATCCGGGTTGCCGCCGCCGGTGGGGTGGCCCGCGACGTCGAACAGGTCCTTCGCGGCGAAGCTTAGACCGGAGAGGGGGCCGCTGGGCTTGCCGGCGATCCGCACGGATGTGCCCACCACGAAGGCGTTGACGGTATCGCGCACGAGAATTCTCCTCCGCGGCTCGGCCGACGATCGCGCCGACCCAGCCATTCGAGATAGGCCATGGTGCGTCGCATTCGGCGGGCGGACAACTGTGCGATGTCTCGCCAGGAGGGTGCCGTGCGTCGTCGGTCGTTCGCAGCGGGGTTGGGGTCGATCGTTTGGGCGTCGTCGGCGCGTGCCGACACCTGGCCATCGAAGCCGGTCCGCGTCGTCGTGCCGTTCGCGCCCGGCGGCTCGGGCGACATCACCGCGCGGCTGATCGGCAGATACATGGAGGAGCAGACCGGCCAGTCCTTCATCGTCGACAACCGGCCCGGCGCCAACGGCATCATCGGCACCATGAACGTGCGGCAGGCGGCGGCCGACGGCTACACGCTGCTGCTGGCGACGACGACGGTGCTGGGCGCGAATCTCGCGCTCTACAAGAGCCTGCCCTATGACCCGCGCACCGACTTCCAGCTCGTCGGCACCTTCGGCTCGGGAGGTACGCTGCTGGTGGTGCCGCAGGACTCGCCCTTCAAGACGCTGCAGGACCTACTGGCCTATGCCAAGGCCAACCCGGGCAAGCTGTTCTATGGCCACTTCAACTCCTCGTCACTGGTGCCGGCCGAGCTGATGGCGGATTGCACCAAGCTGTCGTGGACGGGCGTGGCCTACAAGCAGGTCGGCAACGCCACGTCGGACCTGCTGGGCGGCCAGATCCAGTTCGTCTTCATCGACAACACGGCGGCGCATGCGCTGCTGAGCGCCGGCAAGCTGCGCGTGCTGGCGGTGACGCGGCCCCAGCGCGACGCGACACGACCAGACGTGCCGGCGATGTCGGAGATGTGCGCCGGCTTCGAGGTCACCGGCTATCTCGGCATCGCCGTGCGCACTGGTACGCCTCAGGAGATCGCGCGGCGTCTGAACCAGCTCGTCAACGACGGCATCTTCTCGCCTGAAATGAACAAGCGGCTCGCCGAGTTCGGCACCGTACCCGAACGCCTGACCCTGGAGCAGGCCGCCGCCGTGCAGAAGATCCAGGCGGAGAAGTGGATCGCCTACGTGAAGATCGCGAAGATCGAGCCCCAGTGACCACCTCGTCGTCCTGAGCGCAGCGAAGGACCTCGCGGTATAGCGGCCATCTACGTCTGATCGGACTACCGCGAGATCCTTCGCTGCGCTCAGGATGACGACCTATTCCGCCGCCACCTTTGGCGCGCGAGGTATGAAGCGCGGCAGGTCGTGCGCCGTGACCGCCGGCGCCTCGCCATCGTAGCGCTCGACCTCGACAAGGCAGGTCTGCGCCGAGCAGCCCTGCGACAGCTGGGACGCGCCGATGTCGCGGGTGAGCGCGTTGGGGTTGCCGTGCTTTTCCAGCGGCCGGTTGGCGCCGCCGCCCGCCGGGTCGAACCAGGCGCCGGTCGACAGCCGCACGACGCCGGCGCGGATACGCTCACTGACCTTGGCGGCGGCGAGGCAGGCGCCGCGCTCGTTGAACACGCGCACCAGATCGCCGTCGGCGATGCCGCGCGTCTTCGCGTCGGCGGCGCTGATGGTGATCGGCTGGCGGCCCTTGATCTTGGTCGCGGCGCTGTGCGGGCTGTGGTCGAGCTGGCTGTGCAGCTTGTCGGTCGGCTGGTCCGACAGCATGTGCAGCGGGTAGCGCCCGGCTTGCGCACCACCCAGCCACTCCGCCGGTTCCATCCACACCGGATGACCGGGGCAATCCTCGTAGCGGAACGAGGCGATGCGCTCGGAGAAGATCTCGATCTTGCCCGAGGGCGTCTTCAACGGATGATTGGCCGGATCCTCGCGGAACTTTGCCAGCATGATCGGCCGCTCGCCGGTATCCGGCACTGTGGCGAGGCCGGCCTGCCAGAAATCGTCGAAGGACGGCAAGTCGATCCCGATCTTCGCCGAACGCTCGCGACTCTCGCCGTAGAGCCGGCGCAGCCAGCCCATGGTGTCGAGGCCCTCGGTGTAACGCTCCTTCGCGCCCAGTCGTTCGGCGATGGCGCTGTAGATCGCGAAATCGTCGCGCGCCTCGCCCTCCGGCCCCTTCACCGCCTTCATGGCGATGATGTGCTTCTCGCGCGTCGCGGAGCCGATGTCGTCGCGCTCCAGCGAGGTCGTCGCCGGCAGCACGATGTCGGCCATCTTCGCCGCCGCCGTCCAGAACTGCTCGTTGACGACGACGGTCTGTGGTTTGCGCCAGGCCAGCTTCAGGCGGTTGAGGTCCTGATGGTGATGGAACGGATTGCCGCCGGCCCACATCACCAGCTTGATGTCGGGATAGGTGTGCGTGCCACCGTTGTACTGGAACGTCGCGCCGGGGTTCAGCAGCATGTCGGCGATGCGCGCGACCGGGATGAACGCCTTCACCGCATTGTCGCCCTGCGGAAGGGTGGCGCCGGGGATCCGCGCGTGCGGGCTGCCCATCAGGTTCGCCGCGCCATAGCCGGTGCCGAAGCCGCCGCCGGGCAGGCCGATCTGGCCCAGCATGCAGGCGAGCGCGATCAGTGCCCAGAAGGGCTGCTCGCCGTGATGCGAGCGTTGCAGCGACCAGGCGATGTTGAGCATCGAGCGGCTGGCCGCCAGCTCGCGCGCCAGCGCGGCGATGCGCGCCTCGGGCACGCCGGTGATCGCCGCCGCCCACGCGGGCGTCTTGGCGACGCCGTCGATCTCGCCGGTGAGATACGGCACATAGCGCTCGAAGCCGACGCAGCAGCGCGCCAGAAAGGCGGCGTCGTGCAGCCCCTCGGTGAAGACGACATAGGCCATCGCCAGCAGCATGGCGGTGTCGGTGTTGGGGCGGATGGCGATCCACTCATCCTCGCCGCCGGTGTCGAGATCGTCGGCCGTCGGCGTGATGTTGACGAAGCGCGTGCCCGAAGCGCGCATGCGGCGCAGGCCGTCGCGGATGCGATGCTCGCTGGGGCCGCCGGCGTTGACCTGCGCGTTCTTGTGCGGAACGCCGCCAAAGGTCACGAACAGCCTGGTGTGCTCGGCCATCACGTCCCAGCTGGTGTGGCTGGCGAACAGCTCGTCCATCGACATCACGACATGCGGCAACAATACGCGCGCCGCGCCGAGGCTGTAGGAATCGACGTGTCGGACATAGCCGCCGACGCTGTTCAGGAAGCGGTGGATGTGGCTTTGCGCGTGGTGGAAGCGGCCGGCGCTCGACCAGCCATAGGAGCCGCCGAAGATCGCCGTGTTGCCATGCGCCTTGCGCACGCGATCGATCTCGCGCGCGACGAGATCGGACGCTTCGTCCCAGCCGACCTCGACGAACGGCTCCTCGCCGCGCAGCGCGCTGCGGACGCCGGGACCGCCCTCGAGCCAACTCTTGCGCACGGCGGGACGGCGTACACGCAGTCGCGCGACCTCGGGCGACAGCATGTGCAGGCCGATCGGCGAAGGATCGGGATCCTCGCGGAACGGCTTGAGCGCCGTGGCGCGCCCGTTCACCATCTCGACTTCGTAGACGCCCCAATGAGTCGAGGTCAGAACCGTCACGCCTTACTCCCGCACCAGGTTCAGCAGCGCGCCGCCATCGACCGGCAGCGCCACGCCGGTGATGAAATTGGCCTCGTCGGAGGCCAGGAACAAGGCGGCGTTGGCGACGTCCCAGCCGGTGCCCATCTTGGCGCGCAACGGCACGCGCGAATCGCGCTCGGCGGCGATCTCGGCGCGACTGCGGTTGGTCTTGCGCGCGCGTGTATCGACCGCCATCGGCGTGTCCATCAGGCCGGGCAGGATGCAGTTGGCGCGCACGCCGAAGGGCGCGTTCTGGATCGCCAGCTGCTCGGTGAAGGCGATCATCGCCGCCTTCGAGGTCTTGTAGGCGACATAGGGGTAGTTCGAGCCCGACGCCACCGAGGAGATCTGGATGATCACGCCCGATTTTTGCTCACGCATGATCGGCAGCACGTGCTTGCAGGCGATGACCGCGCCGCGCAAATTGATCGCGGTGACTCGGTCGAAGGCTTCCTCTGTGATCTCCGTCGGTGGCGCGTCGCCGCCGGCGATGGAGACGCCGACGTTGTAGTGCAGGATGTCGATGCGGCCCCAGCGGCGCATGGCGTCCTTCACCATGCCCTCGAGCGACGCTTCCTTGAGCACGTCGGCCTCGAAGGCCGCGGCGTGGCCGCTCTGCTTCTCGATCAGGTCCACCGTCTCCTGCGCCGAGGCGAGGTCGCGGTCGACGCACAGCACGCGCGCGCCTTCCTGGGCGAAGCGGATGGCGGTGGCACGGCCATTGCCCATGCCCTCGCCGGGACTCTGGCCGGCGCCGACGACGATGGCGATCTTGCCACTCAGACGCATGATGCTCTCCTCGTCTCAGGCCTTCGGCAGCGGGAACTCGTCGAGGTATTTCTGGTACTCGGGCTCGACGTCGATCTGCATCGCGCCGAGGAAGCGCACCACGCCGTTGTAGAAGGCGATGGTGATCATCAGGTCGACGATGTGCTCCTCGCTCAGCGCTTTCTTCAGCTCGGCGAAGGTGGCGTCGGACACTTCCATCTTCACGCTCATCTCGCGCGCCGTGCGCAGCACGGTCTTGGCCAGTGGCTCGAGATTGTTTGGTTTGCCCTCGGTATCGGCGATCAGCGCCCTGATGTCGTCCTTGGTGACGCCGAAATCGTAGCCGATCTTGATGTGGTGCGAATACTCATAGGGCGCGCGCGCGAGGTAGCCGACCTGCAGGATGGCGAGCTCGCGCAGGCGGCCGTCGAGCTTGCTGCCGAAGCGGATGTAGCGACCCAGGGTACCGAAGGCGCGCGCGCCATCGGGGCTGTAGCTCAGGATGCGATAGAGCGCGATGTCGCGCTTCAGCAGATCCTTGTCTGCCGGCTTCAGGTCGTCGGGCGTGAGATAGGGCAGGCGGGCCATCGTGCGTGGTCTCCTCTCGTCATTCTCTGCCATCCCGAGCGCGGGGCATCAGTGACCGTCGGATTCGCGCTCGGGCGCCACTAGCGTGACGCCGCCGTCGACCACCAATGTCTGGCCGGTGATGTAGCGCGCCTGGTCGGAGAGCAGGAAGCGCACGGCGTGGCCGATATCCCAGCCGGTGCCCTCGATCTTCAGCACCGAGGCGTTCTTGCGCTGCTCGCGCTGCTTGGGCGCCATGCCGTTGCGGATCACCATCGGCGTGTAGACCGGGCCGGGCGCCACGCAATTGACGCGGATGTTGTCGCGGCCGTGATCGACGGCCATCGCCTTGGTCAGCGCGATCACCGCGCCCTTGGACACGGAGTACGCGGTGAGCCCGCGTGGCCGCAGCGCGGAGATCGATGAGACGTTGACGATGGCGCCGCCGCCGGCCGTCCTGATCATCGCCGGGATGGCGTACTTCGAGACCAGAAACATGGTCTCGACATTGACCTTCATCAGGTTGCGCCAGCTCTCCTGCGTCTCCTGCACGACGCTGCCGCGGCTGCCGATGCCGACGTTGTTGTCGAGCAGGTCGAGCCGGCCGAAGCGCGTCACTGTGGCCTCGATCAGCGCCTGGCACTCCGCCTCCGAGGTGACGTCGGCGGCGCGGGCGTCGGCGCTGCCGCCCTCGTCGGCGATCATCCTGGCGGTGCGCTGGGCGAGCGCGATGTCGCGATCGACGACCATGACATGCGCGCCGGCGCGGCCCAGCAGGATCGAGGCCGCGCGGCCGTTGCCGATGCCGTCGCCTGCCGCGCCGCCACCGGAGACGATCGCGACCTTGCCTTTCAGGCCCATGTCGTCGCTCATCGCGTGTCCTCCCTATGGCAGGCCGGCGCCGGGTACATCGACGCGCATCGCCTCGATGCGGCCGGACTCAGCGGCGGCGACGTTGGGTCCGCTGGCGCTGTTGGTAACGACGTAGAGCGTGCGCCGATCGTCGCCGCCCAGCATGCAGGCATAGGCGCCGCGATCGACCAGCGGGATCGTGCGCTCGACGCGCCCGCCCTCGAACACGCGTACGACGCGCCGGCCGCGCGGATCGGCGACCCAGATCGCGCCTTCGGCGTCGAGGCAGATGCCGTCGGGGAAGACGTCGCCGAATTGCGCCCAGGTGCGGCGGCTCGACAGCGTGCCGTCGGCCGCGATGTCGAACGCCGTCAACCGATTGCCGCGCGTCTCGCCGATCACCAGGGTGCGGCCATCGGGCGTGACGATGGTGCCGTTGGGAAAAGCGAGGTCGTCGGCGGCGCGCGTGACAGAGCCGTCGGGATCGACACGCACGACGCAGGTGCTTTTCGCGGCCTCGCCGCCGAACAGGTCGAAGCCGAAATTGCCGACATACGCGCGGCCCTTCGCGTCGACGACCATGTCATTGCAGGGGCCGACCGCGTGCGCCGACAAATCGGCATGCTCGATCAGCTTGCCGCCGACCAGCTTCATCAGCTTCTGATCGAGCATCGACACCACGAGCAGCATGCCGTCGGGCATCCAGCCCAGGCCGGAGGGCTGCCGGGGCACCGTCACCATAGTCTCGGTGCGGCCCGACGGGTCCATGGCGATCACGGCGTGAGTGTAGAAGTCGGAGAACCACAGCCGGCCGTCATGCCAGCGCGGGCCTTCGCCGAAGGTCAGGCCATCGAGAATCGTCTCCAGCGTGCCGGCGCCGGCCATGCGCTTCCTCCTCGCGCCGCGAGCCGGCGTCGTGTCGCGGCGGAGGTTAGGGGGCCGGCGGCTTCATCGGCAAGCGGGCGCGGCGCAAGGGTGGCGTGCGCTTCGAACGCAAACGGCGCCGACCTGGCCATCGGCATGGCCCTGTCGACGCCGTTGTGATGCCAGAGCCGGCCGCAGGAGCGGCGCGGCCGAATGGATCAGATGGCTTCCTTGAGATCCTTGGCGACGCGGAAGGCGACCTTCTTCGACGCCTTGATCTTGATCGCCTCGCCGGTCGCCGGGTTGCGGCCCATGCGGGCGGCGCGGCGGCGGACCTGCAGGATGCCCAGGCCGGTGATGCGCACCTTGTTGCCCTTCTTGAGGTGCTTGACCGTGAGCTGCACGAACTCGTCAAACAGGCCGGCGACGGCCTTCTTCGGCATGTCGCTCTTCTCGGCGAGCTCGGCGATCATCTTCGACAGCGGGACGGTCGGGGCGGTCGGAGCCTTGGCGGGAGCCTTGTCGCTCATGTTGAATCCTCGGTTGTTTGTTGTGCACCCGTGTCCGGAGGGGGCAGCGGGAGGCACAAATTACACCGTTTTTCCGCGCTCGCCCACGCCGAACATGGGTTTTTTCGTGATTTTCCGGGGTTTTTTCACAGGCTGGTGCGTTTCAGGCCCGAAAATCGGGGCTTTTCCACCGCGGTGCTCAGTCGGCCGTACCGGGATAAGCGATGCTGAGCACCTCGATCTGCTCGACGCCGTGTGGCGTGCGCACCGCCACCGTGTCGCCGACGCGGGCTTTCAGCAGCGCGCGCGCCACCGGCGAGACCCAGCTCACGCGGCCGGCGCTCGAGTCGACCTCGTCGACGCCGACGATGGTGATGGTGTGCTCCTCGTCGCGCATGGTGGCATAGCCGACCGTGGCGCCGAAGAACACCTGGTCGCGCCTGACCTGCCGCGCCGGGTCGACGACCTCGGCGCTCTCCAGGCGCTTGCCGAGGAAGCGCAGGCGGCGGTCGATCTCGCGCAGCCGGCGCTTGCCGTAGAGATAGTCGCCATTCTCCGAGCGATCACCGTTGGCCGCGGCCCACGACACCACCTTCACCACCTCCGGCCGCTCGACGCGCACCAGCCGCTCGCGCTCCTCGCGCAAGGCGGCGAAGCCCCGCGGCGTGATGTAGTTCTTGGTGCCTGCCGGCAGCGCCGGCGCGACGTCTTCGTTGGCGCCATCGTCGTCGACGCCGCCAGCGTCTTCCTTCATGAACGCCTTGCTCATGGCCTGCCTCCGCGGCCCGGCCCCATAACGCACGACGCGGCCCATGGGGCCGCGTCGCCGAAGAAAGCCGGACGGACTTGGATCAGCGGAAGATGCGGATCATGTCGCGTACGGTGCCGACGCCGTCGATCACGTCGCGGGCCGTGGTCGTCGGACGCTGCGCCGGCTGACCAGTCGGTGCCGGCTGAGCCGTCGGCTGCGGCGCGGTCTGTACCGGCGCAGGCGGCGGGACGGCGGCGGCGCGGGCGCGCTCGCTCGCGAGCCAGTTGGCGTAGGCAGTCTCGGTCTGACCGATCAGCGCGCCGTACTGGTCGCGGTTGAGGAAGCCCGAGGGCTGGAAGCCGCGCGACGTCTGCCAGTTGGTGATCGCGCGGCGCGTGCCGGGGCCGAACGATCCATCGACGCCGTTCGGATTGAAGCCGGCGAGCAGCAGACGGCGCTGGATGCCGACGCGGTCGTTCGCGGTCAGGCCGATCGCCAACTCCGACGCTTCGTCGGCGTTCTTCGCAGGTGCGCCGGCGTCGACCGAACGGCCCTGGCCCTGATCGGTGGACGCGGTGCGCGGCGCGTCGGGCTTGTTCTTCAGCGCCTCCAGGCGGTTCTTCGCCATGCCGGCGAACTGGCCGCGGGGGTAGCGCTTGAGATACTCCTCGTAGTCCGCCGCCGTGCCGCTCTTGTCGGCCGACTGCCAGAAGGCGAGCTCCATCTGACGCTCGTCGAAGCCGCTGGGCGCTGGCGGAATGGCGCCAGCCGTCGGGGCCGGCGCCGGTGTCGCACCGGGCTCGCCGGGCTTCATGTAGAACTCGCCGGTCAGCGAGGCGTTGGTCCACGGACGCTGCTTCTCGCGGGTGCCCTCGAAGACGTCCTTGGTGACACGGCGCATCATCAGGCCGATCTCGACGCCAGGCGTTTCGATATGGCGCAGCAGCGCTTCGGTGAACGGGCTGTGCTTGCCGTCGCCATCGAGCGCCACGTCGCCCGGATCGGTCGCGAAGGCGATGATCGAGCCGCCGGCGGTGTTGATCTCGGCCAGGCCCTTCTTCAGCGCTGCCGAGCGGGTCTTGCCCATGCTGCGCGACAGCTGCTTCTCGAACGGGTTGTCGCGGCAAGCGTCGAGCATGACGATCTTGATCTTGGTCTCGCGATCCATCTGGCGCGACACCAGGTCCATCTTCACCGCGTTGAAGTCGAGGTCGGCCTCGGTCTGGATCGCGGCGTCGACCGGGATCAGGTAGTTCTCGCCCGAGACCTGCAGGCCGTGGCCGGCATAGAAGAAGAGCGCGACATCGGCGCCGGCGAGCTTGTCGGCGAAACTGCGCACGGTCTTGCGCAGGTCCGCGTTGCTGAGGTCGAAGCCGGAAACGACATCGAAGCCGAGCCGCTCGAGCGCGGCGGCCACCGCCTTGGCGTCGTTGGCCGGGTTGGCCAACGGCGGGGCGTGCTTGTAGGCGGCATTGCCGATGACCAGGGCGACGCGACGCTCGGCCGAAGCCGTCGTGGCGAAAGCCACGAGGCCGACTGCGAGGGCGAACAGAGCCAATATCCGACGCATAGGTGCCTCCATAGGCGAAGTACGCTTACGTGAATACCACCACTATCAGAAATGAGTGACTGCTCGTCAATGGGAAAGTGCGATCACGCCTGCGCTTTTCACGTTTCCGGTGGACTACCCCAGCCAATCGAGAATCGCCTCGGCGACGGCGTCCGGCTGATCGAGATCCGCCAGGTGGCCCGCTTTGGGGATCGTCTTGATGATCGTCTTGCCCTTGATTCCGCTGGCGAATGTCTTGGCATAGGACGGTGGCTGGATGCGGTCCTGATCGCCCCAGACGATTAGAGTCGGAGCCTCGATCAGCGGCAGTCGCTTGGCCAGCTGGGTGTTGCCCAGCGGCCAGAAGGCGCGGGCAGCGGCTTCGGCGGCCCGCGTCATCTCGATCGGCCACTCGATCGAATTGGCGCCCTCTGGCGGCGCCACGAGCGATTTCCATTTCTCCGGATCGGCGCACATCAGGCCGGCGACATTGTCGTTGCGCTGCGCCCAGGGATCGGTCGGCGGATCCTTCTCGTCGAACAGACCGAACGGCGCCAGCAGCACCAGTCGCTTCACCGAGGCGGGGAAGATGGCCGCCATCTCGGCGGCGAAGCTGCCGCCGACCGAGGCGCCACCAAGGTCGGCGCCGTCGAGCCCCGCCTTGGCGAGCAACCCGCGCACCGCGACGATCCAGTCCAGGTGGTTGTCGAGGAGGGTGTGGCCGGTGGCGCCCGGGAAGCCGGGCAGCGACGGCACGATCACGCTGCGTTTCTCGGCCAGCCGGTCGAGGAATGGTGTCCAGCGCGGCAGGCCGCCGAAGCCGGCGAGCCAGCCCAGCACCGGGCCGCTGCCCTTGCGCCATACGCGACAGGGAAAGCCGTTGACGTCGACCGTCAGCGTCTGCGGTTCACTCACGGGAAACCCTATGGCTTGTTATTCGGCGGCGATGCGCGGCTGGAAGGCGGGGATCGATGCGCGCTCCGCGCGTTTCATCGGCTTGGGCCACCACTTGTCCTCCCAGTCGGAGAACAGGTCCTTCACCTTCGGCATCACCTTCTCGGCGAACAGTCTGGTGTTGTACTGCGTCGTGGCCTTGCTCATGTTGCCGTACTGCAGCAGCAGCATCAGATGGCCGACATTGAGGCTGGTGGCGACGTGGCGGATCTGCTCGACGACCTCGTCGGGCGAGCCGATGATGACATAGCCGCCGTCGACGATGTCCTTCATGTTGGTCGCCTTCATGCTGAGCTTGGACTGATAGCTCGCCGTGTTGGCGGCGCGCGCCACCATGCTCTGGATGCCGGCGCGTTGCGTTGCCTCGGTCGTGTAGCCCGGCGGCGTGGCGAAGCGCGCGTCGACGTGCAGGCAGCGGCCGTAGAAGTACTCGGCCGGCTCGGTATAGAGCTCCAGCGCCTGCTCGCGGCTCTCGGCGACACCGACGAACTGCAGGAAGCCGGCGCGGTAGGGGTTCCGGTCCTTGCCGAGCTTCTCCATCTCCTTCCAGAAGCCCTGCATGGTCGTGAGCCCGGCCTTGTAGCCGTAGTAGGACAGGTAGCAGTAGACGTAGTCCATCTCGGCGCACCAGCGCCACGTCTCTATCGAGCCGCCACCGGGAATCCAGATCGGCGGATGCGGATCGTTCTGGATCGGTCGCGGCCATATGTTGACGTAGCGCTGCTGGTTGAAGCGGCCGTTGAACGCGAACGTCTCCTTCTCGGTCCACGCCTTCTTCACCAGGTCGTGCGCCTCGTAGTAGCGCTCGCGCAGCATCGAGGGGTTCTGGCCGTAGGCGTAGCAGGTGTCCATCGGCGAGCCGACCGGGAAGCCGGCGATCAGTCGTCCACCCGAGATGCAGTCGATCATCGCGAACTCTTCGGCGACGCGCGTCGGCGGGTTGTAGAGCGCCAGGCTGTTGCCCATGACGCACAGCGCCGTGTCGGTCGTGCGCCGGGCCAGCGAGGAGGCGATGAGATTGGGCGACGGCATCAGCCCGTAGCCGTTGGAGTGGTGCTCGTTGACGCAGACGGCGTCGTAGCCGCACTCGGCGGCGAACTCGAGCTCGTCCATGAAGTCGTTGTACATGTGGTGCGCGCGCTTCGGATCGAAGAGCGAGGAATGGATGTCGACCCAGACGCTGGGATGCTTCTGGTTGAAGTCGTCCGGCAGCTCCGTGTAGGGCATCAGGTGGAACCACATGAGCTTCATGGCGGTGTCCCTCAGTCCATATGAACGGGCGTTTAGTCTGACGCGATAAGACTTGGCCCGCGGTCACCGTGTCAATCGGCAAGGACCGCAGTGCGACGCTTCGTTGGAGCGTCAATCGTCTCTGTCATCCCGAGCGCAGCGAGGGATCTAGGCGGTTCGGGATCCCTCGCTGCGCTCTGGATGACAGGAGACGCCAATCACTTCCGGGCGCGGCCCAGCGCGACGTGCTTCCAGGGGTCCGGCATCTGACCCACCGGCACCTCGATCAGCACCGGCGCCTTGCGCGTGAAGGCTTTCTCGATCGTGGTCTTCAGCTCGGCCGGCGAGTGCGCGCGCATGCCCTCGACACCGAAGCTCTCCGCCATCTTCACGAAGTTCGGGTTCTTCAAGTCGGTGGCGATGGTGCGGTTGCTGAACTGGTCCTGCTGGATGCGCTTGACGTTGCCGAAGGCGCCGTCGGCGAACACCACGGCGACCAGCGGGATGTTGTGCTGCGCGGCGGTGGCCATCTCGTTGGCGGTGAACAGGAAGCCGCCATCGCCGTTGATCGACAGCACCGGCGTGTCGGGCATGGCGATCTTCACGCCCAGGCCCGTGGCGTAGCCCCAGCCCAGGGTGCCCTGGTAGCCCGTCGTGATGAAGGTGCGCGGGCGATAGGTCTTGTAGGCGAGGCGCGCGACATAGCCGACCTGCGTGAGCTCGTCGACGAAGATGCCGTCCTCCGGCAGCGCGGCGCGGATCGCCTCCAGATAGTCGAGCTGTGGCCGCAGGCCGTCGATGCTCGCCATCACTTTCGCTTTCACCTCCCGCACCTCCTCGCCGCGGTCGGCGCGCTTGGCGTTGTGCTTGCCCAGTTGCTCGGCCAGCGCCTTCAGCACCAGCGCCGAGTCGCCGACGATGCCGATGTCGGGCGCGCGCTGGCGCACGATCTCCTCGGGATCGGTATCGACGCGGATGATCTTCAGGTCGGAGTCGACGCCCCATTGCGCGAGCTGGGTCATCAGCCGCGTGCCGACCGCGAGCACGACATCGGCGTTGGCCCAGAATTTGTGGCCGGCGAGGCTGTTGATCGACAGCGGATGGCGGCAGTCGATCGCGCCGTGGCCCATGCGGGCGGCCATGACCGGCGCCTGCAGCGCTTCGGCGACCGCGCGCAACGCCTCGCCCGCGTGCAGGGCGCCGCCACCGACGCAGATCAGTGGCCGCTTGGCGTTGCCCAGCAGCTTGGCCGCCGCTTCGACCGCATCCTCGTCGACGGGCACGATGTCGGGCGAGGCGCCGTCCGGCGGCATCGCCACCGTCGCCTTGCGCGCCCAGGTGTCCATCGAGCATTCGAGACCGACCGGACGCGGGCGACCCGATCGCATGATTCGAAAGGCGTCGTTGACCAGGCCGGGCGCCTCGGCGGCGCCCTTGATGCGCGCCGACCATTTGGTCAGGCCGCGCATGATCGAGAGCTGGTCGGGCAGCTCATGGAGCTGGCCGAGATTGCGGCCCACCAGACCCAGCGGGATCTGGCCCGACAAGGCCATGACAGGCGCGTTGCAGGCATAGGCCGTCGACAGCGCCGCCGTGGTGTTGAGAAAGCCCGGGCCGGGCACCACGGCGTAGACCTGCGGCTTGCCGGTTGCCATCGCCGCGCCGAGCGCCATGTAAGCGCAGCCCTGCTCGTGGCGCGCGTGGATCGGGCGGATCGCGTTGGTGTTGTCGTACAGTGCGTCGAAGAACGGATCGTTCTGCACGCCGGGCAGGCAATAGATCGTGTCGATGCCGTTGCGTCGCAACGTGCCGACGACGGCCTGCGCGGTGGTCATGCGTTCCATTCTTCCCTCCGTCGTCCCAAGCGATGCGCCACAGGCGCAGATAAGGGACCTTGCTCCAGCAGTTTTCCGTCGTCCCGAACGTAGCGAAGGGGATCTTTCGGCAGCATGAAGATCCTTCGCCGCGCTCAGGATGACAGTTGGGAATAGCGCTTCGCCGCTTCGGCGTAGCCGATGCGTCTCTCCGGCGGCAGTTCGGGGTAGCGCGTGCGCAGATGCGCCAGCATCAGGCGCACGTCGCTCGCGCGGTCGGCCCGCACCGCCGAGTCGATGAACATCTGCTTCAACACATCCTGCTGCGCGTGGCTGCCGCCCAGGCGGTACATCTCCGACAGCACCGGGCGCATCGCGTCGAGCGCGGCGCGGTGCTCGCCCTTGCGATGGGCGATCACCGCTTCGCAGATCGGCACCGCGACGCGGCCGACGATCGGCGCCGCCGTGCCTCCGCCGCGACCGAACTCGCGCATCTCGCGAAGCATCATATCGGCGGCGCCAAAGCGCCCGGTGGCGCTCAGTGCCATCATCCAGTGCGGCAGGGTGAAGGCCGACAGGCAGTCGCCGATGCGCTGCTCGGCCTTGTCGGCGATCTCGACCCAGCGATTGCCGACCTTCACGCCGTGGCGTTCGAGTCGAAACAGCATCGAGGCGGCGTTCTGCACGTCGATGTAGACGTCGGGTTGTGCTTTGGTCAGCGGCGAGTCGAAATTGCGGAAGCCGCGGTCGTAGAGTTCCAGCACCTTGTCGGTCTCGCGCCGCTCCAGATGGAACATCGCGCGGTGCCACCAGAGGTGATGCTTGAGGTTGTTGCCGCCTTCCCAGTGCTTTTCCAGCCCGTCGAGCCAGGCGATGCCGTCCGCGTGGCGGCCCTGCATCTCCATGACATGCGCCACGGCGTGCGTGCCCCACAGATCGCCGGGATCGATGTCGATGGCAGCGCGGCCAGCCGGCTCGGCCTCGTCGTAATTGCTGGTCTCCTCGTGCGCGAAGCACAGGCAGGACAGCAAGGTGGCGTAGCCCGGCAGCTCACGCCCCCAGTGCTCGGCGATGCGCGCGACCGAGTCGCGCATGGTGCGCGCGCGGCCGAGCCAGAAATAGTTGAAGTGCGACAACCTGAGCGCCAGCACGTCGGTGGGGCTCTCGGCCAAGATCATCTCCCAGGTCGCCAGCGCACCATCGAGGTCGCCGGCGACCCACTGGTCGAGCGCGTCGATGTGCTGGATCTCGCGCCGGCTCGCGCGCTTGGCGCCGGCACGCGCCGCCTGAGCTGCCTCGCGCGCCGTCGGTACATTCGCTTGCTTGTACGACAGCATGGCGAAGTAGCCCTTCAGGCACTGCGCCAGCGCGAAGTGCGGATCGGCGGCGAGCGCGGCGGCGAGATGCTGGGGCGTGTCCAGGCGGTACTTGATGTAGCCCAGCGCGGCGCGGTTGAAGGCGTCGGCGGCTTCGGCCGACGCGCAGGTCAGCGTCAGGCCGTGCAGGTCTTGTGGCATGGTGGTGTCGTTCAATGTCCCTTTGTCGCGACCCTCCCGCGCGCGCCGCATGAAGTCAAACGGATGATTGTGCTAGGCTCGCGGCTACCACGAATCACGGGGCCGCTCGCGCTCGCGCTCATGCCCCGGCCGCGTCGCCTGACAGGAAGCGCCCGATGCCGATCCGATTGATGCACGATGTCCTGACGCTCGCTGGACGCATGCCGCGCGCCGACGACGATGTGCGTTTCAGCGGTGGCGATCCGGTGTTCCCGACGCCTTTCGCGATCGGCTCCGCCGGTGCCGCCGCCCTGGGCGCGATTGGCGTGGCGGCGAGCGACTTGTGGCGGCTGCGCACCGGGCGCGGCCAGACGGTGGCGGTCGATTTGCGCGCGGCGGCCGCGTCGCTTCGCTCCAACACCTACGTCCTGCGCGACGGCCAGAAGCCGGTGAGCTGGGATCCGTTGGCGGGTCACTACGCCACGTCGGATGGCCGGCACATGTTCCTGCACACGAACCATCCGCACCACCGTGCTGGCGCGTTGCGGGTCGCCGGCGCTCAGAGCGAGGATCGCGCCGGTCTCGCCGCCGCCGTGGCAGAGTGGAAGGGCCAGGACATCGAGGATGCGATCGCCGCGGCGGGCATGGTCGGCGGGCTGACGCGCACGCAGGCCGAATGGGCGGCGCACCCGCATGGCCAGGCGGTTTCCAGGCTGCCGCTGTTTGAGATCGTGAAGATCGGCGAGGCGCCGCCGGAGACCCTGCCCGCAGGTGACCGGCCGCTCGCCGGCATCCGCGTGCTCGACCTGACGCGCGTGCTGGCTGGGCCGACCTGCGGACGCATGCTGGCGGAGAACGGCGCCGACGTGCTGCACATCGCCGCCGAGCATCTGCCGTACCAGACCGACCTGCTGATGGACACCGGCCACGGCAAGCGCGGCGCCTATCTCGACCTGCGCGAGGCCGCGAATGTCGAGAGGCTCAAGGCGCTGGTGAAGGGCGCGCATGTCTTCAGCCAGGGCTATCGCCCCGGCACCTTGGCCGCGCGCGGCTTTTCATCCGAGGCGCTGGCCGCGATGCGGCCGGGGATCGTGTGCCTCAGCCTCTGCGCCTATTCGCACGCCGGGCCATGGGCCGACCGGCGCGGCTTCGACTCTATCGTGCAGAATGTCACGGGCATGGCGGTCGCCGGCAGTTCGCTCGACAAGCCACGCAACATGCCGGTGCAGGCCAATGACTACATCGCCGGCTATATCGGCGCGCTCGGCGTGATGCTGGCGCTGCACAAGCGCGCGACCGAAGGCGGCTCGTGGCTGGTGCGCCTGTCGCTGGTGCAGGTCGCGCACTGGATCGGCGGGTTGGGCACTGTCGATGCGTCGAGCGCCAAGGCCGAGCTCGCCGAAGAAGAAATCGCGGCGATCACCATGGAGACCATTGGTCCATTCGGCCGCCTGCGCCACCTGCGGCCAGTGGTCCAGCTTTCCGAGACGCCAGGCTTCTACGCTCGCCCCGCCGAGCCGCTGGGCAGCTCGAAGCCGGAGTGGCTTTGAGCTGGGACCGCTCCTTGTTCCCTCCCCGCAGATGAGAAGAGGGAGGAAGAGTGGCGCCACTGGTCAATGGCGCGGTCGAGGAAGTCGAGGCGGTCCTGGCCCCAGAAGCGCTCACCTTCGAAGATGAAGGTGGGCGTGCCGAAGACCCCGGCGGCGATGGCCTGGCGCTCGTGTGACTTCCAGTCGGCGAAGACCTCGGCGCTGTCGGCGACGGCGAGCAGCGCTTGGCCGTCGAGGCCATGGCGGTTCGCCAGCTCGATACGCACGGCGGGGTCGAGGATGTCGCGTTCGTCGGCCCAGATCGCCGCCAGTACGCTTTGCGAGAAGTCGAGCAGCGTCTCGACGCTGGCACCCGCGCGCATACCGGCGATCACCATACGTGCCGCCGGGCGCGGGTCGGTGGGGTAGTGCTTGGGCCGCAGGTTCAGCTTCAGCCCGAGGTAGTGCCGCCAGCGATCGAGCTCGGTCTCGTGATAGTCCTGCCGCGGCTGCGGACGCGAGCGCAGCGGGATGCCGCCATTCTCCTGCACCACGACGATGGGATGCAGCACGATGCGCGCGCCGTGACGCGCGACGATGGCGCGGAACTTGGTCAGCCCGAGATGCGCCCAGGGCGAGGACAGCGAGAAGAAAAGCTCCACGACCGGCTGGGTCATTGCGCGTCGGCGCCTTCAACGTCGCGCGCGCGGATGCGCGCGAGCGTGCGGTCGAGGAAATCGAGCCGGTCCTGGCCCCAGAAACGTTCGCCCTCGAGCACGAAGGTCGGCGCGCCGAATACGCCGAGCTTCTCGGCCTCCGCGCTGTACTGGCGATAGAGCGCCTGCACGGGCTCGCTGGTCTCGGCCGACACCAGCTCGGCGCCAGGCAGGCCATTCTCGTCGGCGACGGCGCGACGCACATCGGCTTGCGCGGTATCGCGCTCCTCTGCCCACAACGCACGCAGCAGGGCGTGGCTGAGGCGGAAAGCGTCGAGGCCGCGCATCTGGGCGGCGATCACCGTCCAGCCCGGCCGCTTGTTCCAGTCCGGGTCGGTGACGATCTCCGGGTAGTGTTTCGGCTTCAGTACCATCGGCATGCCGAGATGGCGGCGCCAGCGATCGAGCTCGAGGTCGTGGTAGGTGCGGCGCGGTTGCGGGCGCGTGCGCAGCGGCACGCCGCCGGTCTTCGGCACCACGACCTGGAAGTCGTATGGTTTGAGCACGAGGCGCAAGCGATGGCGGCGCACGATATCCTGCAGCCTGGGGCCCATGAAATACGCCCAGGGCGACGACAGGCTGTAGAAGCAGGCCAGCTCGATCATGCGACTGCTCCTGACATGGTCGATGGCGCTCTGCGTGCCGGCATAGATCGTGTAGTCGTGCAACAGCAGGTCGACCGGTCTTCCCTCGACCCGCGCCACGCCCATGACGATGCCGTCGGCCGCGCCGCCGCCCTGGGCCGCGCCGCGTCGAGCGTCTCGGCATGGGTGTCAAGGACGGCCCGCGGATCGGGCCTGAGCGATGGCGCGCTGTCGGTCATGTCCGGTTCAGTCGATCGAGGCTCCGACCTGCTTGACGACCTCCGCCCAGCGGGCGCGGTTCTCCTTCACGGTCTGGCGGAACTGCTCGACGGTCTCGATCCGGGGCGCGCTGCCGAGATCGGTGATGCGCTTGGCGATATCTGGCGACGCCAGCACCTTGTTGGTCGCCGCGTTGAGCCTCGCGGCAATCGCCGGATCGAGGCCCTTGGGGCCGAAGAAGGCGAACCAGATGTAGCTCTCGAAGCCGGGGACGCCGGACTCGGCGATGGTCGGGATGTCGGGCACGGCGACGACGCGTCGGGCGGTCGAGACGCCCAGCAGGCGCACCTTGCCGGCGCGCCACTGCGCCTGGACCGTCTGCACCAGGTTGAAGATGCAGCAGGTCTGCCCGGTGATCACCGACTGCAGTGCCTCCGGCCCGCCCTTGTAGGGCACGTGCACCATGTCGAGGCCGGCGCGGGCGTTGAACTCGGCGAAGGCGAGATGCGTGCCGGTGCCGTTGCCGGTCGAGGCGAAATTGTACTTGCCCGGCGCCGCCTTGACCTTGGTGATGAAATCCTGGACCGAGCTCGCGTCGATGATCTGCGGGTTGATCGTCAGCACGTTCGAGACATCGACCAGGGTGGCGATCGGCGTGAAGTCGGCCTCGACGTCGAAGGGCAGGCGCTTGTAGAGCGCGGCGTTGACGCCGTGCGTCGCGGCGGTGCCCAGCAGGATCGTGTAGCCGTCGGGCTTGGCGCGCGCCACCAGCTCGGAGGCGACGTTGCCGCCGGCGCCGGTCTTGTAGTCGATCACGATCTTGGTGCCGAGCTCCTTCTCCAGCGGCTCCTGCAGCATGCGTGCGATCACGTCGACGCCCGAGCCGGCGGGGAAGCCCATGTAGATCGTGATCGGCTTGGCCGCCGGCCAGTCCTGCGCCCCGGCTGGCGCGACGAGGCCGAGCGCCGCGAGCGCGGCGACGACTCGGAAAAGAGTTCTCATGGCGAGGATTCTCCGGTTGGCCTATTTGGACCACATCGTGCTGCGATTTCGCTTCATGCGGCAAGGCGCAGAATGCGCGCGGCGAGGCGCTCGCGATCCTCGGCGGTAAACGGCGCGATCTTGCGGATGCGCTGGTCGAACAACACGCCAACGCCGTCGGCCACCGCCGCCAGCTCGCCGCTATCGGCGTCGAACAGGAAGTGGGCGAGGTGCATGGTCTTGTCGCTCGCCGCCAGCATGCCGCTCATCACCACAGTCAGCGCGCCGGCGCGTAGTGGCCGGCGGATCTCGTTGCGCAGCTCCAGCACCACGGTGCCTTGCTGGCGATCGCGCATGCTGAGGCGATCGAAGCCCATGGCCTGCCAGAAGCCCGGCGCGCCGTCGGAGTAGCGGCCGAAATGGAAGCGCGGCAGCAACGCGCCATCGGCGTCGCATTCCTCCGGCTGGACCACGCCCTGCACGATCGTCACGAGACCCGCCGCCGCCGCGCGATCGAGCGTCAGGTCGGGCAGGGATCCGAGCGAGCCTGCGGTGCGGGGCTGGGCGTTGGCCGGCAGCGTCACGCGCGTCGCTTTGGCGTGCGTGCGAAAGGCCGGCGGCCACGCCGCCGCCTTGCCGCCGCCATCGACGCAGCGCGTCACCTGGCGCACGGTGCCGGCCACCTCGCCGCTGAGCGCGTTGCGGATCTCGTGATAGGCGACCAGGGTCGATTCGCCGATCTCGACCGGGCCGGAGGCGACTTCCCAGGCGTCGGCGGCGAACATCTCGCGGTGATAGCGGATGTGATCCTCGACCGTGCGCACCTTCAGGCCGGCGGCGGCAAGCGCGCGCGGCCCAAGGCCGAGCACCGCCTCGAGGTGGCGCGCGCCGTCCCAGGCGAAGGCCGGGAAATACTGGACGTTGAGGTGTTCGTTCTCGTCGCACTGCCAGGTGTTGACGCAGCCGCGCGCGGTGGGGATCAGGTCGGTCATGGCCGGCGCCTGTAGCATCGCCTCGACCGCGACGCCATCGCGGCGCTAGGATCGCGCCGCCATGCGAACGGGAGATGACGATGATCTACGAACTGCGCACCTACAACGTGAAGCCGGAACACGCTGGCGAGGTCGTCGCGGTCTACGAGCAGTACGGCTGGCCGCAACTCAAGAAGTGGCGCAAGAACCTGGTCGGCTACTTCATCTCCGACATCGGCCCGCTGCACCAGATCGTCCATCTCTGGAAGTTCGCCGACCACGATGCGCGCGACCACCAGTGGACCTCGCTGCGCGCCAATCCCAAGTTCGTCGATTTCGGCCGCCGCATCCGCCCGATGCTGGCCTCGCAGGAGAACAAGATCCTCAAGGCCGCGCCGTGGAGCCCGAAGGTCTAGCTACACCTTCTTGGCCGCTTGAATCGCCTGCCACACCCGCATCGGCGTGGCCGGCATGTCGATGTGGGTGACGCCCAGCGGCAGCAGTGCGTCGACCACGGCGTTCATGACGGAGGGCAGCGCGCCGGCGCAGCCGGCCTCGCCGCAGCCTTTGGCGCCCAGCACGTTGGTCGTCGCCGGCACGGGGTGGAAGTCGCCCGCGAAGAACGGCGCGTCCGAGGCGCGCGGCAGCGCGTAGTCGGTGTAGGAGCCGGTGAGGAACTGGCCGTCCTCGCTGTAGACCGTGCGCTCGAGCAGCGCCTGGCCGATGCCCTGCACGATGCCGCCATGCGCCTGGCCGGCGACCAGCATCGGGTTGATGACCGTGCCGAAGTCGTTGACCATCGCGTACTTCACCACCTCGACCAAGCCGGTCTTGGGATCGACCTCGACCTCGCAGACGTGGCAGCCATTGGGATAGGCCGACGGCGCCGCTTCGTGCACGTGCTTCACATCGAGCGAGGCGGGCGTGCCCTCCGGCAGCTTCAGCCCGCCGCGCAGCCTCTCCGCCAGCTCCATGATGCCGATGCCGCGATCGGTGCCGACGATGGCGAAGCGGCCGCGCTGGAACTCGATGTCGGCCACCGCCGCCTCGAGTACCACCGAAGCGATCTTCTTGCCGTTGTCGACGACCTTCTCGCTGGCTTCGACGATCGCCGCACCACTGGCCATCATCGACTTCGAGCCGCCAGTGCCGCCGCCGGCGATCAGCTCGTCGCTGTCGCCCTGTAGCAGGCGGATCCTGTCAAACGGGATGCCGAGACGATCACTCAGCACCTGGGCGAAGGGTGTGGCGTGGCCCTGACCATAGTCGAGCGTGCCGGTGATGATGGTGACGTCGCCATTGGCCTCGAAGCGGATGCCGCCCATCTCCTTGGTCGGCGGCGCGGTGACCTCAAGGAAGTCGCCGATACCGATGCCGCGCAGCCTGCCGCGCCGGGCGCTCTCGCCCTTGCGCGCGGCGAAGCCGCCCCAGTCGGCGAATTTCAGCGCCTTGTCCATCAGGATGGAGAACTCGCCGCTGTCGTAGGTGGTGTTCGACGCGGTCTTGTAGGGCATCTCCTCGGGGCGGATGTGGTTGCGTCGGCGCAGCTCGATCTGGTCGATACCCATCTCGCGCGCCGCCGTGGTGATCAGCCGCTCCATGAAGTAATTGGCCTCGGGCCGGCCGGCGCCGCGATAGGCGCCCACTGGCGAGGTGTGGGTGAAGGCGACCTTGGTCGAGACCTCGATCAGCGGTGTGCGATAGACGGCGGCGAGGTTGCGCGTCACGCCCATCGAGCCCATCAGCGGTCCGACATTGGCGAGATAGCCGCCGACATTGGCGTAACCGGTCAGCCGTACCGCGAGGAATCGTCCATCCTTGTCGAGCGCCAGCTCGCCCATAAAATCGTGGTCGCGGCCGTGCTGGTCCGACACGAAGCTGCCCGAGCGCTCGTCGGTCCATTTGACCGGCCGGCCCAGCAGCTTCGACGCATGGAACAGCCCGGCGTATTCGGGAAAGGGCGAGCCCTTCATGCCGAAGGATCCTCCGACGTTGCCGGTCAGCACGCGTACCTTGTCGGGCTTCACGTTCAGCAGCTGCGCCATCTGGTGCTTCAGCCCGAACGCGCCCTGGTTGCCGGCGTGGAAGGTGTAGCGGTCCGTAGCCGGGTCGTAATTGCCGATAGCCGAGCGCGGCTCCATCGCGCTGACGACGATGCGGTTGCTGACCAGCGACAGGCGCGTGACATGCGCCGCGCCGGCGAAGGCCTCCGCGACCTTCGCCGCGTCGCCGGCGTGGAAATCGAGACAGACATTGCCGGGCACGTCGTCGAAGACCAGCGGCGCGCCCGGCAGGGTGGCGGCGCGCGCGTCGGTCACCGCCGGCAGCGGATCGATGTCGACTGCGACGGCCTCGGCTGCGTCCTTGGCCTGGGCGATAGTCTCGGCGACGACGAAGGCCACCGGGTCGCCGACGAAGCGCACCTTGTCGGTGGCCAGGGAATGGCGCGTCGGCGTCTTCATCGGCGTGCCGTCGCGATTGGGCACGATGATCATGGTCTTCAACGCGCCATAGCCGGCGGCGTCGAGATCGGCACCGGTCCACACGCCCAGCACGCCGGGCATCGCCCTCGCCACGCCGGTATCGATGCCCTTGATCACGCCGTGCGCATATTGGCTGCGCACCATCACGCAATAGGCCTGGTTCGGCAGGTTGATATCGTCGGTGTAGCGGCCCTGGCCGCGCAGCAGGGTAGGATCCTCCTTGCGCGTCACCGGCTGGCCGACGGCGAATTTCAAGGAGCCAAGCTGGTTCGCGTCCGCGTGCATGGTCATGGGTCGGTCCGGGGTTCGATGGTGTGTGACAGAGATGCACGGATCATACCGCGCGCTCCAGGCATCGGAAGCCGCCGCATGTCCGCATTGCTTCATGTTCCTCTCTCCCGCAAGGGGAGAGCGGGGTCATTGCGGACGTCATCTCGTGCAAACCAGACCCTTCCGCAGCGCGGACCCGTGTGTCTCGACCGCGCGCGGGAAATCCACCACCATGCGCGCCGCTTGCGACGAGACGAGGGAGAGCCGGCCGCATGAGCATCAAGGGCAAGGCCTATATCGGGGGCATCTACGAGCACCCCACGCGACTGGCCACCGACAAATCGCTGGCGATGATCCACGCCGAGGTTGCCAAGGGCTGTCTCGAGGACGCCGGCCTGAGCAAGGACGACGTCGACGCCTATTTCTGCGCCGGCGATGCGCCCGGCTTGGGGCCGATGTCGATGGCCGACTACATGGGCCTGACCAAGCTCAAGCATTTCGACTCCACCGACGTCGGCGGCTCGTCCTACGTCGTGCATGTCGGCCACGCCGCCGAAGCCATCGCGCTGGGCAAGTGCAAGGTGGCGTTGATCACCTTGGCTGGCCGCCCGCGCGCCGAAGGCATGGCCACCGGCACGGTGCCGCGCAGCCGCGGCGGCTCGCCGACGCCGGACGAGCCTTTCGAGTTCCCCTACGGCCCGACCGTGGTGAACATGTACGGCATGGCCGCGATGCGGCACATGCACGAATTCGGTACGACCAGCGAGCAGCTCGCCTGGATCAAGGTCGCCGCCTCGCACCACGCGCAGTACAACGAGCACGCATTGCTGCGTGACGTGGTGACGGTACAAGACGTGGTCAATTCGCCGATGATCTCCGATCCGCTGCATCGCCTGGATTGCTGCGTGATCACCGATGGCGGCGGCGCGATCCTCGTCGTGGCGCCCGAGATCGCCCGCAGCCTCAAGCGGCCCAAGGTGAAGATCATCGGCGCTGCCGAGACGACCAAGAACCAGATGGGTGGCGCGGTCGACCTGACCTACACCGGCGCGCGCTATACCGGCCCAGCGTCCTTCGCCGAGGCCGGCGTAAAGCCCTCCGACATCAAGTACGCCTCGATCTACGACAGCTTCACCATCACCGTGCTGATGCAGCTCGAGGATCTTGGCTTCTGCGAGAAGGGCAAGGGCGGCGCCTTCGTGTCCGACGGCAATCTGATCTCGGGCACCGGCAAGCTGCCGTTCAACACCGATGGCGGCGGCCTGTGCAGCAACCACCCCGGAAACCGCGGCGGCCTGACCAAGGTGCTCGAAGCGGTGCGCCAGGTGCGCGGCGAGGCGCATCCCAAGGTGCAGGTCAAGAACTGCGATCTCGCGCTTGCGCACGGCACCGGCGGCTCGCTGGGCAGCCGGCATGGCAGCGGTACCGTCATCCTGGAGAGGGAGTAAGCGATCATGGCTGAGAAAGAACGCAAGCTCCCCGCGGCGGTGACCAGCCCGGAGACCGAGGAGTATTGGGCGGCGGCCAAGGAGGGCAAGCTGCTGGTCAAGAAGTGCAAGTCCTGTGGCAGGACGCACCACTATCCGCGGAGCCTCTGCCCGTATTGCTTCAGTGACAAGACGGAGTGGACCACGGCGTCGGGCAAGGGCGTGCTCTATTCCTACAGCGTCATGCGCCGCGCGCCGATTCCCTATGCACTGGCCTATGTCACCTTGGCCGAAGGCCCGACGATGATGACCAACATGGTCGATTGCGACTTCGACAAGCTGAAGGTCGGTCAGGCGGTGAAGGTGGTGTTCAAGCCCACCGAGGGCGGCGGCGCGCTGCCCTGCTTCACGCCGGCTTAGGGACATCTGGCGGTAGACCACATCACCTGTCATTCCGAGCGTAGCGAGGACTCTTTCAGCAAGACCAGAGATCCCTCGCTACGCTCGGGATGACACCGAGGTTTCTTCCCCCGCCAACGGGGGAAGGTATAAGTAACCTTCGATCTCCGGGAGCATCCGCGTCATGGCGCACAAGGGTTTGATCTTCGGCATCTTCCTGGCGCCGTTCCACCGCGTCGGCGACAACCCGACGTTGGCCATCGCGCGCGACATGGAGCTGATCCAGTGGCTCGACCATCTGGGCTACGACGAGGCCTGGATCGGCGAGCACCATTCCGCCGGCTGGGAGGTGATCGCCTCGCCTGAGCTGATTATCGCCGCCGCCGCCGAGCGCACGCGCAACATCCGGCTCGGCTCGGGCGTCACCAGCCTGCCCTATCACCACCCGCTGATGGTGGCGAACCGCTTCGTGCAGCTCGACCACATGACGCGCGGCCGCGCTATGCTGGGCGTCGGCCCCGGCGCGCTGGTGTCGGACGCCTACATGCTGGGCATCGCCCCGGACACACAGCGCCGCCGCATGGACGAGTCGCTCGACGCGATCACCCGGCTGCTGGCCTGCGAGGAGCCGGTGACGATGAAGACCGACTGGTTCGAGATGAACCAGGCGCGCCTGCATCTGGCGCCCTACACCTATCCGCGCTTCCCGATCGCCGTGGCCAGCACGCTCACGCCGGCCGGCATGCAGGCTGCCGGCAAGTACGGCCTGGGCGTGCTGTCGCTGGGCGCCGGCCTGCCCGGCGGCGCCGACGCGCTGGCCAACCAGTGGAAGATCGCCCAGGACGAGGCGGCCAAGGTCGGCCGCACGATGAACCGCAAGGATTGGCGCCTGGTGATCAACATGCACACCGCCGAGGACGACGAGCTGGCGATCGAGCAGGTCAAGATCGGCGAGCGGATCGAGACCGTGACCTATTTCGAGGACACGCTGGGCCGCCCGCCGGGCCGCGCCGACGATCCGCTGCGCGACGGCGTGAAGATGGGCACGACGCTTGTCGGTTCACCCGATACGGTGAGCCGTGGCATCGAGCGGCTGATCGAGAGCAGCCAGGGCGGCATCGGCGGCGTGATGTTCCGCGCCCATGAATGGGCCGATCGCGATAAGACGATGAAGAGCTTCGAGCTCTTCGCGCGCTGGGTGATGCCGCGCTTCCAGGGCTCGCTTGACACCGTCGTCGCCTCGCGCGAATGGGCCAAGGCCAACCGCCGCACGATCTTCAGCCCCAACGTGGCGGCGATCGCCAAGGCCTATACCGACGCCGGCAAGCCGATCCCCGAGGAGTACAAGACCCGCCTCACCGGCGCGCGCGATTCGGATTGATCAGGCACGAACTACCTTCCCCCGCCAGCGGGGGAAGGTAGGGTTCAGCCCTCCGCCGTTCCTTCCAGCAGCTTGACCTTGAATTGCCGGCTGAGCGCGTTGACCAGCTCGCGCACGTGCGCCGCGTCGCGGGTCTCGACCAGCAACTCGAGTGTCGCGCTCTTGGCGGCCACGCCGCCGAACAGGCGCTGATGCTGGACCTCCAGGATGTTGCCGCCGGCCTCGCCGACGATGCCGGCGACGCGCGCGAGCTGGCCGGGCGCGTCGGTGATCTTCACCCGAAGCCGCACGACACGGCCATCGCGCACCAGTCCGCGCATCAGAATCGAGGCGAGCAGGCGGGTGTCGATATTGCCGCCGCACAGCACGACGCCCACCGCGCGACCGGCGAAGCTCTCGCGATGCGCCAGGATCGCGGCCAGGCCGGCGGCGCCGGCGCCTTCGGCCACGGTCTTCTCGACCTCCAGGAACAGCACGATGGCGCGCTCAATGTCGGTCTCGTCGACCAGCTTCACCTCGGCGACCAGCTCGCGGCAGACCGCCAAGGGCAGCACGCCGGTGTCGCGTACGGCGATGCCCTCGGCGATGGTCTCGCCGCCCACCTGGACCGGCTCGCCGTGCAGGATCTGGTACAGCGCGGGATAGCCCGTGGTCTCGACGCCGATGACGCGGATATCGGGCTTCAGCGCCTTGGCCGCGATGGCGATGCCCGAGATGAGCCCGCCGCCGCCCACTGGCACGACCAGGGTGTCGAGATGCGGCGCGTCCTGCAGCATCTCCAGCCCCACCGTGCCCTGGCCGGCGATGATCGCGGCATCGTCGTAGGGATGCACGAATGTCAGGCCCTCGGCCTCGGCGATGCGCCGTGCTTCGGCGCCGGCTTCCGATAGCGAGTCGCCGTGCAGCACCACGCGGGCGCCGTGATCGCGCGTGTGCTTGACCTTCACGAAGGGCGCGAAGGCCGGCATGACGATGGTCGCGGGAATGTCGAGTCGGCCGGCGTGGTAGGCCACGCCCTGCGCATGGTTACCGGCCGACATGGCGATCACGCCGCGGCCGCGCTGCTCGCGCGACAGCGTCGAGAGCTTGGTCAGCGCGCCGCGTTCCTTGAACGAGGCGGTGAACTGCAGGTTCTCGAATTTCACCCAGACATCGCAGCCGCAGACACGCGACAGCGTGCGGGAGTGCAGCATGGGCGTGCGCGCGACCTGGCCTTGCAGCAATCGGGCGGCGGCCTCGACGTCGGCGAGGGTGACGGGCAGGGTGGATGTGGGCGCGTTCATCGCGGTCTTGTAGCACGGTGTCAGGCGTGCGGCCGCCGGCTCTCGTAGCGCGCGATCCACACCGTGGCGCCGCAGATCACCGCGCCGCCAGCGAGGGTCCAGACGGTCGGGATGTGGCTGAAGACGAGGAAACCGGCGAGCGAGGCGTAGAGCAGGTCGACGAAGCGCACCGACTGCACGGCGCCGACATCGGCGATGCGGAAGGCGCGCGTCATGCAGTAATGCGCCGCCGAGCCGATCAGGCCGCACGAAGTGAGCAACGCCCATTCCACCGGCGTCGGCCAGCGCCAGTCGATCAGGGCGAAGGGCAGGCTGAGCACCGTCATGAGCAGGCCGAGCCAGAAGACGATGGCGTCTGGTCGCTCGACGCGGGTCTGTACCTTCGACATCAGGAAGGAGATCGAGGTGATCGGCGAGCACAGCACCAGCAGCAGCAGGGCCCAGGCCGGGCTGTCGCCGGCAGCGAACAAGCCCGGCGCCAGCACGATCAGCACGCCGGCGAAGGCGACGAGGACGGCGATCCAGCGCGCCGCGTACATGCGCTCGCCGAGGAACAGCGAGGCGCCCAGCATCATGTAGATCGGGCCGGTAAAGCCGATCGCCGAGGTCTCGGCGAGGCCGACAAAGGGCAGGGCGATGAACCACAGCATCGAGCCCGCCGCGTGGAAGACGCTGCGCACCGCCATGAACCCTGGGCGGCGCGGCCGGTAGGCCGCCCAGCCGGCGTGGATCGCGAACGGCAGCAGGATGATCGAGCCGGTGAGGTAGCGCAGGCAGACCACCTGTGGCGGGTACATGTCGTGCGTCAGGACCTTCTGCTGCGCGTTGAGCGCGGCGAACAGCAGGCCGGCGGCGAGCATCCACAGGATGCCGCGCACCGACGGCGTCAGCCGCGCCCAGGCCGCGGGTCCAGCGGAGGATCCGGGAGGGCTGTTCATGCTTCTTCTCTTCTCCCCGCTTGCGCGGGGAGAAGGAAAGACAGCGGCGTCAGCGCAGCACCGTGACGGTCTTGCGCTTGATGAGCTCGAAATCGATCGGCGCGCCGATTCCCGGGCCGGTCGGCGCGTGCACGAAACCGTCCTTGTCAGGGTCGATGTCGGGGTTCAGCCCGTACTTCTGCGCGCCGGATGGCAGCAGTACCTCGAAGAACTCGGTGTTGCGGATCGCCATGGCGACATGCAGCTGGGCGAAGTTGTTGTGCGAGTTGCCGCCGTGGTGGATCTCGTAGGTCATGCGGAAGGCCTCGGCGAGATGCGCCGTCTTCATGAGCGTCGTGATGCCGCCCTTCACCGCGATGTCGCCGCGCAGATAGTCGGTGGCGCGCTCGACGATCCACGGCGCGTAGCTCTCCAGGCCGCTGATCGGATACTCGGTGGCGAGGATCGGGATCTTCAGCAGCTGCTTGAGCTTGACGTAGCCGTAGAGGTCCTGGTCGTGCAGCGGGTCTTCGTACCAGTGGAAACCCAGCTCCTCGACCGCCTTGCCCACGCGCAGCGCCTCGGGGAAGGCGTAGCTCCAGGTCGAATCGAGCATGATGGTGTAGTCGTCGCCGACCGCGCGGCGCACCGCCTCGCAGACCTTGATGTCCTCGCGCCAGCGGGTCGGCGGATGGATCTTGTAGGCCGCCCAGCCGCCCGCCTTGTATTGCTGCGCCTCGGCGGCGTAGGCCTCCACCGAACTCAGCACGGCGGAGCTCGCGTAGGCCGGGATCTTGGTCCTGTACGTGCCGAGCAGGCGATGGACAGGCTGGTTCGCCGCCTTGCCGGCGATGTCCCACAGCGCCACGTCGCAGGCGCCGATGCAGCGCACGGTCGACGCGCGCACACGCCGCCACAGATCCTGATTCAGCCGCTCGCGATCGAGCGGATCCTGGCCCATCAGCATCGGCTTGAGGTGGCGGATCAGGCCCGGCCCGTCGGTCGAGGCCGGGTTCATCGCCGAGCCGAGGAAGGCGTGGCCCGTGACGCCCTGGTCGGTGATCACGCTCAGCAGCCCAAGGTCGCTGCTACCCGCCGAGCGCGCCGAATGGCCGCCATAGGTGGTCGCCGGGATGTCGTCCCAGGCGAACAGCGTCAAGGTGACGTCGGTGATCTTCATGGTTCCCTCCCGCGATCCGAGCAGCCTAGCCGCCCGTGCCCCGACGCGGAACGGCCGGCCACGCCGACCTGCTATTCGCCGGACGAGGGCGCTCGCGGCCCCTTCGACCGGCGACGGCGGCCTTCGACGACGCCATAACGCAAGCCTGACACCATGCTGGTGTCAGGCTTGCGTTCTCACGTTGTTTGAAGGAGGATGGTGGCGTCCGGAGGATCCGTGGTGCCCCGCAAGCCCCGCCTGCATGTCGATGGCGCGATCTACCATGTGACGCTGCGCGGCGACGCCGGGCGGCCGATCTTCGCCGACGACGCCGACCGGTCGCGCTGGGAGGGGCTGCTCGCCGAGGGCGTGGCGCGCCACGGCCACCGGGTGTTGGCCTATTGCTGGATGGGCGACCATGTGCATCTGTGCCTGCGCGTCGCCGAGGCGCCGCTGTCGCGCATCATGCAGCAGCTCGTCTCGCGCTACGCCCGTGCCTTCAACCGCCGGCACGGCCGCGTCGGCCATGTCTTCCAGGGACGCTTCCGGGCGATGCTGGTCGGCGACGATGCCTATCGCCTGGGCCTCCTGCGCTACATCCACCGCGATCCCGTGGCGGCCGGGCTGGTGCGCGACCCGCGCCGGTATCGCTGGTCCAGCCATGGCGCGCTCTGCGGCGCGGCGCGGTCGCCGGCGTGGCTGGACCACACCGGGACGCTTGCGCTGTTCGCGCGCGACGCGAAGCTGGCGCGGCGGCGGCTGCATGCCTTCGTGATGGGGGCGGCCGGCGGGCGGGCGGCGGTCGACGAGTCCGCGATTTGGGCCGAGATCGAGGCGGCGATCGCCTCGCCCTCGGTTGCGACGCTTGGCAAGCCGCCGCGCGGCACGCGGCGCCAGGGCGCGCGACGAGAGCTGGCGCGCCCGCCCAGATTGGCGGCGGTGATCGACGCCGCGGCGCGGCTGGCGGGCGTCGAGCGGCGCGCGCTAGTTGGTCCGACGCGGGCGCGGGCGGCGTCGCGGGCGCGCGGCATCGCCGGGCTGCTGGCCCAGGCGACGGGTGCGGCCTCGCTGTCGGCGCTGGCGCGCGCCACCGGGCGCGATCCCGGCTCGATCAGCCGGGCAGTCGAGGCGGCGCGTCGTCAGGCGGCGACCGATGGCGGCCTGGCGCGGCGGTTGGCGGCGGCGCGCCGGGCACTGATGCAGAAAACGCGATAACGCAAGCCTGACACTGCGGGTCCAGAGTTCGTATGAAGATCACCGACATCGTCTGTCATGTACTGCAGAGCAAGGTCGAGAGGCCGTTCGTCTCGGCGCGCGGCTGGGTGTATGCGACGCGCTCCTCCTGCGTGGTCGAGATCACGACCGACGCGGGCCTCACCGGCTGGGGCGAGTGCTACGGCCCTTCGGCGGTCGCCAAGGCGTTCATCGAGACGCAGTATCGCGCGCGCCTGATCGGGCGCGATCCGTTCGACGTCGAGGTGATCTGGGAGGACCTCTACAACCGCATCAAGGATTACGGCACGACTGGCATGGCGATCTCGGCCATGTCGGGCATCGACATCGCGCTCTGGGACATCATGGGCCGCGCGGTGAACAAGCCGGTGCACAAGCTCATCGGCGGTGCCTACCGCAACTCGGTGATTCCCTACGCCACCGGCCTGTACTTCATCGACATGGACCGGCTGGTCGAGGAAGCGGTCGAGGAGGCGCTGGAATTCAAGGCGATGGGCTTCCGCGCCATCAAGATGAAGATCGGCCTGGGCGATCTGCAGCGCGACGCCGCCCGAGTTGCCGCCGTCCGGGAGGCGATCGGCCCCGAGATCAAGCTGGCGGTCGACGCCAACCACTGCTTCTCCGTCCCCAACGCCATCAAGCTCGGCCGCATGCTGGAGGAGCATGATATCCTCTGGTTCGAGGAGCCGATCAGCCCCGAGGATCATGACGGTTACGTTGAGGTAACCAGATCCCTCGACATGGCCGTGGCTGGCGGCGAGAACGACTTCACCCGCTGGGGCTTCCGCGACATCATCGCGTCCAAGGCGATGGACATCGTGCAGCCCGACCTCTGCGCCGCCGGCGGTTTCTCGGAGTGTCGCAAAATAGCCGCCCTCGCCTCCGCCTTCGGCGTCGAGTGTGTGCCGCACGCCTGGGGCTCGGCGATCGGCCTGGCTGCCACGGTGCAGTTCCTCGCCGCCCTGCCCGATCAGCCGCCGGCCTTCCGGCCGATGCCGCCGATGCTGGAGTTCGAGCAGACGCCCAATCCGCTGCGCGACCATCTCGCCACCGTGCCGATCGAGCAGAAGGGCGGCGCCGTGGCGGTGCCGGACGGGCCGGGCCTGGGCATCGAGATCGATCGCGCGGTGCTGGCGAAGTACAAGGTGGCGTGAGCATGAAGATCACTGCCATCCGCGGCACCTGGGTGCACGTGCCGATCCCCGAGGCGGGCCAGCACGTCAGCAATTTCGGCCGCGTCGCCTCCTTCGATTCGGTGATCGTGCGCGTCGACACCGATGCCGGTATCTCCGGCTGGGGCGAGGCCAAGGCCGGCGTCGGATCGGCGGCGTCGTGCGCCGGCTTGGCGGCGATGGTCAATCTCGACCTCGCGCCGATGCTGGTGGGCCAGGACCCGCGCGACATCTCCAGGCTGTGGGACGTGATGTACAACAACCAGCGCGAGGGTCATGCGATCGCGCGTGGCCATGGATTGCCGCAACTCGGACGGCGTGGCCTGACGATCAGCGCCATCGCCGGCATCGACATCGCGCTGTGGGACATTCTGGGAAAGTCGCTCAACGCGCCGGTTTGGCGGTTACTCGGTGGTCGCAGAGCCGAGCGCATGCCGGCCTATGCCTCGGGCGGTTGGGCCGACGCCGCCAATATCGGCAAGCAGCTGCTGGGCTACATCGAGAGAGGCGGCTTTCGCGCGGTGAAGATGCGCGTGGGCGTGATGGACGGCACGCCGGCGCGCTCGGCCGCGCGGGTCAAGGCGGCACGCGCGGCGCTGGGACCGGATATCGGCCTGGCCTGCGACGCGCACGGCACCTTCTCCGTCGCCGAGGCCAAGGCCTTCGCGCGCATGGTCGAGGACTGCGACCTGATGTGGTTCGAGGAGCCGGTGTCGGGCGACGACAAGAGCGGCATGGCCGAGGTGCGCCGTTCCGCGTCGGTGCCGATCAGCGCCGGCGAGAGCGAGTTCACGCGCCATGACTTCCGCGACCTCGCCGAATTGCGTGCCGCCGACATCCTGCAGCCCGACCTCGCCATCGCCGGCGGCATCACCGAAGGCGTGCGCATCGCCGCCATCGCCTCGGCCTTCAACCTGCGCCTGGCGCCGCATCTGTGGTCGGGCGCGCCGGGCTTCGCCGCGGGCCTGGCGCTGGCGGCGACCTCTTCCGCCGGCTTCGTTCTGGAGTACTCTCTGGGCAGCAATCCGATGCTGCAGGAGCTGGTGCGCGAGAAGTTCCCGGTCGAGGGCGGTATGGTCGAGATCCCCGACCGGCCGGGGCTCGGCATCACAGTGGACGAGACCTTCGTGGAGAAGTACGCGCGGCGCTGACGCGAGGAGGCGATCATGTCGGCCGAACCCAAACCCGCCCCCATGCTGGTTGGCGCCGCCACGGTCTTCACCGTGCGCGACATCGCCGCCAGCCGCGACCACTTTCGCGACGCGCATGGCTTCGCCATCACCTTCGAGTGGGGTACGCCGCTTCATTATATCTGCATGTGTCGCGACGAGGTGCAGTTGCATCTGCTGTCGGCCGCCCAGACCGAGCGTCGGCCGGGACAGTCGGGTCTCTGCATCTTCGTGCGTGACGTCGACGCGGTGTACGAGGATCTCAAGGCGCGCGGCGCCAAGATCGTGAAGCCGCCGGAAACCTACGCCTACGGCATGCGCGACTTCGACGCGCTGGATCTCGATGGCAACCAGATCACGTACGGCATGGGTGTGAACGAAACCGAGAAGTGAAACAGGGAGTGTGTGATGCTGAGACGGACAGCGATGACAGGCGCCGCGGGAATGGCGGCGGTGGCGGCCATGGGCGGGCCGGCGAGCGCGCAGCTCAAGGGCGACGTGCGCATCTTCTGCGGCTTTCCGCCGGGCGGCACCGCCGATTTGCTGTGCCGGCTGCTCGCCGACGCGACCGGCCCGGTCGTCGGCCAGAAGATGATCGTCGAGACCAAGACCGGCGCGAGTGGCTTCATCGCCAACGAGGCGGTGGCCAAGTCGCCGCCCGATGGCCAGACCATCCTGCTCGCCGCCATGGCCGCGTTTTGCGTGGCACCCGTCATGCCCGGCCAGAAGCTGCCGATCGACGTCGACAAGGATCTGACGCCGATCATCAACATCGCCGGCGTCTACAACATGCTGGTGGTCGGCAAGCACGTCACACTGCGCACCGTCCCCGAGATCATCGACTTTGCCAGGAAGAACCCCGGCAAGCTCAGCTACGCCTCGGCCGGCAACGGCACGTCGCAGCACCTCGCCGGCGAGATGTTCAAGCGCATGGCCGGCGTCGACCTGCTGCACATCCCCTATCGCGGCGGCGCGCCGGCGATCCAGGACATGGTCGCCGGCAATGTCGATCTGATGTTCGGCAACATGCCGGAGTTCCTGGGCCAGATTGGCGGCAAGAATTTGATCCCGATCGCCTTCGGCGCGCCCAGGCCGTCGCCGATGTTCGCCGACCTGCCGACCATCTCCAAGACGGTGCCGGGCTTCGAGGTCGTCAACTGGTTCGGCATCTTCGGCCCCGGCGGCGTGCCCAAGCCGATGATCGAGTACTGGAACAAGTCGCTGACCGCAGCCGTCGCCAAGCCCGACATGCAGAAGCGCTTCCTCGAGAACGGCATGGAGACGCTGACCGGCCCGACCGAGCAACTCGCGGCCATGATCGCCAAGGATCGCGCCAAGTGGAGCGAGGTCATCAAGGCGGCGGGCATGCGCGCCGACTGACGACGGAAGGGGCAATCGGCATGGGTCTGTTCGACTGGCTGACCGGCACGAAGAAGCCGCCGGCGGGCGTCGTCGCCAGGACGCCGGCCGAGGTCCATGCCGCGATCCTCGCGGTCAACCGGCCGACCGCGCCGTTCGTCGTGCGCGACGGCGCGCCGGAGCAGGTCGACCTGGTCGCGGAGTGGCGCATCGTCGATGCCCAATGGTACGAAATCTTCGCCAAGTCAGGCCTGACCAAGGTGTTCAAGGTGCTGATGCGGCTGGATCCGCAGAAGCGCGAGGTGCGCGCCGTCGACCAGGAATGGACGGTCGAGTGGCGCCTGGGTATTCCCTCGCTGTCGCTATCGGCCGAAGCGTTCCGCGGCCAGAAGGTGGCGATCGAATTCGGCACCGCCTATGCGTTCACAGAGCAGGGCAGCTACGGACAGGTCTACCACTACAAATTCGCCACGTCGGAGATCAAGAAGCCGCTGCAGGACGCGGTCGCCGCCGCGGGGTGGACGTGGCGCGGCGTGTCCTTCGGCAAGCTGTAGGAGGTCGTCATGCGTCGCATCGCGTTCGCCCTCGCCGCCGCGCTGTTCATACTCGGCGACTCCTCACCCGTGCGGGCCTACAGCGACGCCGAGATCAGTCAGTTCCTGATGAGCAGCCCGTGGTGCCATTTCCGCTACAACTCTGCCGGCGGCTCGACGACGACACGGCGAGGCCAATTCGGCGGCAACGGCGTTCTGACCGTGCGCAGCGGCCGCGAGGTCTACTCCTCAGGCCCGGGCGGCACCTATTCCGGCGGCTCGCAGGGCGGCGAGCAGTATTACTGGCGGGTGCAGAACGCGATGCTGCTGCTGTCGCAGGACGGCGTGAACTGGCAGCCCTACAGGCTCGACGCCTATCGCAATTCCAGCGGCTATCCGATCCTCGTCGTCGATGGCGACGAGTACTCGATGTGCAATTGAAGCTCCGTTGTCATCCCGACGTAGCGAGGGATCTAGGCTGACCCGAGATCCCTCGCTACGCTCGGGATGACAGGCGACGACTAGTCCGCGAACTTCGGCATCACCTTGGTCGCCATCAACTCGAGTGACTGGAGGATGCGGCCGCGGTCGTGCAGGCCTTGCGGAATCAGCAGAACGCATTCGTCAATCGGCACGCGCTTGCTGACCTCGTCGAGGCGTCGCGCGATGGTGTCGGGCGAGCCGACCAGCAGTTCCGGCACGCCCTGGCCGAAGGGGATCGCCCAGCGCTGCCAGAACCACATCATGTCCTCGAGCCATTCCTTGGCCTGTGCGTCGGTGGGCGCGCAGATGAAGACGCCGCCCCAGGCCGCCTGGTGGCCGTTCTTCACCACGCGGCCGTGCTTCTCGGCCTCACGCGTGTAGCCGGCGCACAGACTGGAGAAGAAGTCGATGTTGTCGGTCAGCACGATCGGCCGCCCGCCATAGCGCGCCCAGAACAGGGCGGTGCGCATGGAGGCGGCGAAGCCGCCATAGAGCGGCGGGTGCGGGCTCTGCAGCGGCCGGGGCGCAATGCCGACCTCGCTCACGGCCATGTTCGCCGCGACGCCCTGGCCGAACTCGGTGTAGACGCCGTGCGGGTGCGGGTTGACGAAATCCCTGGGCGGGAAGTTCCAGTACTTGCCGCGATGCTGGAACGTATCGTGGGTTAGCGCCTTGACCACGACGTCGACAAACTCTGTGAAGTACTCGCGGTTGGCCGTGTCGGCCGGCGAGTCCTTGTTCCACGGGCCCACGGCGTTGAGATCGTCGCGCACCTTGAAGTTCTCGACCCAGCGCGCCTGGTAGCCGCGCACCAGGCCGACGCCGAAGCGGCCGCCCAGCATATTGTCCATGGTGGCGATGTCCTCGGCCACGCGCAGCGGGTTGTGCGTGGTCGAGACGAAGCCGCAGGTGATGACGCGCAAGCGCTTGGTGTGCTGGCCCAGCCACATGCCCATCAGGCGCGGATCGTTGGAAATCTCGAAGCCTTCGATCTGCAGGTGATGCTCGGGATGGCCGAAACCGAAATAGCCTGCATCGTCGGCGAAGCGCGCGTACTCGGCGATCTCGTCGAGCATCCGCTGGTAGAGCTCGGGCTTGCGGCCCGCCATGCCGGCTTCGAGCTCGTGGCGCCGGCCGACGGTGCAGTACATGAACAGGCTGAACTTCATCGCTCGGCTCCTATTCCGCCGCTTTCGGCAACACCAGCGTCTTCGACCGCTTCTCCAGCCACCAGCCGTACTCCGCTGGCCACATCGCGAAGCCGGGATCGCAGCCCAGCTCCTGCGCCGCGTGCAGCGCCCAGAACGGATCGTAGAGCGCCTGTCGTCCGACCGCGATCAGGTCGGCGTGGCCGTCGCGCAGCACCGCCTCGGCCTGCCGGCCGTCGAGGATCAGGCCCACCGCCATCGACTTCACGCCACCCTGGTTGCGCACCGCCGAGGCGAAGGGCACCTGGAAGCCGGGATAGCGCGGGATCGGCGCGGCGGTCGCCGTACCGGTGAGACCACCGGACGAGCAGTCCACCACATCGACGCCGCATTCCTTCAGCGCCTGCGACAGCGCCACCGTGTCGTCGAGGTTCCAGCCATCGGCGCCATCGAGCGCCGAGACACGGAAGAACAGCGGCTTGTGCTGGGGCCACGCGGCGCGCACCGCGCGCGTGATCTCCAGCGCGATGCGCATGCGCCCGGCACGATCGCCGCCATAGGCGTCGTTGCGCGTGTTGCTGATCGGCGAGAGGAACGAAGCGATCAGATAGCCGTGCGCGCCATGCACCTCGCAGATGTCGAAGCCCGCCGCGTCGGCGCGCTTCGCGCCGATCGCGAAGGCCGTGACGATATCGCCGATCTCGGCGACCGAAAGCTGGCGTGGGATCAGCCAGCCCGGCGCCACCGGCTCGGTCGTCGGTCCGACGACCTCCCACGCCTTGCGACCCTTGGCGAAGTCCTGCGCGTTAAGCGGGCCGTTACCTTCGGGCGCCGGCTGCGTCGCGCCCTTGCGCCCGGCGTGCGCCAGCTGCATCGCCGCCTTGGCGCCTTCGCCATGGATGAAGTCGACGACGCGGCGGAAGGGCGCGATGTGGGCGTCGTCCCAGATACCGGTGTCGAGCTCGGTGACGCGACCGCGTGCCTCGACGGCCGTGCCTTCGCTGAACACCAGCCCGGCGCGCCCGCGCGCGAAGCCGCCGAGATGCACCAGATGGAAGTCGTTCGCGAAGCCGTCCTTGGCGTGATACTGCACCATCGGCGAGATCACGACGCGGTTGGGCAGCGTGACGCTCCGGATGGTCAGCGGCGTGAACAGCAGCGGCCGGGACTCGGGCGCGGACATCGACGGCGTCTCCCCAAAGGTCGTGTTCAATCGATCATAACCCTACGCGGGGGCGGAACTTGCCGCTAGGCTGCGCTCGACGCAAGCGAGAGGGGCGGTCATGCGCATCGTTGCCATCGAGGATCTGCACTGCGACGCCGGCTGGCGCGTGTTCTCGTTCCTCAAGGTCACCACCGACGAGGGGCTCGTCGGCTGGTCGGAGTACAACGAGAGCTACGGCAGCGGCGGCCTGACCGCGGTGATCAAGCGCCTGACGCGTCACCTGATCGGCCAGGATCCGCGGCCGGTCGAGCGGATCAGCTCGCAGCTCTACGCCATCACCCGCCAGGCGCCCGGCGGCATGAACGCCCAGGCGATCGCGGCGATCGAGAACGCGCTGCTCGACGTCAAGGCCAAGGCGCTGGGCGTGCCGGTCTACGCCCTGTTCGGCGGCCCGGTGCGCGATCGTCTGCCGCTCTACTGGTCGCATTGCGGCAGCTATCGCCTCAACAACGCCGAGGTGATGGGACTTGAGCCGGTGCGTGGCTACGACGATCTGGTGACGCTCGGCCGGCATGTGAAGGAGCGCGGCTTCAAGGCGCTGAAAACCAACATCTTCATGTTCGACCGCGACAAGCCTTACATGCATCAGCCCGGCTTCGGCCGCAACGCGGGCTGGCCCGAGCTCAACGTCGACAACCGTATCCTGGGCGCGATCACCGACGGCTTGGCTGCCTTCCGCCAGGGCGGCGGCAAGGAGATGGGCATCCTTCTCGACACCAATTTCAACTTCAAGACCGACGGCTACGTGAAGGTGGCGCGCGCTGTCGAGCCCTACGACCTGTTCTGGCTGGAGATCGACACCTACGATCCCGAGGGCCTCGCCTACATCAGGCGTAAGGCCAACATGCCGATCGCCTCCTGTGAGTCGCTGTTCGGCCGCCGCCAGTTCCGCTTCTTCTTCGAGAACCGGTCGATGGACACCGCGATCGTCGACGTGCCGTGGAACGGGCTGCTCGAGTCGGTGAAGATCGCGGCGATGGCCGAGGCCTACGAGATCAACTGCGCGCCGCATAATTTCTACGGCCACATGTCGACCCTGATGAGTGCGCATTTCTGCGCCGCCATCCCCAATTTCCGGGTGATGGAGATCGATATCGACGACGTGCCGTGGAAGGACGATCTCGTCACCCATCCGCCAGTGATCGAGAACGGCGAGCTGATCGTGCCGACGCGCCCCGGCTGGGGCGCCGACGTCAACGAGGAAGCCGTGCGCGCCCATCCCGCGCGCACCGGCTGACGCAGGGCGCGTTGATCTCCGGTGATGCGTGCGCATCCACCTTCCCCCGCTGGCGGGGGAAGGTGGCGCGAAGCGCCGGATCGGGGTGGTTCTCGCGGTCAGGCGTGGTCTTCGAAAGACATTGCCTTCGTCTTCGACAGCCACCTCCATCCGCCCTTCGGGCACCTTCCCCCGCGAGCGGGGGAAGGTATTGGTGGGTGGCGCTTCTTCTATCGCTGCTCGCCTGGTGTGGCGCGGCGCAGGCGCAGACGGCGGCGACGCGGGGTGGTGGCGAGACCTTGGTGCTGGCCAACGAGGTGATCCGCGAGGCGGGCGGCCGGCGTCTGATCGCCCGCGGCATGGTCGAGGTGCGGCGTGGCGCGCGCGCGATCATGGCCGACGAGGTCACCTACGATTCGAACACCGATCGCCTGCGCGCCGCCGGCAATGTCGCGGTGGTCGACGATAACGGCGAGGTGGTGTTCTTTTCGGAGGTCGATGCCGACGCCGCCTTCACCGACGGCGCCGGGCGCGATATCCGCATGGTGCTGCGGCGCAACTGGCGGGTACGTGCCAGCGATGGCCAGTTAAGTACCAAGGACGGTCGCCAGTTCGCGTTGCGGCACGCCCAGGCGTCGCCCTGCGACGAATGCGCGAAGGACCCCGATCGCCCGCCGGTGTGGCGCATTACGGCGCGCCGCGTCGTGGTCGACGAGGCGTCGCAGGATTTCATCTACAACAACGCGGCGATGGAGATCTTCGGCGTTCCGGTGGCCTACACGCCGTATTTCACGCACCCCGCGCCCGACGTGCGCCGGCGCACCGGGCTGGTTTCGTTCAACGTCGGCCGCAGCTCGGTGCGCGGCTTCTACGGCGAGCCGCAGTATTTCATCGCGCTCGACGACAGCGCCGACCTGTCGCTGCGCCCGCGTCTCTACTTCCAACGGCCGACACGGCCGTTGTTCGACGTTGAGGCGCGCAAGCGCGGCGACACGTTCGATGTCTCGCTGCGACCGCGCTTCGCCTATGACGGAGGTCGCCTGCGCTACCTCCTTCGCGGCGCGCTGAATTGGGATATCGACCAGAATTGGCGCGCAGTGGCCGACGCCGATTATTCCGGAGACCGCGCCTTCCACGAGGATTTCGGCATCGCCCGCCAACCCTTCGCCCGTTCGGTGGCGGCCGTCGAGCGCTTCGCCGCGCAATCCTTCGTGCAGTTCCGCGCCGCGCACTATCAGGACCTCCATCTCGACAACTTCGCCGGCCATGTGCCGACCGCCGGCTTCCACGCGCTGTCGCATCAGCGCATTCCGGTACCCGAATTGGGCGGCACCTTGGAGTTGCGCACGCTCCTGCGCGAGACACTGCGCGAGCGCGGGCCCTCGACCAGCAGCGCGATCCAGATCGTGGAGTGGCAGCGCCGCGCGCTGATCGGCGGTGGCCAGGTCGTGGGCTTCGGCGCGCAGCTGATGGGCCGGCTGGACCGCACCACGTCGGGGCCGGTAGATATCGTCGATCCGTTGTCCAACGGCCTGCCGACCACCGCGCGCGGCTGGGCCTCGAGCGACGCGATCGGCTGGCTCGAATGGTCCTATCCCTTCGTCGCACCGGTCGGTGAGCGCGGCTCGTTGGTGGTAGAGCCCAAGGCGATGCTGATCGGCTCGGGCCGGATCGCCGGCGCGCGGCCGATGCTCAACGAGGACTCGCGCAGCCTGGAGATGGACTTCAGCTCGATCTTCTCGATTAGCCGCCATACGGGTTTCGACCGACGCGAGAGCGGGCTGCGCGTGGTCTATGGGCTGCGTTCGACGCTGGGCTTCGCCTCGGGCGAGCAGCTGACGGTCGAGGCCGGTCAGTTACGCTATCTCGTCGGTGACGACAATTTCGCCGGCCGCCTGCGCGCGCCCGGCGACAAGGCGTCGGACTGGGTGCTCGGCGTGCGCGCCGATATCGGCTATCCGCTGTCGCTCGACATGTATGGCCGCTTCGATGCGCGCGACTTCGGCGTGGTGCAGGCGTACGTTGCGCCCACCCTGCGACATCAGCTCTTTGGCCGCGAGGCGAGCCTGACGGTGGGCTACGCGCATGAGGGCCCGGCCAGCCCGCTGGGCCGCTATCCCGGCGCGCCGCCACCACGCGACTCCGTCATCGCGCTGGCGCGCCTGCCGATCGGCGAACATTGGACTCTCGACGGCGGCGTTCGTTACGACGCCACCCGCCGCAACTTCACCGACTACCAAGCCGGCATCACCTACGAGGATGAGTGCTTCGTCGTCCGCGTGCTGGGCCAGCGCGGCCTCTATTTCGCCGGCATCAGCACCGAAGCTGCCGCGCGCGTCCTCGTGCAGGTGACGTTCAAGCAGCTCACGACCCTGGGCTTCCAGAACAACTGACCGCAAGACTGTCATCCCGAGCGAAGCGAGGTCGCTGCGCTCGGGATGACGCAAGCGAGCTACGCGCCCACCACCAAGGTCGAGGCGAGCTGGCGTACGGTCTTGACCAGCGCCATGGCGACGATGCGGCCGGTCTTGCGATTCTCGGCGCTGACGGCGACGTCCTCCATGAAGGTGAAGCGGCCGAAGGCGCCGACGGCCTCGACCTCGACGACGTGGGTGGCGATGGTGGGGTCGGCGACGATCACCACGCGGGTGCGATCAAGCCCGATGCCGGCCAGCGCCACGGCGGCTGAGATATTGACGTTCTGCGGATAGAGCCGCGCACCCTCGCGCACCGGCCCGTCGAACACGATGTGCGGCTTGGTAAGCGAGTCGAGATCGACGAGGTCTTGCGCCGCCGTGCCTTTCCACGCCGAGGGATCCTTGCGCACGGTCACGGTTACCGAGTCGAGCCCGCCCACAGCCGCCGCCGAGAGGATATCGATGGCGCCAATGCCGGCCGACGGCAGGATCAGCCGCTTGCCGTTGCGCCGGGCGGCCGTCAGTACGCGCTCGTACAGCGCTGTGTCGGTGAAGGCACCGACCGAGGTCACCAGCAGGTCCATGCCGTTGTCCAGCACGCGCTCGGCGTGGGCGCGCACCGCGTCGTGGCCGGCGCACTCGACGACGACGTCCATGCCGTAGCCGAAGAAGCGGTCGGGATCGTGAGTGATGTCGGGCCGGGTGGTGACGTCCTCGCGCGGCCGGCGCACCAGAGCGGCGCGCAACTCGACGCCCTCGATGCTTCCGGCCGCCATCGCCTCGCGTACATGCAGTCCGATGGCGCCATACCCGATCAGTCCCAGACGCAGCATGGAGCGTTTCCCTTCATGGTCTTCCTTCGGATGCGAACTCCATACCTTCCCCCGCTGGCGGGGGAAGGTATCTCATCTGTGATTGCACTGCCCCCGGGCGAAGGGAGCGGCGAGGCTTTACCGAGCCGTCCCCGGCACGCTATCACGACTGTTATGCGATCGTCGGCATTGGGCCTGATGGGCCTCGGCGTCATGGGCGCCAATCTCGCACGTAACCTCGCCCGCAACGGCGCGCGGTTGGCGTTGTTCGACACGGCGTCCGGCGTCGCAGAGCCGCTGGCCAAGGACATCGGCGCGGGCGCGGTCGGCGCCGACGATATCGCCGGCCTGATCGCCGCGCTGCCGGCGCCGCGCAGCGTCATGCTGATGGTGCCGGCCGGTCAGCCGGTCGACGACGCGCTCGAGGCGCTGCGCCCGCATCTGGGCGCCGGCGACATCGTCATCGATGGCGGCAATTCCTTCTATCGCGACACCCAGCGCCGGCAGATCGAGTTCGCGCGCCAGAGCGTGCACGTGCTGGGCTTCGGTGTCTCCGGCGGCGCCGAAGGCGCGCTTAGGGGCCCGGCGATCATGGCGGGCGGCGAGACCGCCGCCGTCGCGTCGGTCGCGCCGTTGTTCGAGGCGATCGCGGCGGACGCGCCCGATGGCTCGGCCTGCTTCGCGCGCGTCGGCGCCGGCGCTGCCGGCCACTTCGTGAAGTCCGTGCACAACGGCATCGAGTACGCCCATATGCAGCTGATCGCCGAGACTTGGCATCTGCTGCGCCGCATGGTCGGCATGAGCCACGAGGAGGCGCGCACCATCTTCGCGCGCTGGGCCGAGGGCGAGTTGTCGTCCTTCCTGATGGAATGCGCGGTGCAGGTGCTCGACACGCGCGATCCCGAGAGCGGCGTGCCGATGATCGAGCGCGTCGTCGACACGGCGGAGCAGAAGGGCACCGGCCAGTGGACCGCCAACGCCGCGCTGGCCTATGGCGTGGCCGCGCCGACGCTCGCCGAGGCGGTGCATGCGCGCTGCCTCTCGGCGCTCAAGAGCGATCGCCTGGCCAACGAGACGGCGCTGGGGCCCTCGACCATGGCCTTCGCCGGCGATCGCATGGCGCTGACCGCCGCGCTGGGCCGCGCCCTGCTCGCCGCCAACATCGCGGTGCTGGCGCAGGGCTTCGCGCTGATGCGCGCGGCCGACCAGGAAGAGGGCTGGGGCGTCGACCTCGCGACCGTGGCGCGGGTCTGGCGTGGCGGCTGCATCGTGCGCTCCGAACTGCTCGAGCCGATCGCCGAGGCCTGCGCCGCGCTGCCGGCGGGCACCAACCTGCTGCGCGCGCCGGCGCTCTGGCGCATGGTCAGCGCCGGCGACGCCGCGTGGCGCCAGGTCGTGGTGACGGCGATCGCGCATGGCGTGCCGGTGCCGGCCTTCGCCTCGTCGCTGTCCTATGTCGACGCGCTGCGCACCGGCCGGCTGTGGGCCGACATGATCGCGGCCCAGCGCGACGTCTTCGGCCAGCACGGTTTCACGCGCCTCGACAAGCCGGGCCGCCACCACGCCGATTGGGCGCCCTACACCGGCGCAGACAAAGGCTGATGCCCGTCCATGTCGTGATGGGCGTGTCGGGCTGCGGCAAGTCGACGGTCGGCATGCTGATCGCCGGCAAGCTGAGGGCGCGCTACGCCGAGGGAGACTCGTTTCATCCGCCGGAGAACGTCGCGAAGATGCGCGGCGGCCAGCCGCTCGACGATGACGACCGCGCGCCCTGGCTGTCGGCGATGGCCCAGGCGATCCGCGACTGGAACGCCAAGGGCGAGACCGTCGTGCTCGCCTGCTCGGCGTTGAAGCGCCGCTATCGCGATGTGCTGCGCGGCGGCGGCGATGTGCGTTTCATCCATCTCGCCGGCGACAAGGCGGCGATCGCCGCGCGGCTGGCAGCGCGCACCGGCCACTACATGCCGACGACCCTGCTCGACAGCCAGTTCGCCACGCTCGAGCCGCCCGGCGACGACGAGGCGATCACCGTGAGCATTGAAGGCGCGCCGGCGGAGATCGCGCAGCGCGCCATCGACGCTCTGTCATCCCGAGCGTAGCGAGGGGATCTAGAGAAACTGCCTGGTTCCCTCGCTGCGCTCGGGATGACAGTCATCATTCAATGTCCAGCGCGACTCGCCAGCCCGCGCGCCAGGCTCCAGCGGTGGACCTCCGACGGGCCATCGTAGATGCGGAAGGCGCGGATCTCGCGGAAGATGCGTTCGACCGGCGTGTCGCCGGTGACGCCCAGCCCGCCCAGCACCTGCACGCAGCGATCGGCGACGCGGAACAGCGCCTCCGACACCGCGACCTTGGATGCGCTGGATTCGAAACGCGCGTCGCGGCCCTGGTCGAGCACCCAGGCGCAATGCCAGATCGCCAGCCGCGCCAGGTGCAGGTCGATCAGATTGTCGGCGAGCTGGAAGCCCACGCCCTCGTGCTCAATCAGGGTCTTGCCGAAGGCCTTGCGGCGGTTGGCGTACTCGACCGCGATGTCGTGCGCGCGCCGCGCCGCGCCCAGCCAGCGCATGCAATGGGTCAGCCGCGCCGGCGCCAGGCGCACCTGGGCGTAGCGGAAGCCGCGGCCGACCTCGCCCATCACGTCGTCCTTGTGCACGCGCAGATTCTCGAAGCGGATCGCGGCGTGGCCACCGGTCATCGATTCCTCGATGGTGTCGATCACCCGCTCGGTGACGATCGCTTTGTTGGGCAGGTCGGTCATGAACATGGTGGCGCCCTTGTCGGCGCCATCGATCAGGGTGCGCGCCATGATGATCATCACGCCAGCGCCGTCGGCGCCGGTGATCAGCCACTTGGTGCCGTTGATCACGAAGTGATCGCCGTCGGGCACGGCGGTGGTGTTCATCGCCGAGGGATCGGAGCCGGCGCCCGGCGGCGGCTCGGTCATGGCGAAGCAGGAACGGATGTCGCCGTTGGCCAGCGGCTTCAGCCAGCGATGCTTGTGCGCCTCGGTCGCGACGGCTTCGAGCATGTGCATGTTGCCCTCGTCCGGCGCCATGCAGTGCATGGCGATCGGGCCGAGCAGCGAGTAGCCCGCCTCCTCGAAGACGATGGCGCGCTCGCGATGCGTCAGCCCCAGCCCGCCATACTCCGCCGAGCATTGCGGAGACAGCAGCCCGGCCTGGCGCGCCAACGCGTTGAGCTCGCGCCTGAGCCCGTCGCTGGGGCCGTGCGGCGACTGACGCGGGTCCTTCTCGCGTGGGATGATCGTCTCGCGAATGAAGGCGCGCGTGCGCTCCTGTAGCTCGCGATCGCGGTCGGTGAAGGCGAAATCGATCATGCGGGGTACTCGGGTTTAGGGTGACGAACGGGACGGCGCGAGCTCGTAGTACCGACTCCAGAACGCCTCGCGCCGGTGATAACGCAGCTGCAGCTTGTCGAGCCAGGTGTCGTGGTCCTCGCCATCCGTTGGTGGCGGCAGATCTCGGCTTTCGACGATCGCGCGCGCCAGCCCGGTGTAGCTCGCCGCATAGCCGTATTCGAGCACCTGCGGCGCGGCGGCGCGCAGCAGGGCGACGGACTGCGCGGGATGGCGCTCGCGCAGCCGTGTGACGGCGTCGAGAAGCAGGCCGGGCGGCGCTGGCCTTAAATCGGAGAGGCGACGGTCGACCAGCGCTGCGGCAGCGTCATCGTCGGGCCAGGCGACGAAGAAGCGCAGCGCTTCGCCGGCCGAGCGGTGTTGCGCGACCTGTTCGACGATACGCCGTCTCGCCTGGTCGTCCTCGAAGTCAGGCAACCGCCGGAGATAGGCGTGCAGCATCGGCACATCGAGGGTTCGCTCGAAGGTCGCGAGGCGAAGTGCTTGGGCGTCGTCGCGGCGGCCCAACGCCTCGAGGACGTCGAGGCGCACCTTGGTCGCGTTGCGCAGGGAATGCTCGAAGCGCGGATCGTCGAGCCATTCCCAGGCCTCCTGCGCGCGTCCTGCCTTCAGCAGCCGGGCGGCGATACCCGCCGCCTCGATCTCGGTGGGGTGAAACGCGCGCTCGACGGCGATGTAGGCGTCGACGTCGTCCAGCGCGTCGGCGATCTGATGCAGAATGCGGCGCAGCAGATTGGCCCGCAGCCGCGCGTTGTAGTGCCGGCCGAGCGCGTTGGCCCAGCGGCCGACCGCTTCGCGCGGCAGCGCCCGGAACTCCGCGTCGAGGCGCTCGGCCAGGCGCCGCAAGCCATCCTGGCCGAGCGCCGGGAGATAGCGTCGGATATCCGCGGCATGGTCGTCGCCGCTGTCGATCCGATCGGCAACCCAGTCAACGACGTCGTCCAGATCGCGCGCCGTGTGCGTCGCCCACAGTGCCGCCAGATTGTCTTCCGCCTTGTCGAAGAGCGCGTTCAGGCGCTCCCCGGCCTCCCAGATCAGGTCGGTGACCTCCGGCCCGACCATCACGAAGCGCCGCAACAGGTCGATCGCCATTCCAGGCAGCGTCGGCGCGACGCGATCGACGATCGTGTCGTGAAGGATCGCCACCTCTTGGGCGAGATCGCGCCGCTTCGCGTCCGACAGACGCTTCTTCGGCAGTAGCCCGAGTTCCGCCACGCGACGCTCGACGGCCGCCGCCAGTTCCTCGACGCCGACCTCTTCCGCCAGCGCCAACGCCAGGCGGGCGCGCACTGCCTGGTCGTGCTTGGCCAGCTCCACCAACAAGGAGGCCAGCCGCGCCGCGCCCAACCGTTCGAGGTTGGTCGGCGTGACTGAAGTGGGGGAACGGGTCTTGCGCGGCGCCATGGGGACTCGATTGTGCCATGTCGACGTGGCGGGACCGCTTGTCAACCGCGTGCTAGGTTCGCGTGCATGGGTGAGCCCATCGAGATCGTGCTCAACGGCGCGCGGCGGCGCCTGGACGGCGTGTCGCCGGCCATGACCCTGCTCGACTGGCTGCGCGGCCCGGCGCGGCTGACCGGCACCAAGGAGGGCTGCGCCGAGGGCGATTGCGGCGCCTGTACCGTGCTGGTCGACCGCCTGCCTGTGAATGCCTGTCTCGCCGTGGTCGGCCAGATGCATGGCCGCGTCATCCACACCGTCGAAGGGCTGCGTGGCGCCGACGGCGCGCCCCACCCCGTGCAGCGCGCGCTGGCCGAGAGCGACGGCACGCAATGCGGCTTCTGCACGCCGGGCATCGTCATGAGCGCGGTGGCTTTCGGCTGCGGTGGCGAGGAACCCACCCCTGAAACGATCCACGACGCGCTGGCCGGCAATCTCTGCCGCTGCACCGGCTACCGCCCGATCGTCGAGGCCGTGGCGCGCTGCGCGCGGTCACCGGAACCGTTGCCACCCGCACCCGCCGTTCCGATCGATCATGAGGCGCGCACCTTCGACGGCCCGACCATCCTGCACGCGCCGCGCGCGCTGGCCGAACTGCTGCGGCTGCGCGCCGAGCATCCTGACGCCTGGCTGCTGGCCGGTGGCACCGACCTCGGCGTCCGGGTCAGCCATGACCGCGAGGTTCCCGGGCGCGTCATCCATGTCGTCGGCGTGCCGGAGCTCAACGGCCTCGCCGCGCATCCCGACCGCATCGAGATCGGCGCGGCCACGACGTATCAGCGCCTACTGCCGATCCTGACGAACCATGTGCCTCCCTTCGCCGAGATGATCCGTCGCCTGGGCTCGCGGCAGATCCGCTCGATGGGCACCATTGGCGGCAATCTCGGTACCGCCTCGCCGATCGGCGACACGTCGCCGGTGCTGCTGGCCCTGGGCGCGACCCTTCACCTGGCGTCCATCCGCGGCCGCCGTGCCGTCGCCATCGACGACTTCTTCCTGGGCTACCGCGAGACGGCGTTGGCGCCCGACGAGGTCATCGTCTCGATCGACATGAGGCTGCCCAGCGCCGACGAGATCTTCCACGTCGACAAGGTTTCCAAGCGCCGCGACCAGGACATCTCCGCCGTGCTCGGCGCTTACAAATTGGGCATGGTCGATGGCATCGTGCGTGAGGCCCGGCTGGCCTATGGCGGCATGGCCGCGATCCCGGCGCGCGCGCCGCATGCCGAGGCGACGCTGGCCGGCGCGCCATGGACCGAGGCGACGGTCGAGCGCGCGGTGGCGGCGCTGGCCCGGGACTTCGAGCCGCTCGACGATTGGCGCGCCAGCGCGGAATACCGCTTGATGGTCGCCGGCAACCTGCTGCGCCGGCTGTATCTGCGCTCGGCCGGCGTCGCGGCGGAGCTCGACGCGCTATGAAGGGCGGCGCCCACACCGCGCAGCGCCACGACAGCGCGCTGAAGCATACGACTGGCGAGGCGATCTATATCGACGATCAGCCTGGGCCGACCGGCATGCTGCACGCCGCGCTGGTGCTGAGCCCGGTCGCGCATGGTCGACTCAAGCGGGCGGACCTCGCCGCCGCGCGCGCGATGGCGGGCGTGGTCGACATCGTGGTCGCCGCCGACGTGCCTGGCGCCAACGACATCGCGCCGATCATGAAGGGCGAGGCGATGTTCGCCGATGGGCTGGTCGAATATGCCGGCCAGCCGATCGCCGCCGTCGTGGCGACGAGCCTCGACATCGCCCGCGCCGCCGCGCGCAAAGTCATCGTCGATATCGAGACGCTGCCAGCGATCCTCACGATCGACGAGGCGCTGCAGAAGGGTGCGCTGCTCTATCCGCCAGCGACCTTGTCGCGTGGCGACGTGGCGAAGGCGATGGCGGCCGCGCCCCGCCGGCTGAAGGGCGAGCTGCGCTGCGGCGGACAGGAGCATTTCTATCTCGAGGGCCAGATCGCCATCGCCACGCCGACCGAGGATGGCGACCTCGTGGTGCATTCCTCGACCCAGCATCCTACCGAGGTGCAGCACATCGTCAGCCGTGTGCTGGGCGTCGATTACAACCAGGTCACCGTGATGGTGCGTCGTATGGGCGGCGCGTTCGGCGGAAAGGAGAGCAACGCGTCGTGGGTCGCCGCTGTTGCGGCCCTGCTGGCGCGGCGCACCAACCGCCCGGTGAAGCTGCGTCTGCCGCGTGGCGACGACATGGTCGCCACCGGCAAGCGCCACGGCTTCCTGTTCCGCTACGAAATCGGCTTCGACGAGGAGGGTCGCGTGCTGGCGCTCGACGCGCTGCTGGCGGCCAATGGCGGCCACTCGGTCGACCTGACGCCCGGCGTGCTGGGCCGTGCACTGACACATATCGATAACGTCTACTGGATCCCGCATCTGCGCGCCGTTGGCTGTCCGTGCAAAACCAACACCGTGTCGAACACCGCCTTTCGCGGCTTCGGCGGGCCGCAGGGCGTGCTGCCGATGGAAGACGCGATCCTGCGCATCGCGCGTGTGCTAGGTCGCACGCCCGAGCAGGTGCGCGCGGTGAACTTCTATGGCGAGGGTCGCGACGACGAGACGCCATACGGCCAGAGGGTCGAGGACAACCGCGTTCGCGCCTGCGTCGAGCAGGTCACGCGTGAGTCGAACTGGCAGGCGCGGCGCGCCGAGGTCGATACTTTCAACCGGCAGGGCGGGCCGCTGCGGCGCGGCCTGGGCATGTTCCCGCTGAAATTCGGTATCTCCTTCAACGTGCCCAGCATGAACCAGGCCGGCGCGCTGGTGCATGTCTACAGCGACGGCTCGATCCGCCTGAACCACGGCGGCACCGAGATGGGGCAGGGGCTGTTCGTCAAGGTGGCGCAGGTCGTGGCCGAGGTCTTCCAGGTCGATCTCGATCGCATCCGCGTCACCGCGACCTCGACCGGCGAAGTGCCCAACACCTCGCCGACGGCAGCCTCGACCGGCTCCGACCTCAACGGTTGGGCGGCGTTCGAGGCGGCGAGCACGATCAAGGCGCGGCTGACGGCGTTCGCCGCCGCGCATTTCGACGTCCCGGCCGAATCGGTGAGTTTCCGCGACAACCACGCGCATCTCGGCCCGCCCGGGGCCAACCGAGTCGTCGAGTTCGGCGAGCTGGCGCGGCTGGCGCATCTCGGCCGCATCTCGCTGTCGTCGACCGGATTCTACCGCACGCCCAAGATCCACTGGGACCCGGTGGCGATGAAAGGCCGGCCGTTCTTCTACTTCTCCTTCGGCGCGGCGGTGGCCGAGGTGGCGATCGACACGCTTACCGGCGAGAGCCGCGTGCTACGCGCCGACCTGGTGCAGGATTGCGGCCGCTCTTTGAATCCGGCGATCGATCTCGGCCAGATCGAAGGCGCCTTTGTGCAGGGCATGGGCTGGCTGACCTGCGAGGAGTTGTGGTGGGACGCCGAGGGCCGATTGCGCACCAAGGGACCGTCCACATACAAGATCCCCGGCAGCCGCGACGTGCCGCCGATCTTCAACGCGCGCATCCTCGACAATGCTCCCGCGCGCGAGGACACGATCTTTCGCTCCAAGGCGGTGGGCGAGCCGCCGCTGATGCTCGCCACCGCCGTGTGGACCGCGCTGAAGGACGCCATCGCCTCCGTCGCCGATCACAGGCTCGACGTCGACCTCGACGCGCCAGCGACGCCGGAGCGGATTCTGATGGCGGTGGAACGCGTGCGCGCCGCTCACTCCCTCTCTCGCGAGCGGGGAGAGGGAATCATGTGGCGAACTTCCACGCCTTGATGCGGCCGACGTTCTTGGCGTCGATGGGTGGGGTTTCGGCGAAACGGCTTGCGGCTTCGTCGCCCAGCGCCTGGTGGTAGCGGTTGCTGACGACGATCTCGCTCGGGCCGGCGGCCGCCATCAACCGCGCCGCCATGTTGATCGCCTCGCCGATGAAGCCGTAGTGCCGCGACGAGAAGGCGCGCAGGCGCATCAGGTTGAGATCGCCCATGGCGATGCCGATATGCACGCCGTTGGCGTCCTGCATGCGATCGATGCGCCGCTGCCAGTGGTCGGATACGGACTCGCCGATATCGACCAGCCGGCGCGCGCAGGCGAGCGCCGCCTCGGCGTCGCCGTGCCGCGCGTCGGGATAGCCGAACACGCCGATCACTTCGTCGCCGACGAACTTGTCCATCATGCCGCCGGCGTCGAGCACGGCCTGGCGCGCCTGCGAGTAGAACGAGGTGAGCGCCAGTCGCACCAGCGCATCGTCGCGCGTGTCGCGCACGTAGCTGGAGAAGGCGCAGAGATCGGCGATGACGACGACGATGTCGCGACAGGTGCCCGGCCGCATGATGTCGTCGGGCCCCAAGCCGCGCTCGCGGCGCAGGCGCGCCAAGGTCCACGGGCTGAAATGCCAGAGCAGGGTCGGCATCATGCGCTCGTCGGCCGCCTCGCCGAACGCGGTCTGCCACTCCGCGCGCATGACGGCGTCGCGGATCAGGCGCAGGCTGCCGCCCGTGAGGCCGCCGAGCTCGAGCGCGAAGCCGGCCCTGATGCGCCCGAGCAGCGCATACTCGCCCCAGGCCTCGATCGCGAGATCGGGCGACAGGCGCTCGCGCAGGCGCGCCAGCGTGGCGGGCCACTGCGGGTCGTCGACCAGGTCGCTGACCAGCAATAGCCGTCGCGCCTCGGAGTCGGGGTTGCGATCGTACTTGCGCGCCAGACGCTCGATCAGCTCGCGCCCGCTGTAGCCCCACTTCACCTCGACGAAGTAGGGCGCCCCTCCCGCCGGCGCCACGTGCAGATCGGCGAAAGCGCCGGTTCGGCCCAACGATACTTCGCGGCGCACCACGATGGTCTCGGCCGCCACGCCGTCACGCGCGACGTGATCCATGCGGCAGAGCTCGCCGCAGATCTCCTCGAGGAAGAGGCGGACCTCGCCGAGGTCGGGCGCGCTGTCGGACATCAATGGCTCTCGCGCCGATCGGTCAGCCAGCGACCGCAGGCGTCCAGGTCGGGCTCGACGCCGATGCCCGGCGCCCGAGGCAGCGGCAGCGCGCCGTCTCGCAACGCCGGCACCGCGATCAACGCGGTGCGCAGCGGGTTGTCATTGGCGTCGACCTCCAAATATCCGGCGCCACCGACGGCCGCCAGCGTGTGGGCGGAGTGCATCAAGCCGACGCCGCCGCTCAGCCAATGCGGACAGTAGCGCTTGCCGGCCGCCACGGCGGCGTGGCCGACCGCGAAGCAACCGCTGACGCCGCCCCATTTGCCGATGTCGGGCTGGATCACGTCGAGCACGTCGCCGCGCGCCGCCGAGAACAGATCGTCGCCACGCAAATTCTCACCACCGGCCAGCGGCACGTCGTAGGCCGCCGCGCAGGCGCGCCACTCGGATTCAGGCCGGTCGGCGACGATCGGCTCCTCGACCCAGTCGAGCGCGAAGTCGGCCATCGCGGGCGCCAGGCGCACCGCCTGCTCGACGCTCCAGCCCTGGTTGACATCGACCATCAGCCGCTCGTCCTCGCCTAGTACCTGGCGCAACGCGCGCAGATTGCCGAGGTCGATGTCCTCGCCGAAGCCGATCTTCTGCTTGAAGGCGCGATATCCCTCCGCGCGCTTGCGCTCGACGATTGCCGGGCCGTCGCCGGGATTGAGACCGCTGGCATAGACCGGCACCGCGTCCGACGTGCCGCCGAGCAAGGCGCTGAGCGGCGCGCCGGCACGCCGCGCGGCGAGATCCCACAGCGCCTGGTCGAGTCCGGCCAGCGCAGCGGCCAGCGGGCCGGGCTCGCCGCTCTGTACCGCCCAGACATGGGTCGCGGCGCTCAGCGCGCGCCACAGGGCGGCGGGATCGTTCACCGTCTGGCGCAATACGCGTGGCGCCACGGCGGCATGCAGCACGCGCGCGCGATGCTCCGCGCCATAGGACGGGAAGTTGCTCCAGATCTCGCCCCAGCCATGCGCGCCGTCGCCATCCTCGACGCGCACCAGCACCGCCACGCGATCGGTGAAGGTACCGAAAGCGGCGATCACCGGCTTGTCGATCGGCACGCGCAAGACGAAGGTCTCGATGCGCGCGATGGTGAAGGGGGAGGGGAGAGACATGACGGACGCGATCTAGCCGCGTCCGCGTCGTTTGGGCAACGCCGATCAGGCGCGCTCGGCGATCAGGTCGACCAGGGCGCCGAAGGTCGGCACATGCGAGAAATCGTCGTCGCTCAGCGCCACACCGATGCGCCGCTCGACGCCCAGCGCCACCTCGATGGCGTCGAGCGAGTCGCCCAGCGCTTCGGGCATCGGCGTTTCATCGTCGATATCGGCCGGTGGACGGCCCAGCGCGACGACGATCTCGGCGATCGCCTCGCGCGTCCAGCACGCCTCATGCCTGACCGTGATCATCGTTCCCTCCTGTGAAACGATAAATTGAACATCGTTCAATAGTGGAGCTTGCGCCCAGGCGAGCCAACGGAAATATTGAACGTTGTTCATTCCAACCGGAATCCATGGCCCGCCGTTCCGACCACAGCCCGCAGGAATTGCGCACGATGATCATCGACGCCGCCGAGCGTCTGGTGGCGCAGGGCGGCACGTCCGCGGCCAACGCGCGCGAGATCGCGGCGGCGATCGGCTACACGCCAGGCACGATCTACAACCACTTCGCCAACCTCGACGACCTGATCCGCCACGTCACGGCGCGCACGGTCGACGGGCTGACGGCGGCGCTGTCTTCGGCGCACGAGAGCGACCCGGTGCGCCAGCTCCACGCCATGGCCGACGCCTACATCGCCTTCACCACGAAGAACCACAGGCTCTGGGCCGCGGCCTTCGAGCCGCTGCCCAAGGCCTCGGCGACGCGCGAGGCGTGGTACCGCGCCACCCTGGAGCGGCCGCTCGCGCTGCTGCAGGACGCGCTCAAGCCACTCGATCCCGGCGCCAGCGAGGAGGAGCGGCGCGTCGCGGCGCTGTCGACCTGGGGCGCGCTGCATGGTGTCGTGACTCTGGTCGAGGGCGACGGCCGCATCGGCCGGCTCGACGCCGCGCCGGCGCCGGAGATGGTGCATTTCCTGATCGATTGCGTCGTCGCCGGGCTGGCCGCGCGACGCAAGGCGGCACGCCGCGGCCGCACGCCATGAGCGTGCACGAAACGCTCGCCGAGGCCGATCGCGCACACGAGGCGGGCCGGTTGGAGGAAGCGGTCGCGCTGTATCGCGCGGTGCTTGCCGCCGAGCCGCGGTCGGCCGAAGGCTGGTACGGGCTGGGGACGGCGGTGCAGTCGCTTGGCGCGCAGGGCGAGGCGGCGCAGGCGCTGGCGCGTGCGATCGCCTGCGGCGCCGACGCCGCGCCCGTGCGGTTGGCTTCGGGTCGCGCCCACTTCGCGCTGGGCGAGGTCGAAGCGGCGATCGATCAATTCGCGCGGATCGAGGATGCGCACGACGAGTCACTGCGCGTCATGGCGCTGATGAACAAGGCGGTCTCGATCCCGGGCGATCCACGCGCCGACAACGCGGCTGTTCTGCGGTCGCGGCGTACATGGGCTCGCAGCGAGGCGACGAGAGTCGGTACCGCGCCGGTCGCGCCGCGAAGACGCCGGGCAGCGGGCGACAAGCTCAAGATCGGCTACGTCTCCTCGTTCTTCGGCGCGGCCAACTGGATGAAGCCAGTCTATGGCGTGATCAATCGGCACGATCGCGCCGGCTTCGAGCTGCACCTGTTCGCCGATGGTGGCCTGCCGTCGCCGGAGGTCGGTTATCGCGATCACGATACCGACATCGTGCATCGCATCCGCAACGCCAGCACGGCCGATCTCGCCGACTACATCCGCCGCGCCGGCGTCGACGTGCTGGTCGATCTCAACGGTTACAGCGTGCCCGGCCGCCTGGGCCTCTATCTGCGCCGGCCGGCGCCGGCAATTGTCGGCTGGTTCAACATGTTCGCGACATCGGGGATGCCGGGCTACGGCCACATCGTCGGCGACGGACAGGTGATTCCCGGGCGCGAGGAGCGGCACTACAGCGAGCATGTCTGGCGCGTGCCCGGCAGCTATCTCGCCTTCGAGGTCGCCTATCCGGTACCCGACGTCGCGCCGCCGCCATGCCTCGCCCATGGCCACATCACCTTCGGCTGCCTGGGCTCGCAGTACAAGATCACCGACGGCGTGATCGCGGTCTGGGCCGCGATCCTCGGGCGGGCGCCGACATCGCGCCTTTATCTACGAAACGGCGTACTCAGCGACGCATCAAGCCGCGAGGCGGTGTTGGCTCGATTCGTCAAAGCCGGAATTGACAGGAGGCGCATCGACCTGGAAGGCCGCATCGCGCATTTCGACTTCCTCGCCTCATATTCCCGCGTCGACATCGCGCTCGACACGTTTCCCTACAATGGCGGTACGACGACCACCGAGGCGTTGTGGCAGGGTGTGCCGGTGCTGGCTTTCGACGGCGACCGCTGGGCCTCGCGCACCAGCAAGTCGCTGATCGTCGCCGCCGGTATGGGCGAGTGGTGCCTGCCGGACGAGGCGTCCTACGTCGAGCGAGCGGTCGCGCTGGCGGCCGACCCGGCGACGCCCGCGATGCTCGCCGCGATGCGCGCCAACATGCGCGCGCGGCTCGCGGTCTCGCCCGTGTGCGACTGCGAGCGCCTCTGCCGCGCGCTGGAGGATATCTACCGGCGCGTGGCCGGCTGAGGCTACTTCACCCGTTCCAGGATGCTGACGTAGTTGGCCACCGCCGTGCCGCCCATGTTGAACACGGCGCCGAGCTTCGGCGACGTGAGCTGCATCGGGCCGGCCGCCTCGGCGAGCTGCATTGAGCTCATCACGTGCATCGACACGCCGGTGGCGCCGACCGGATGGCCCTTGGCCTTCAGCCCGCCGGAGACATTAACCGGCAGCTTGCCGTCACGCTCGGTCCAACCCTCGAGGATGGCGCGCTCGCCCTGGCCGCGCGGCGTCAGACCCATCGCCTCGTACTCGATCAGCTCGGCCGAGGTGAAGCAGTCATGCGTCTCGACGAAGCTGAGATCCAGGAGGTCGAGCCGCGCCGAGGCGAGCGCGCGCTGCCAGGCCAAGGTCGGGCCGTCGAACTGGATGATGTCGCGCTTGCTCATGGGCAGGAAGTCGTTGACGTGCTCGGCGGCGCGGAAAGCGATCGCCTGCTTCATGCCCAGCGCCGTGTCGCTGTCGGCGAGGATCACCGCGGCGGCGCCATCGGTCACCGGCGAGCAGTCGGTGCGCTTCAGTGGTCCCGCGACAAAGGGGTTCTTGTCCGAGGGATTGCGGCAGAAGGCGTAATCGAACTCTCGCTGGAAATGCGCGTAGGGGTTCTTCATGCCGTTCTTGTGTGCCTTGACGGCGATGCGCGCCAGCGCGTCGGACTTGTCGCCGTAGCGCTGGAAATAGGCCGAGGTGATCTTGCCGAAGATGCCGGCGAAGCCCGCCTCGATCTCGGCCTCCTCCGCGACATAGGACGCCTTGATCAGCACGTCGCCGGCCTGCGCGCTGTTGAGCTCGGTCATCTTCTCGACGCCGACCACCAGCACGAAGCGCGCCTTCTTCGCCGCCAGCGAGTTGATGCCCATGTGGATCGCGGCCGATCCAGTGGCGCAGGCGTTCTCGACGCGGGTCGAGGGCTTAAAGCGCAGATCGGGATGGGTCTGCAGCGGTAGCGAGGAGTGGAACTCCTGCTTCACGAAGCCGCCGTTCATGTTGCCGACGTAGATCACGTCGACATCACGGGGTTCGATGCCGGCGTGCGCCATCGCCTCGCCGGCGACCTTCACGACAAGCGATTCGCTGGTCTCGCCGTCGAGCTTGCCGAACTTGGAATGGGCCCAGCCCACGATGCAGGCGGTCATGGACGTCTCCTTGGCGTTTCGCGGCGACCCTAGTCGCGCCGTGCCGTCAGGTCAAATAAGTGTATATGCACTGAGATGCCGACTAACAAGGGTGGTGGCCCGCGCGGCTGGAAACAGCGCTATGCTCCAGCGATGGTGTCGATGCGGATACTGGCGCTCCTGCTGGCGACGCCGTTGTCGGGCATGCCGTCGGCGATGGCGCAGTCCAAGGATCCGGCGGGACCATCGCCCGGATGCCTGATCAAGGGCAATGTCTCGGCCCGGGGCGAGCGTATCTACCACCCGCCCGGCTGCCGCTATTACAACGCCACGAGAATCGATCCGGCGCGTGGCGAGCGATGGTTCTGCAGCGAAGCGGAGGCGGTGGCCGCCGGGTGGCGGCGCACCAAAATCTGCTGAGACGGCCGGCGCGTTCTTGCTTCAGCCCATCACGAAGGCGTTGAGCTTGTTGCCGTCGGGATCGCGGAAGTAACCGGCGTAGAAATTGTCGCCGCGCGGCCCGGGCTTGCCCTCGTCGGTCGCGCCCAGCGACATCGCCAGATTGTACAGGCGGTCGACCTGCGCCTTGTCCTTGGCCGCGAGCGCCACCATCACGCCGTTGCCGACCGTGGCCGGCTTGCCGTCATAGGGCTTGGTCAACCCGATACCGGCGCCGCCGCCAGACCAGGCGATGAAGCCGTCGAACTCCATGATACGCTTCGCCCCCAGCTCCGCGGCGATCGCGTCGTAGAACTTCGCCGCACGGGCGAGGTCGCTGGTGCCTAACGTCACATAGCCGATCATGACAGCCCTCCTTTGACTTGATGTCGTCACCGTAAGTGGCGGCGGCCGGTTCCTCTAGTCGGAACCGCGCGCCGCGCACCAACTTGTGAACGATGGCACGTGGCTATGATCAGGCAATGACGTCGGTGGTCATCGCCCTCGCCTCGGCCGTGTGTTTCGCGCTGGCGCTGGTTCTCGCGCAGGTCGGGCTGCGCCACATGCCGCCGCTGGCCGGCGGCGCCGTCAGCGTGCCGACGGCGACAGCTTTGTTCTGGTTGGCCGCGCCCTTTGCCATCGATGTCGCCGCGATCGATGGCGGGGCGGTGACGATCTTCGCTGCCGTCGGTCTGCTGTTTCCCGCCGCCGTCACCGTGTTGACCTTCGCCGCCAACCGCCATATGGGCCCGACCGTCGCCGGCGCGCTGGGCAATCTCACGCCGCTCTTCGCCGTGCTGGGCGCCTTCATCGTGCTAGGCGAGCGGCCCGGCCTGGCGCAGCTCGGTGGCCTCGCGGTGATCGTCGCCGGGGTGTTCCTGCTGTCGTGGCCGAGCGGCGCCTCGGCCACATCCGGCTGGCCGCTCTGGGCCTTGCTCCTGCCGCTGGCCGCCGCCGCGATCCGCGGCGCCATCCAGCCGGCGGTGAAGGTCGGGCTCGCGCTGTGGCCGGCGCCTTTCGCCGCCGGGCTGGTCGGCTACAGCGTTTCGAGCCTCGTGCTCCTGGCCGTCGCGGCGCGCGCCGGTGCCCTGGGCCGCGTCACACGGCAGGGCGCGGTGGTCTTCGCCGGCGTCGGCCTGTGCAACGGCCTGGCCGTGCTGCTGCTGTACATCGCGCTGAATGGCGGACCCGTAAGCCTGGTGTCGCCGCTGGTGGCGACCTATCCGCTGTTCACCTTGGTCCTCGGCGCCGTCGCGATCAGAGCCGCGCCGCTGGGACCGCGCGCCATCGCCGGCGTGGTGCTGTCGGTGGCCGGCGTCATGCTCCTGCTCGCGGGATGAGGCGTTTCGGTCTACGCTGCGACGCCGATCGGAGGGAACCCATGGCCGCGCCTCTCGCTATCCGCCTGCATGCCGCCGACAACGTCGTCGTCGCGCGTATGGACATCTTGCCCGGCACCGAGGTCGAGCCCGGCGCCAAGGCGACGCAGACGATTCCCGCCGGCCACAAGATGCTGACGCGCGCGGTGAAGCTGGGCGAGCCGATCCGCAAGTACAACCAGATCATCGGCTTCGCCACGTCGGACCTGGCGGTCGGCACCCATGTCCACACGCACAATTGCGCCATGGGCGATTTCGAGCGCGACTACGCCTTCTGCGCCGATGCGCGGCCCACCGACTATGTCGCCAACCCCGCGACCTTCCAGGGCTATCGCCGCGCCGACGGCCGCGCCGCGACGCGCAACTACATCGGCATCGTCACCACGGTGAACTGCTCGGCTGCGACCAGCCGCATGATCGCGGCCAAGCTCGGTCCGGTGCTCGACGCCTATCCCAACATCGATGGCGTGGTGCCGCTGACCCACGGCGGCGGCTGCGGCATGGCCGCCTCGGGCCTGGAGATGGACGTGCTGCGCCGCACGCTCGCGGGCTACACCCGCCACCCCAACATGGCGGCGGTCGTGGTGCTCGGCCTGGGTTGCGAGACCAACCAGATCTCGGGCCTGATGCACGCCGAAGGGCTGAAGGAAGGCCCCAAGCTGATCCCGATGGCGATCCAGGAGGAAGGTGGCGTGGCGAAGACCGTGGGCCGCGCCGTGTCGTTCCTCAAGGAGCTGCTGCCCGAGGCCAACAACGTGAAGCGCGAGCCGATCCCGGCCAGCGAGCTGATCCTCGCTTTGCAATGCGGCGGCTCCGACGGCTATTCCGGCATCTCCGCCAATCCGGCTTTGGGCGCGGCGGTCGACCTGCTGGTGCGCAACGGCGGCTCGGCGGTGCTCAGCGAGACGCCCGAGATCTACGGCGCCGAGCATCTGCTGACGCGCCGTGCCGTGAACCGCGACGTCGGCGAGAAGATCGTCGAGCGCATCAAGTGGTGGGAAGATCATTGCGCGCGCACCGGCGGCGAGATGAACAACAACCCGTCGCCCGGCAACAAGGCCGGCGGCCTCACCACCATCCTCGAGAAATCGCTGGGCGCCGTGGCCAAGGGCGGCACGACCAATCTGGTCGACGTCTACAAGTACGCCGAGCCGATCACGGCGAAAGGCTTCGTCTACATGGACACGCCGGGCTACGACCCGGTCGCGGCGACCGGCCAGGTTGCGGGCGGCGCCAACGTGCTGTGCTTCACCACCGGTCGCGGCAGCGTCTTCGGCTGCAAGCCGACGCCCTCGATCAAGCTCGCCACCAACTCCGCGCTGTGGCGCCGCATGACCGACGACATGGACATCAATTGCGGTACGGTCGTCGATGGCGAGGAGAGCATCCAGCAGGCCGGCCAGCGTATCTTCGACCTGATCCTGCGCGTCGCCTCGGGCGAGCAGACCAAGAGCGAGGCCATGGGCATCGGCGACGACGAGTTCGAGCCGTGGAAGATCGGCGCCACGATGTGAGGCGTCGCCTCAGCGCCATCGTCAGTGCCGATGTCGTGGGCTTCAGCCGCATGGTCGAGGCCAACGAGGCGCGCGCGCTCAGGGCGGTGGGCGCGGTCTTTCGCGACGTCGTCGAGCCGGCGGTGAAGCGCCATGGCGGTCGCGTGGTGAAGACAACCGGCGACGGCGCCCTGATCGAGCTCGAATCGGCGGTCGAGGCGGTGCGTTGCGCGGTCGAGATCCAGGCCGGTGTGCAGCGCAGCGGCGAGGCGATTCCCATCGAGCGGCGCGTGCGGATCCGTATCGGCGTCAACGTCGCCGACGTGGTGGTCGAGGGCGACGACATCTTCGGCGACGGGGTCAATATCGCCGCGCGGCTGCAGTCGTTGGCGGAGGCCGGCGGCATCCTTCTGTCGGATCGGGTGCGCGAGGACATCGAGGGCAAGATCGAGCTGCCGCTGCTCGATCTTGGCGAGCGCCGCCTGCACAACATCACGCGGCCGCTGCGCGCCTGGGCGGTGATCGACGAGGGCCCGGCGCCGGCGGTGCAGCCGTCGCTCACCCTGCCGGCACGGCCCTCGATCGTCGTGCTGCCGTTCGACAATCTGGGCCACAGTCCCGCGGACGAGGCCTTCGTCGACGGTATCTGCGAGGATGTCACGACCGAGCTGTCACGCTTCTCCTCGCTGTTCGTGATCGCCCGCAACAGCGCCTATACCTACAAGGGCCGCGCCGTCGACGTGCGCCAGGTCGCGCGCGAGCTGGGCGTCCGCTATGCGCTGGAAGGCAGCGTGCGCGTCTCCGGCAAGCGCGCGCGGATCAATGCCCAGCTGATCGACGCGCTGTCAGGCGGTCATCTCTGGGCCGAGCGCTATGACAGCGTCGTCGAGGATGTCTTCGACGTGCAGGAGGACATCACGCGGCGCATCGTCGCCGCCGTGGCGCCCGAGGTCGAGGCGGCCGAAGTGGCGATCATGAGGCGCGCGCGACCGACCCACTTCGGCGCTCATGAACTCGCGTTGCGCGCCTGGGCCGACGCCTGGCAGTCCTATGTCCGCGTCGACACGCGCCTGCGCGACCACGCCATCGCCCAGGCCGAGGAGGCGTTGCGGCTCGACGCGAGCTGCGGCCGGGCGCTCTCGACCCTGGCCTTCGCGTACTGGCAGCACGCCAACTTCCGCACCGGGCTTTCGCCGGAGATCGCGGTGACACGAGCCATCGAGTACGGCAGCCGCGCGCTGGAGCGTGATCGCGGCAATTACCTGGCGAGCGTCTATCGCGGCGCGGCGCTGTGGGTCGCGCAGAAGTTCGACGAGGCGCTCGAGGACATGCGCGACGCCTGGCGGCACAACCCCAACGATGTCAGCACGCTGATAGCGTTGGGCTGGGCCGAGGTCGCCTCGGGCGACACGGCCAATGGCATGCGGCGTCTGCGCGAGGCGTTGCGCATCAGCCCGCGCGATCCGCAGCAGTACAACGTCTATACCTGCCTGTGCGCCGGTGGCTTCGTCGACGCCGACTACGCGCGCGGCGTCGAGTGGGGCAGTCTCGGCAAGCGCCAGCAGCCGGGTTACGCGCCGATCATCCACTACCTGGCGCTGAACTACGCGGGTCTGGGCGACATGGCGCGCGCGGCGGCCGAGATCGCGCAGCTGCGCCGGATCGCGCCGGAGTGGCTGGAGCAGCGGCTGGCCGGCTTCTCGGCCCTGGTGCGGCCCGACGATCGGGCGCGATCGCTCGATCTGTTGCGCAAGGCCGCCAGTCATGCCGCGTAAGGGAGGATAGAGGTGAGCAGTCCCTGGTACATGGGCCTTGTCGAGGCCGGCCGCGCCATCGCCGCGCGCAAGCTGTCATCGGTCGAGCTGACCACCGCGATGCTCGAGCGCATCGCCGCGCTTGATCCCAAGCTCCACGCTTACGCCACCGTCACCGCCGATCTGGCGCTGCGGCAGGCCAAGGCCGCCGACGCCGAGATCGCCGCCGGCCGCGCGCGGGGGCCGCTGCATGGCGTGCCGATCGCGGTGAAGGATCTCTGTTACTCCAAAGGTATTCCCACCGGCGCCGGCATGGCGATCCATCGCGACTTCCGGCCCGATCACGACGCGACCGTTGTGATCAAGCTGGCCGAAGCCGGCGCGGTGTCGCTGGGCAAGCTGCAGCTCACCGAGGGCGCTTTCGGCGCGCATCATCCCGAGATCACGCGGCCGGTGAATCCCTGGCGCGCCGACGCCTGGACCGGCGTGTCGTCGAGCGGCTCGGGCGTCGCGACGGCGGCCGGGCTGTGCTTCGGCTCGCTGGGTAGCGACACAGGTGGGTCGATCCGCTTCCCGTCGACCGCCAACGGCATCACCGGCCTGAAGCCGACCTGGGGCAGGGTCAGCCGCTATGCCGTCTTCGAGCTGGCCGGCTCGATGGATCATGTCGGCCCGATGACGCGCAGCGCCATCGACGCCGCCGCCATGCTCGGCGTCATCGCCGGCGCCGATGCCAACGATCCCACCGCGTCGCCCGAGCCGGTGCCGGACTATCTCGCCGGTATCGACGGCGGCGTGCGTGGCCTGCGCATTGGCATCGACCGCACCCTGATGTCCGTGGCCGACGCCGACGTGCTGGGTGTCACCGAGGAGGCCGCGCGCGTGCTGGGCGGGCTGGGCGCGCGCATCGTGCCGGTGAGCGTGCCGTCGGTGGACTGGATCGTCGCCGAATGGGCGACGCTGTGCGCCGTCGAGGCCGCGGTGGCGCACGAGGCGACCTTCCCGTCGCGCGCCGACCGTTATGGTCCGGTGTTGCGCGGCCTGCTGGAGCGCGGCCGCTCGGTCGATGGTCTCACCATCTCGAAGATCTGGACCGCGCGCCAGAATTTCACCGGTGCGCTGACGCACCTGATGCGCGATATCGACCTGCTGCTGGTGCCGGCGATGAATCGCGCGGCGCAGACCTGGGCGGCAATGGAGGCCAGCGGCCGTGAGCCCAAGGAGATCGCGGCCCGCCTGCGTTTCACCGCACCCTTCGACATGAGCGGCAGCCCGACCATCACCTTGCCGGGCGGCTTCACGGCGTCGGGCATGCCGATCGGCTTCCAGCTCGTCGGCCGGCATTTCGACGAGGCGCTGGTGTTGCGCGCCGGCCACGCCTATCAGGGCGCTACCGACTGGCACGCGAGACGCCCGCCGGTGTGATCGCCTCAGGTTACGCGCAGGCCGGCGCGGATCGCGGCCGCGTCGAGATTGTACAAGGCGTCCATCAAGCCGACGCGCAACGAGCCGGGGCCGCGCGCGTCGCGCGCGGCGATCTCGCCGGCCAGGCCGAACAGCGCCGTGGCGACGGCGGCGCTCGACAGCGCGTCGTCGCCGACGGCGAGGAAGGCGCCGGTGATCGCGGTCAGCGCGCAGCCCAGCGCGGTGACGCGCGGCATCCAGGGGTGGCCGTTGGCGATGCGCAGCGAGCGCGTGCCATCGGTGACGATGTCGACCGCGCCGGTCACCACGACGACGGCGCCCAGCGAGGCGGCGAGCGTCCGCGCCGGCGTCTCGGCCTCGGCGCTGTCGCGCGCGCTGTCGACGCCGCGCGCCGCGACGCCGGCGATGCCCGAAAGCGTCATGATCTCCGAGGCGTTGCCGCGCACGACCGTGGGTTTCAGCGCCAGCAGCGACTGCGCCGTGGCGCGGCGCAGGCGGGTGGCGCCGACGCCGACGGGGTCGAACACCCAGGGCTTGCCGGCCGCCTGCGCGGCGCGCGCCGCCTCGAGCATGGCGTCGATCCTCTCCGGCACCAGCGTACCGATATTGACGGTGAGCGCGTCCGCCAGCGCGACGATCTCGGCGACCTCCTCGTGCGCATGCGCCATGACCGGCGAGGCACCGATCGCCAGCGTGGCGTTGGCGACGGTGTCCATCGCGACGGGATTGGTGATGCAATGCACCAGCGGCGAGCGGGTGCGCACACGTCGGTGCAGATCGCAGGCGTGATCGGAAAGGTCCATGGTCGCGGCGAAGATAGTCGGCGCGGCGGCGCGGCTCAACGTTCCTGGTCGAAAGAGCATCTGACCCCGGCCGGCACGCATTGAGGACGGCGACGCGCTGCGTCACTATGCAGCGACAATAGCTTGGAGAGCCATTCGATGATCCTGACCAGACGCCACGCGCTGGGTGCCGCGGCCGCCGTGGCGCTCGCCATGCCTGCGATCGGCCGCGCCCAGTCCTTTCCGTCGCGCCCCGTGCGGATCATCGTTCCCTATGCGCCGGGGGGCGGTGCCGACACCGTCGCGCGGATGTTCGCGCCGGCGCTGCAGGAGGCGCTGGGGCAGCCCGTCGTGATCGACAACAAGCCCGGCGCCGGCGGCATGATCGGCGACGACCTCGTCGCCAAGGCGCCACCCGACGGCCATACGCTGCTGATCGGGGCCTTCGCGCATGCCGTCAATCCGTCGCTGCATCGCACGATGCCGTTTCGCACGCCCGACGACTTCGCGCCGGTGTCGCTGCTCGTCGTCGTGCCCGAGCTTCTCGTCGTCTCGCCGACCTTCGCCGCGAAATCCGTCGCGGAACTGGTGACGATGGCCAAGGCGCAGCCCGGCAAGCTGTCCTACGCGTCGTCCGGCAACGGCTCGGCGCAGCATCTCGCCGCCGAGCTCTTCAAGCTGCGTACCGGCACCGATATCCAGCACGTCCCCTACAAGGGCGGCGGACAGGCGATTATCGACATCGCCGCCGGCCATGTGCCGATCTTCTTCGGCAACATGAGCGCGGCGTGGCCGCACGCCAAGGCCGGGCGGGTGCGCGCGCTGGCGGTGACCAGCCCGACGCGTTCGCCAGCGGCGCCCGATGTGCCGACACTGGCGGAGGCCGGGGTGACGGGCTGCGAGATCTCGGAATGGAACGCGTTGCTGGCGCCGGCGGGCACGCCGCCCGCGGTGATCGAGCGCCTCCACAAGGAGATCGCGACCATCTTCACCGCCGCGTCCATGCGCCAGCGCCTCGCCGATGTCGGCGCCGAGTCCGTCGGCTCGACGCCGTCGGAGTTGGCCGCCTTCTTGCGATCTGAGATCGCCAAATGGGCGGACGTGGTGAAGACGGCGAACATCAAGGCCGATTGATGCAGTCCTATCGCTCGATCTTTCGCCCCGACCTGTTCGCCGGGCAAACCGTCATCGTCACCGGCGGCGGCAGTGGTCTTGGCCGCTGCGCCGCGCACGAGCTGCGATCCCTGGGCGCGCGGCTGGCGCTGATCGGCCGCACGCGCTCGAAGCTTGAGGAGGTGCGCGAGGAGCTGGGCGATCCCGACACCGTGATCCACGCCGCCGATCTGCGGCGCGAGGACGAGGTGAAGGCGGCGATCGACATCGTGCTCGCCGCCACCGGCCGCATCGACGGGCTGGTGAACAACGCCGGCGGCCAGTTCCCGGCCAAGCTGCGCGACATTTCCCTCAACGGCTGGAATGCTGTGGTCGCCAACAACATGACCGCGACCTTTCTGGTGTCGAAGGAGGTCTATCTGCGGTGGATGGAGGCCAACGGTGGCGCCATCGTCAATGTCGGCGCCGATTGGGAGCTGGGCATGCCCGGCATGGGCCACAACGGCGCGGCGCGCGCCGGGCAGGCGAATTTCACCTACACCGCCTCGGTCGAGTGGGCGCATTCGGGCGTGCGCGTGAACAGCGTGGTGCCGGGCTTCATCGCCTCCTCGGGCCTCGACCGCTATCCCGAGAGCGCGCACGGCGTGCTGCGCGGCGTCGTCGGTCGCGTGCCGCTGAAGCGCCACGGCACGGAATCGGAGATCGCCGCCGCCATTGTCTTCCTGCTGAGCGAGGCGGCGGCCTACATCACCGGCATCCAGGTGCGCGTCGATGGCGGGCTGCACAACAACGCGCGCTCCTCGTTCTACACGGTGCCCGACCACGACCGTTCGAAGCCCTACAATGGCTTCCCGCTCTACCGCCCGCCCAAGATGCTGAGTTGAGTCCGATCGCATGAAAGAGATCAAAGGCCTGCGCGACGTCGCCGATCGCTATGACGCGTTCATCCTCGACGTCTGGGGCGTGCTGCATGACGGCGCGAAGCCGTTCGATGGCGTGCTGCCGGCGCTCGAAGCGCTGAAGCGGATCGGCAAGCCGGTACTGCTGCTGTCGAACGCCGCGCGTCGATCGCTCTCGGTAACGCCACACCTGGCCGGGATCGGCGTGCCGCGCGAACTCTACCAGGACATGCTGACCTCGGGAGACGAGAGTTGGCGTGGCCTGAAGACGCGCGGCCGCGCCGACGCCGACCCGTTCTATCGCGATCTCGGGCGGCGCGGCTTCGTGCTCGGCGCGGGCCGCGATCCGGGCTTCTTCGACGCGCTGGACATGGAGCGTGTCGAGGACCCTGCCGCGAGCGATTTCATCCTGGCCAATTCCTTGGTGCGCCCCGGCCTGACCCCGGCCGACTTCGAGGACGCGATGCAGGCGGCGTACGGCAATGGCGCGGCCTTCATCTGCGCCAATCCGGACCTCGTGGTGCTCTATGGCGGCCGGCTGGAGTACTGCCCCGGCTCGCTGGCGCAGCGCTACGAGGCGCTGGGCGGCAAGGTGATGTATCACGGCAAGCCACACGCGCCGGTCTATGCGAGGGCGCTGTCGATGCTTGGCGACCCCGACCCGCGCCGCGTCTTGTGTGTCGGTGATTCGCTGCGCACGGATATCGCCGGCGCCAGCGCCGCCGGGCTGGACAGTCTTCTGCTCGCCTGCGGCATCCACAAGGATGACTTCCTGCGTATGAACGGCACGGCCGACATCGCGGCTATGATGGCGGCGGCCGAAGGGCAGGGCGTGCATCCGACCTGGCTGGCCCGCCAGCTCGACTGGTGAAGGGGGCGTCCATGCCGCGACGCGACTGGGTTTGGCACTTCCAGGATCTGTCGCCTCAGCGCCTGTGGCCGCTGATCGCCGACACCAACCGCTTCAACGAGGCGCTGGGCCTGCCGGCCTACGCGCTGGAGGAGATTCCGCAGGCCAACGGCACCGTGCTGCGTCGCGGCACCGGCAAGGTCGCTGGCATGGAGCTGGCCTGGGAGGAAAAGCCCTACGAGTGGGTGACCAACCGCCAGTTCCGCCAGACACGCGTCTTCTCCAAGGGCCCGTTCGCGCGCTTCGGTCCGGTCTTCGAGATCGACGCCGAGGGCGCCGGCTCGCGGGTGAGCTATGGTTTGCAATGGGAGCCGCTGACCTGGCTTGGCCGGCTCACCGGCCGGCGCCTGACCGAGAAGGCGGGCGCCGCCGTCAAGCAGCGCGTCGAGGAGGCCGCGGCCTTCCTGCGCGGCGAGCGGCCGACGGCCTTCGACTTCCCGCCACCGGCGCCACCATCGGGCGCGGCGGAACGCGCCGAGGCGGCGATCGCGCTGGCCGAGGGCACCGGGTACGCACACGGTCTGGCGCGACGCCTGGTCGAGCACATCCGCGGCTCGATGGACGTCGATCTGCAGAACATCAGGCCCAAGGCGTTGGCGCGGCTATGGCAGGTGCCGGACCGGCACGCCATCGAGCTCTGCCTCGCAGGTGTAAAGAGCGGCATGCTCGACATGCGCTGGAACCTGCTGTGCAGCAACTGCCGTGGCGCCAAGGTCGCGGTGCCGTCGCTCGACCAGCTGCCGCGCGGCGCGCATTGCGCCTCGTGCAACATTGATTACGGCCGCGACTTCGCGCGCAATGTCGAGCTGGGCTTCGCGCCCGCCGCCTCGCTGCGCCCGGTGGCGACTGGCGGCTTCTGCCTCAGCGGCCCCAGCGTCACGCCGCACGTCGTCGTGCAGCAGCTTCTGGCGCCCGGCGAGCGCCGCGCGGTGAGCATCGACATCGCGCCGGGCCGCTATCGTGTGCGCACCTTGCATCCCGGCAACAGCGTCGAGATCGAGCATGAGGGCGGCGCGTTTCCCGGGCTGCGCGCGACGGCCGCCGGCGTCGAGGCGCTGCCGGCGGGGGTGGCCGGCTCTATCGATTTCGTCAACGACGCCGGCTTCGAGCTGGCGATGCTGATCGAGACACGGGAGTGGGTGCGCGACGCGCTCACCGCGCACGAGGTGACCACGCTGCAGGTGTTCCGTGACCTGTTCGCGGGCGCCACGCTGCGGCCCGGCGACGAGGCCGGCGTCGGCCAGGTCGCGATCCTGTTCACCGACTTGCGCGGCTCGACGGCGATGTACGAAAGCATCGGCGACGCCCAGGCCTTCAACCTCGTGCGCGAGCATTTCGCCGTGCTGGGCCGCGTGGTGCGCGATCACAACGGCGCGGTGGTGAAGACGATCGGCGACGCGGTCATGGCCGCCTTCACCGATCCGGCGGAAGCCGCGGCCGCCGCGCTGGCGATCCGCGAGGCGATCATGGCGTTCGATAGCCGCTTCGCGCGCGAGCACGGCGTCGAGAGCGGCCTGGTGGTCAAGCTCGGCGTGCATGCGGGGCCCTGCATCGTCGTGACGCTCAACGACCGCCTCGACTATTTCGGCGGCACGGTGAACATGGCGGCGCGGCTGCAGGGTCAGTCGGCTGGCGGCGATATCGTGCTGTCGCGCGCCGTGGCCGACGATCCCGCCGTGCGCCCGCTGCTCGCCAACCTGCCCAGCCGTGAGGAGACCGTGGCGCTCAAGGGTTTCGCCGAGCCAGTTCCGTTCCTGCGCGTGCTGCAGGCGTCACCGTAGACGCCAGCGGCGGAAGAAATCCCAGACCGTGTCGGTGATGTTGATCGCGTTGGAAGCCGGGCCAGAGATCGAATCCGGCAGCATGTCGCGCGTGCCGCCGGACCAGCGATGGCCCAGCCCCTCGACCAGCACGTAGCGCACCTCGACGCCGTCGCGGCATGGGCTGGCCAGATGGAGATTTACCGACGGCGCGATCACGCTGCGCGTCGGCGGCGGGCAGCCATTGAGCTCGCGCCAGCGCTGGATGATCGTGGCGTGCGCCGGCTTGGTGAAGGTCGTGCCCCAGGGTGAACGCACCGGCCCGCCCTGCACCGGATTGAGCGGATCGCTGTCGCCCGAGATGTAAAGGAAGGGCATGGCGCGCGCCGGCGAGGTCGGCGGCACGACGATGATGCCGGCGATCGGCGCGACGGCGGCGTAGCGGTTGGCGCGGTCGATGGCCATGCGCTGCGCCATGCCGGCGCCGCTGGAAAAGCCGGTGACGTAGATGCGAGCGCGATCGATCGCCGTGACGCGCGCGATGTCCTCGACCATGGCGTCGATGAAGCCGACATCGTCGCTGCCCAGGATCGCCGCGTTGCCGCGCGCGCCACCGTCGTTCCAGAATCGCGGATTGGCGAGGAGGTTCGCCGGCCGGTCGGGGAATGGGCGCGAGGCGTCGGGGCCGGCGACGACGAAGCCCTCGCGTTCGGCCTTGGTTTCCCAACCGTACCGGCGCACCGCCTGCTCACCATTCCCGCCGGCGCCGTGCAACATGATCAGCAACGGTCGCGGGCCGGTGTTCACAGTCGCGGTGCCGGCGACGTAGTAGGTGCGTGCGACGCCAGCGACATTGATCGTGCGCTGCTCGCCGGCCTCGGCCAGCGAGACCGACAGTAGGATCATGGCCAGGCCCAGCGCGATCGCCGCCAGCGCCCATCGGCTTACATAGGGCATCGCAACGCCTCCCTCGACGGCACCTGTCGAGGGATACGCAAGCGCGGCGCTGGCCATCCCCGCGCTCAGCGGCTGAAATATGCCGCCAGCACGCCGGCCGCTTCGTCGTTGGCGACCAGGCCCTGCCTGAGGAAGCGCGTCAGCGAGAAGAAGCCGTGGATGGTGCCCGGGAACTCGCTGTAGACCGTACGCACGCCCGCCGCGCGCAGCTTGGTGGCGTAGGCCAGCCCCTCGTCACGCAGCGGATCGTAACCGGCGGTCAGCACATAGGCCGGCGGCAGGCCCGACAGATCCGCCGATAGCAGCGGCGACATTCTGGGATCGCGCAGGTCGGTGCCCGCCGGCGCGTAGTGGCCGAAGAACCAGTCCATTAGCTCCTGGGTGAGGAAATAGCCCTCGCCCTTGGCACGCCGCGACTCGGCGTGGCTGACGCTATCGGTCGCCGGGTAGATCAGCATCTGGAAGGCGGGCATGGCCTCGCCGGCCTTCTTCACGAGCTGGCAGACCACGGCCGCGAGGTTGCCGCCGGCGGAGTCGCCGCCCACGGCGATGCGATCGGCCGAGGTGTCGAAGACGGCGGCGTTGTCTCTGATGTGGCGGAACGCGGCCAGCGCGTCGTCGACCGGGGCGGGGAAGGGGTGCTCGGGCGCCAGGCGGTAGTCGATCGAGATCACCTGGCAGCGGCTCTTGTTGGCGACGCGTCGGCAGGTCGAGTCGTGCGTCTCGATGTTGCCGATCACGAAGCCGCCACCGTGATAGTAGACCAGGGTCGGGATCGTCTTCTCCTCGACGCCCAGCGGCCAGTAGCGCCGGTAGGCGATCGCGCCGGCGGGTCCGGGCAAGGCGCCGTCGACCACGCGTGCGACATCGGGCGGATCGGCCTCGCCCTCGCAGGACATGCGATCGACGGCCGGTCGGCCCACCGACACCGGCAGGTCGCTGAGCTTGGGCCGGCCGGCGGCGGTCGCCTTCTCCAGCAGGTCGAGGAAGAAGCTGACTTCGGCGTCGAGCATGGGGCTCCTAGTCGATCTTGATGTTGGCGGCCTTGATGATCGCGCTCCAGCGGGCGCGCTCCTCGGCGATATGCGCGACGACCGCCTCCGACGTGCCGGGATCGACGATCCCGCCCTGCGCGGCGAAGGCATCGATGACGTCCTTCTGCTTCAGCGTATCGACGGCAGCGGCGTTCAGCCGCGCGCGGGCCGCGGCCGGCACGCCCGAGGCCGTGAGCAGCGCGTACCAGTTGTCCGAGATCACCTTGGGGAAGCCGGCCTCGACGGCGTTGGGCACGTCGGGCAGCAGCGGCGAGCGCTTGGCGCTGGTCATCATCAGCGGCTTGAGCGCGCCGGTGCGGAAATGCGCCAGCATCGCGGTGATGTCGAGGATCGCCATCTGCACGCGGCCGGCAAGCAGGTCGACCACCGCTGGTGCGGCGCCGCGATAGGGCACGTGCACGATCTCGATGCCGGCCTCGCGCTTGAACAGCTCGCCCGCGAGATGGGTGATGCCGCCCAGCCCGGCCGAACCGTAATTGATCTTGCCCGGCTCCGCCTTAGCCTTGGTGACCAGGTCGGCGACGGTGTTGATGCCCAAGCCGGGATAGACGCCCAGCACCTCCTGCACGCGCGTCACGAGCGTGATCGGCGCCAAGTCCTTGCCGGCGTCGTAGGGGATGGTCGCCAGCAATTGCGGCATCAAGGTCAAGGCGCTGGGGCTGCCGAGGCCGAAGACATGACCGTCCGGGGCCGACTTGGCGACGAAGTCGACGCCGGTGACGCCGGCCACCCCGGTCTTGTTGTCGACAACGACGCTCTGGCCCAGCCGCTCTGACATGCCTTTGGCCAGCAGCCGGCCGAAGACATCCGCCGGGCCGCCGGCGGGAAATGGCACTACCAGGGTCATCGTCCGGCTGGGGAAGGCCTGCGCCAGCGCTGGCGCCGGCAGGGCGGCGAGGCCCGCGATGCCCGCCAGCGCGCCGCGTCTTGTGATCGCCATCGTGCCCTCCCATCTCGGTCGCATGCGGCGCGACTGTGCCCGTTTTCGCCATACGGCGGAAGGTGGGGTGACCGGGCTTTGCCTGCGCCGGGCGCATGCGCTAAGACCGCCGAAGAAGCGTGCCGTGGCAGGACGCGAGGCAGGACGATGGCCGACTTCCCGAAGAAAACCCTCGAGGACTGGACCAAGCTGGCGCAGCGCGAGCTCAGGGACCGTCCGCTGGCGTCGCTCGACTGGATGACCCCCGAGGGCATCAAGGTGAAGCCGCTCTATACCGCGGCCGACCTGGAGGGCCTCGAGACGCTGGGCACCGTGCCGGGTATGCCGCCCTTCCTGCGCGGACCGAAGGCGACGATGTACGCCGGCCGCCCGTGGACGGTGCGCCAGTACGCCGGCTTCTCGACGGCGGAGGAAAGCAACCGCTTCTATCGCGCCAATCTCGCCGCCGGTCAGCAGGGCGTGTCGGTGGCCTTCGATCTCGCCACCCATCGCGGCTACGACAGCGACCATCCGCGCGTCGTGGGCGATGTCGGCAAGGCCGGCGTGGCGATCGATTCGGTCGAGGACATGAAGATCCTGTTCGACGGCATCCCGCTCGACAAGATGAGCGTGTCGATGACCATGAACGGCGCGGTGCTGCCGGTGCTCGCCGGCTACATCGTTGCGGCGGAAGAGCAGGGGGTGAGCCAGGACAAGCTCTCGGGGACCATCCAGAACGACATCCTCAAGGAGTTCATGGTCCGCAACACGTATATCTATCCGCCCGGCCCCAGCATGCGGATCGTCGCCGACATTATCGAGTACACGGCGCAGAACATGCCGAAGTTCAACTCGATCTCGATCTCCGGCTACCACATGCAGGAAGCCGGCGCCACGCAGGTGCAGGAGCTGGCGTTCACGCTCGCCGACGGGCTCGAGTATGTACGCGCGGCGCTGGGCAAGGGGCTCGATATCGACGCCTTCGCGCCCCGGCTGAGCTTCTTCTGGGCGATCGGCATGAACTTCTTCATGGAGATCGCCAAGATGCGCGCCGCCCGCTTCCTGTGGGCCGAGCTGATCGCGCCGTTCAATCCCAAGAAGAGCGACAGCCTGGCGCTGCGCACGCATTGCCAGACCTCCGGCGTGTCGCTGACCGAGCAGGACCCCTACAACAACGTCGTGCGCACGGCGATCGAGGCGCTGGCGGCGGTGCTGGGCGGCACACAGTCGCTGCACACCAACGCCTTCGACGAGGCGATCGCGCTGCCGTCGGTGACTTCGGCACGCATCGCGCGCAACACGCAGCTGATCATCCAGCACGAGACCGGCGTCACCAATGTCGTCGATCCGCTGGCCGGCAGCTACTACCTGGAGAGCCTGACCGCCGGCATGGTAGCCGAGGCGCGCAAGCTGATCGCCGAGGTCGAGGCGATGGGCGGCATGACCAAGGCGGTCGAGGCTGGCATGCCCAAGCTGCGCATCGAGGAGGCCGCGGCACGGCGTCAGGCGCGCGTCGATCGCGGCGAGGAAGTCGTCGTCGGCGTCAACAAGTACAAGCTGAAGGAAGAGGAGCCGATCGACATCCTGGAGGTCGACAACACCGCGGTGCGCGAGGCCCAGGTAACGCGGCTCAACACCATCAAGTCCCGGCGCGACGCGGCCAAGGTCAAGGCGGCGCTCGACGCGCTGACAGCCGCCGCCGCCGACGGCTCGGGCAACCTGCTGGCGCTGGCCGTCGAGGCGACGCGCGCGCGCGCCACGGTGGGCGAGATCTCCGACGCGATGGAGAAGGTCTTCACCCGTCACAACGCGGTGATCCGCTCGATCGCCGGCGTCTACAACCAGGGCTGGGAAGGCGACGAGGGCTATCAGCGCATCCAGCGCGAGATCGCAGCCTTCGCCGAGGCCGAGGGTCGCCGTCCGCGCATGATGGTCTGCAAGATGGGCCAGGACGGTCACGACCGAGGCGCCAAGGTGATCGCCACTGCCTTCGCCGATCTCGGTTTCGACGTCGATATCGGGCCGCTATTCCAGACGCCGGAGGAAGCCGCGCGCCAGGCGATCGAGAACGACGTTCACGTCGTCGGCGTGTCCTCGCAGGCTGCCGGCCACAAGACGCTGGTCCCTGAATTGATCAAGCACCTGCGTGCGCAAGGCGGCGAGGACATCCTCGTGGTCTGCGGCGGCGTGATCCCGGCGCAGGACTACGACTTCCTGCGTTCGGCCGGCGTCTCCGGCATCTACGGCCCTGGCACCAACATCCCCAAGGCCGCGCACGAGATCCTTGAGCTGATCCGCAAGCCCGGCCGCATCGCCGCGGAATGAACTCTCTCTTCCACGAACCGCAGAGCTATCGCATCTGAGTTTGCGTCTACCTTCCCCCTTCGGGGGAAGGCAAGACCAAGTCAAACAGGCCTTGCGCGATCGCGCTGCTCAGAGAGGGCGCAAGACCTCAGCGGTTCATCGCCTCGCGATCCTCGGGGCGGAACTCGCGGATCTCTCGCTTCTTGAGGCGGCCGGCCAGCGTGCCCCAGCCGGTCGACAGCGTGACGCGCACCGGGAACTCGATGCCGCTGTCGTCGAGCTTGCCCAGCCAGACGCGGATCGGCTCGTCGTCGGTCGCCTGGTCCTTGGGGTTGCCGTCGCCGTAGCCGGCGATCTTCTTCATGCGCATCTCGCAGGTGTTGGTCTGCCCCGAGAACAACGTGGTGAAGCCCGGCGGCAGCACTTGCGGCGAGGCCGGCCCGGCGACCAGATCGAAGCGGCGCTTGCTGTCGAACATCTTGATGGTGCGGTTGCAGGGCCCGCCCGGGCTGAAGGCGGCGATCATCAGCGCCGTCGCCGGATCGACCGCGCCCTTCTTTTGCGCCGGTGTGGGCTTGAAGCTCTCGGGCTGGTCGAGATTGGTATGGGTCTCGTCCAGCGAACCGTCGGGCAAATACCGCACCGTCCAGCTCCGCTTGAAGTCACGGCCCACGGCGATGCCGGTATAGGCGGTCGCCGGCGTGACGCCGGCCGGTCCGAGCGTGCCGATCGCCTGGTTGCGCGAGCCGAACGCGGCGGTCAGCGCGCGCAGCACGCCCTCGTTCTGCACGCTCATGTCGAACTGGTAGCGCGTGCCGTCGATGCGGGTGACGGTGTCGACCGTCAGGGTTCTGAGGCCGATGATGTGGACCTCGTACTCCAGCACGATGACCCGGCTCTGTTGCGGTGCGCTATTGGTACGCGGCGCCTGGGCCTGGGCAGCCGTGCCACCCATAAGAGCCACCAAGCCCAGGGCGGCCAGCGCCCGTCCGGCCTTGCCCATGCGTCGGGCGGTTCTCATATCCATGCTCATCAGGCTGCTCCAGGGGCTCCCTGCAAGACTCTTGGCGCGATTTGCGGTATGGGGACCGCCGCGCGGCATATCGCGTTCCCTCGGCACCGTCCAGCACCGGTACTTGTCATCCTATGTCGCCGCCCGCCTCGCCGTTACCCAATATCAAGGCCGCCGACGCCTGGCGGGTCGTGCGAATCCTGCTGCCTCATCTTTGGCCGCGCAATGCGGTGGAATTGCGGCTGAGAGTCGTCGCCGCCGGCGTCCTTCTGGTGCTGGCCAAGCTGGTCAATGTCAACGCCCCGCTGCTCTACAAATACGCCGTCGATTCGCTCTCGGATCAGCGCGCCCAGATCGTCGCGGTGCCGATCCTGCTGCTCGTGGCCTATGGCGTCTCGCGGGTCGCGGCGCAGGCCTTCGGCGAGATGCGCGACGCGATCTTCGCCAAGGTCGCGCAGCGCGCCGTGCGCTCGCTGGCGCTGTCGACCTTCCAGCACATGCACAAGCTCGCGCTGCGCTTCCACCTGGAGCGCCGCACCGGCGGCCTGTCGCGCGTCATCGAGCGCGGCACGCAGTCGATGGACTTCCTGATCAACTTCATGACCTTCAACATCATCCCGACGATCCTGGAGATCCTCCTGGTCGCCGGGATCATGTGGTACCTGTACGACTGGCGCTTCGCCGCCGTCACCATGGCGGCGATCGCCGGCTACATCGTCTTCACGGTCAAGCTTTCGGAATGGCGCACCTCGCTGGTGCGACGCATGAACGAAAGCGACACGGAGGCCAACGCCAAGGCGATCGACAGCCTCCTGAACTACGAGACGGTGAAGTACTTCGGCAACGAGAGGCACGAGGCCGCGCGCTTCGACGTGGCGCGCAAGGCCTATGAAAAGGCCGCCGTGAAGAGCCGTGTCTCGCTTTCCCTGCTCAATGTCGGCCAGGGCTTCATCATCTCGGTCGGCCTGGTGATCGTCATGGCGATGGCCGGCCAGGGGGTGATCAGCGGCAAGATGACCATCGGCGACTTCGTCGCGGTCAACGCCTTCCTGATCCAGCTCTACCAGCCGCTCAACTTCCTGGGCTTCGTCTATCGCGAGATCCGCACCGGCCTGGTCAACATGGAGAAGATGTTCGGCCTGCTCGAGGCCGATATCGAGGTCGCCGACAAGCCCGGCGCGCCGACGCTGGCGCCTGGCCCGGGCGCGGTGCGCTTCGAGCATGTCGACTTCCACTACGAGGCCAACCGCCAAATTCTGCACGACGTGACGTTGTCGGTGCCCGCCGGCCACACCGTGGCGATCGTCGGCCCCTCAGGCGCGGGCAAGTCGACCGTCTCGCGCATCCTCTATCGCTTCTACGATGTCGCCGGCGGCGGCGTGAGCATCGACGGCCAGGATATCCGCGACGTCACCCAGGCCAGCCTGCGCGCCGCCATCGGCATCGTCCCGCAGGACACGGTGCTGTTCAACGACACCATCTACTACAACATCTGCTATGGCCGGCCCGAGGCGAGCCGCGAGGAGATCGAGGCCGCCGCGAAGCTCGCGCGCATCCACGACTTCATCGCCTGCCTGCCCGAGGGCTACGACACCATGGTCGGCGAGCGCGGCCTGAAGCTGTCGGGCGGCGAGAAGCAGCGCGTCGCCATCGCCCGCACCATCCTCAAGGATCCGCGCATCCTGCTGTTCGACGAGGCGACCAGCGCGCTCGACACGCGCACCGAGCAGGAGATCGCCCAGTCTTTGCGCGAGGTCTCCCGTGGGCGCACGACCATCGTCATCGCCCATCGCCTGTCGACCGTGGTCGACGCCGACGAGATCGTCGTGCTGGTCGAGGGCCGCGTCGCCGAGCGCGGCACGCATCCGGCGCTGATGGCGAAGAACGGCGTCTACGCCGACATGTGGCGCCGCCAGGCTGAAGCCGCCGAGGAGGCCCTGGCCGAACTCCCCGAAGCGCCTTCGCTGCGCTCCCAGGGCCGCCTGCGCGCCGGCGACTGATGGCGGGCGATACGATGAAACGCAACGAAGCCATCTCCCGCCTCGAAGCCGCCGAGCCCGTGCTGCGCGCGCGGCGTAAGGCATCTTGTGTTGTTCGGCTCGATCGCCCGAGGCGAATCCCACGCCGACAGTGACGTCGATGTGCTGATCCATGTCGACATGTCGCGCAAGTTCTCGCTGCTGGATCGCGCCGGCGGCGTCGCTGGGCCGCATTCTATCGGATAGCGTGGACGTGTTCTGACACCGAGGCTGAATTCGCGCGAACCGTTGCGTGCTACCCTTCGATCTTGTGAACTCGTAACCAGCAGGGTGACTGGACAACGGTTCGAGCCGGACCGAGCCCGTGCGCCGCTTGCGCAACCACGGTGGGACCGGCTAGACACCGCGCTCCCGATTCCCGGACCGGTTTCAACCATGGCTTCGGCCGCACCACCGTCACAGGCCGGCGCTTTGGCGCTGTGGCCTGTCTACGTCGCCATCTTCGGCGCCGGCGTCATGATGGGCACATCGATTCCCATCGTGCCGCTGGCGCTGGAGGCGCGTGGCGTCGACCGGCTGACCATCGGGTTGAGCGGCGCGCTGTGGTCGGTCGGCCTGCTGGTGTTCGGCGCCTATATCCCGCGCTGGGCCGAGCGTGTCGGCGCGGTGCGGCTGATCTGGCTGGCGCTGATCGGCTCGGCGGTGATCCAGCTTGTGCAGGGTTTCACGCTTGACCTGCCGGTGTGGGCGATCCTCATCCTGTGGTCGGCGCTGCGCTTCGTGCAGGGCGCGGCGGTCGGCATTCCCTGGCTGGTCACCGAGATCTGGATCAACCTCGTCGTCGAGGAACGCCACCGCGCGCGGGCGTTGGCGATCTACGCCACCTTGATCGCCGGTGGCCTGGCCGCCGGGCCGCTGGTGCTCCAGATCGTGGGCGTCACGGGCGCAGCACCGTTCGTCGCCTGCGCCGCGCTTACCTTGGCCGCGGGCTTGCCGCTGCTGGCCGCGCGCGGTGCGCCGCGCATTGAGCCCGAAGCCGGCGGGCGCATGATGGACACGGTGTGGATCGCGCCTGTCGCGATGCTGGCGGCGCTGGCCGCCGGCACGGGCGAGACCGTGGTCTTCACCTTCCTGCCGATCTACGGCGTCGAGATCGGCGTCGACGCCAAGGAAGCGACGCTGTGGCAGACCGCCTTCGTCATCGGCAACCTCGCGCTGCAGCTACCGATCGGCTGGATCGCCGACCGCCTGCCGCGCCTTGGCGTGCTGCTGGCCTGCGTGCTGGCGAGCGCGCTGGCGGCCGCCATCCTGCCCTTCGTCGGCGCCTCGCCGTGGACGATGTGGCCGCTGCTGGTGATCTGGGGCGGCATCGCCTTCGGCATCTACACCGTGGGCCTCACCATCCTGGGCCAGCGCTTCGCCGCCGGCGACATGGCGCGGGCCAACGCCGCCTTCGTGATGATCTACACGGTGGGCAGCCTGATCGGCCCACCGATCAGCGGTGCCGCCATGGACGTCTTTGGCGGCCGCGGCCTGGGCTGGTCGCTGGCGGCGGCGTACGCGCTCTGCGCGCTGGCCATCGTGGTCATGGCCCGGCGCCGCGGCTGACTTTTCGGGCGCCATCGGCTAGACCGCAGCGATGACCGCCGCCGCCTCGCGCTCGCAGGCCCCCGACGATCCGCTCCACGCGCCGCTGCTCGCAGGCGACCGCCGGGCGCTGGCGCGCGCCATCACTTTGGTCGAGTCGACCCGCGAGGACCACCGGCTGCGCGCCGACGCGCTTTTGAGCGCGTTGCTGCCGAAGACCGGCCGCTCGACGCGGCTGGGCATCACCGGAATTCCGGGCGTCGGCAAGTCGACCTTTATCGAGCGCTTCGGTCTGACGCTGATCGGCCAGGGCCATCGCGTCGCGGTGCTGGCGATCGATCCGTCGTCGAAGCGCACCGGCGGCTCGATCCTGGGCGACAAGACGCGCATGGAGCTTCTGTCGCGCGATCCCGCCGCCTTCATCCGCCCCTCGCCCGCCGGCACCACTTTGGGCGGGGTGGCGCGGCGCACGCGCGAGGCGATGCTGCTGGTCGAGGCCGCTGGCTACGACGTGGTGATCGTCGAGACCGTGGGCGTCGGCCAGTCGGAGACGGCGGTGGCCGACATGGTCGACATGTTCGTGCTGCTGCTGCCGCCGGCCGGCGGCGACGACCTGCAGGGCATCAAGAAGGGCGTGGTCGAGCTCGCCGATCTGCTGGTGGTCAACAAGGCTGATGGCGAGTTCAAGGCCGCCGCCCACCGCGCCGCCGCCGACTACGCCAACGCGCTGCGCCTGCTGCATCCGTCGACCGCGCGATGGACGCCCGAGGTACGGACATGTTCGGCGGTCGAGGGCGGCGGCGTCGCCGAGGTCTGGGAAACGGCGGGTCGCTTCCGCGCCGCCATCGGCGAGGCGGGCATCGCCAAGCGCCGGGCCGCGCAGGCGCGAGCCTGGCTGTGGAACGAGGTCGGCGAGACCTTGATGAGCGCGCTGCGCGGTCATGCCGACGTGAAGCGCCAGGTGGCGCAGCTGGAGCGCGAGGTCGAGCGTGGCGCGCTCGCGCCCTCGGCCGCCGCGCGCCGCTTGCTGGACGCGTTCCTCGGCCGATGAAGAAACGCACCATCACCCAAGGCCGCAAGGCGGTCGCCAAGACCATCGCACGCAAGCTGGGCGTGAAGGCCAGCGGTGTGCGTGGGGCGAAGGTCGATCGCGCCAAGGTCGCGGGCGAGGCGCTGCCGTTCTGGAAGCGCAAGACGCTCGCGCAGATGAGCCTGCGGGAGTGGGAGTCGCTGTGCGACGGCTGCGGCAAATGCTGCGTGCACAAGCTGGAGTGGGAGGGCACGACCGAGGTGGTGCAGACCAATGTCTGCTGCCAGATGCTCGACACCCACAGCTGCCAGTGCAAGGACTACCCCAATCGCAAGGCCGTGGTGCCGGACTGCATCCAGCTCACGCCGGGCGTGGTCGCCGAGATGGACTGGTTGCCCGCGACCTGCGCCTATCGCCTCGTGCTGCAAGGCAAGGATCTCTACTGGTGGCATCCGCTGGTCTCGGGTGACCCCGAGACGGTGCACGAGGCCGGCGTCTCGGCGCGAGACCGGGTGATCTCCGAGCTGGAGATCAAGGATCATTGCGACCACGTGCTCGACGACTGGATGTGATCGTGTCGGGTCCCGTCTTGACGACCGAGCGGCTGATCCTGCGGCCGTGGCGCGACGAGGACCTCGCGCCCTTCGCTGCGATGAACGCCGACCCCGAGGTCATGCGCCATTTCCCGGCGACGCTGAGCCGCGCCGAGAGCGACGCGTCGGCTGGCCGCATCCGCGAGGGTTTCGCCGCGCAGGGCTTTGGCCTGTGGGCGGTCGAGGTTCCCGGCGCGACGCCGTTCGCCGGCTTCGTCGGCCTGTCGGTGCCGCGCTTCGAGGCTCCCTTCATGCCCTGCGTCGAGATCGGCTGGCGGCTGGCGACGGCGTATTGGGGAAAGGGCTACGCCAGCGAGGGCGCCCGGGCGGCTCTGGCCTTCGGCTTCGGTACTCGGAAGCTGGCCGAGATCGTCTCCTTCACCGTGGTCGCCAACCTGCCGTCGCGCCGGGTGATGGAGCGGCTGGGCATGCGCCATGACCCGTCGGGTGATTTCGACCACCCCTCGTTGCCCGAGGGCCACCGGCTGCGACGCCATGTGCTGTATCGGCTGACAGCGCCCAAGTGATTGATTCGGCGTATATTTTGGCCGCCGGCTGGCGTCGCTTGACCGCGCCCGCCGGGTTGCGTACAAGTCCGCCCGCACGCCGGCCCCTCGGGCCGGTTCTTCGTTTTTCGGGACCCGTATCATGACCCGTCGTTGCGAGCTGTCCGGCAAGAGCGTCCAGGTCGGCCACATCGTCAGCCACGCCAACAACAAGACCAAGCGGCGTTTCCTGCCGAACCTGCAGGACACCTCGGTCCTGTCCGACGCGCTGGGCCACAGCGTGCGCCTGCGGCTCACGCCGCGCGCCATCCGCACGCTGGAGCACAATGGCGGGCTCGACGCCTACCTGCTGAACACCGGCAACTCCAAGCTCACCGACGAGATGAAGGCGCTGAAGCGCCGCGTCGTCGCCGCCAAGGCCCGCAAGGACGCCAAGGCCGCCGCCTGATCGACTGATCGGCGACGTCCGGACAAGGCCCGCGCGAGCGGGCCTTTTTTGTCGCCTACTGGATGACGCGCAGGATGCTGTTGAAGTCGTCGGTCCACAGCCCGACCTCGGGCCGGTCGGGCAGGCCGGTGGCGATCGGCGCGATGCGGGGGTGCTTGAGCAGTTCGATATCCGTGGTCATCAGCACCCAATCGCTGACGCGCTTGCCGTCCGTGCCTCTGTCGACGATGCGGAACGAGGTCAGGCCGCGGGCCCGCGCCAGGTTGAGCAGCGGCGCGCTGAGGTCGAGGAAGCGGTTGCTGATGTGGAAGGCGATCACGCCGCCCTGGCGGATGTGCCTGACATAGAGGTCGAGCGCCTCGGCCGTGATCAGGTGCATGGGAATCGAATCGCCGGAGAACGCGTCGACCGCCAGCACGTCGTACTTCTGCGGGCCCTCGTGCTCGAGCTTCAGGCGCGCGTCGCCCAGCACGATCTCGATCCTGGCCTTGCTGTCGGCGAGGTAGGTGAAATCGCGCTGAGCGATGTCGATGACGCGCTGGTTGATCTCGTAGAAGCGGATCACGCCGCCCGGCTTGCCGTAGGCGGCCAGCGCGCCGGCGCCCAGGCCGATGATGCCGATGCGCAGCGGCTTGTCGCCCTGTGCCTCGATGACGCGCCCGGCACCGCCGTCGCGGCGGTAATAGACGCTGGGCTCGAAGCGCCGCTCGGGCGTCAGGTATTGCCGGCCGTGGGAGATGCCGCCGTGCGACAGGCCGCGCTCGCGCTCGGCGCCTTCGCCGGTCTCGTTGACCCGCAGCACGCCATAGAAGTTGCGCGTCACCAGCAGCGTCTGGTTGCGGATCTGCTGGACGTGGATGCCGACGGCCAGCGCGACGCCGAACAGGCCGAGGAGCAGCGGGACGCGGGCGTAGCGGATCGCCTCGCCGGTACGCTTCATCGCCAGCACCAGCAGCGCCGCCAGCCCGATCTCGAGCTCGAAAAAATCTGGCAGCGCCAGCGGCGAGAGGATACCGACCAGCGCTGCGCCCACCGCCCCGCCGAGCGCGATCGTGAGGTAGAAGCCGGTGAGATGCGACGGCGACGGCTTGGCGCGCACCAGCTCGCCGTGACAGACCATGCAGCCGACGAACAATCCGGCGCAGAAGAGGCTGACCTGCACGATCAGGTCGAAGCGCAGGCGATCGTCGAGCAGCGCCCAGCACATGCCCATGACCAGAACGCCGAGCAGCGGCATGAAGAGCGCCGGGCGATACCAGCCGGCGCTTTCAAAGGTCAGGATGAAGGTGATCAGATAGAGCGCCAGCGGCAGCACCCACAGCAGCGGCACGGCGGCGACGTTCTGGGTGAGGTGGTTGGAGACCGCCAACAGCAGGATCGAGCCGATCGCCGCGAAGGTGGTCCATAGCGCGTAATCACCCATGGTCGGCGGGGCGCCCGCCTCGGCGGCGGTCTCGGCCGCCACGACGGGTTTCGCCGGCAGGCGCGCGTCGCGCCAGGTCGCGAACAACGCGACGGCGACGAACAGAACATAGCCGCCCGACCACAGCCAGGCCTGCGCCTTGGTCGCGAGCGTCGGCTCGAGCAGCAGCGGATAGCCCAGCAGCGCCAGCAGCGAGGCGAGATTGGAGAGCGCGAACAGGCGATAAGGGCTCGCGCCGGGCTTCTCGCGCGCGAACCAGGCCTGCACCAGCGGGCTGTTGGCCGACAGCGCGGCGAAGGGCAGGCCGATGGTGGCGGCGAGGAAGCCGATAATGCGCCAGGTCGGGCTTTCCTCGCCGCTGGGCTTCCACGACGGATCGGCCAGCACCGGCAGCCAAAGCAGGCTGGCCAGCAGGATCGCGCCGTGCAGCAGCGCGCGCGGCTTGGGCGCCATGCGGCGCGTGACGTGGTCGGCGTAGGCGTAACCCGCCAGCAGCACGCACTGGAAGAAGACCAGGCAGGTCGTCCACACCGCCGAGGCGCCGCCGAACCACGGCAGCGCCTGGCGCGCGACCAGCGGCTGGACGAGGAACAGCAGGAACGATCCGAGGAAGATTGTCAGCGCGTGAACCGGCATTTTGTCGCCGTGGTGCGGTCCCGCCGACGCGGAACCGGAGGAGGGATTTAGAGTCTACAGAAGCGCGGCTTTTCCGTCGAGGTTCGCGCGACGCCGCTCACCACTTGACCAGTGGCAGGACGCTCGAGCGGTCGTCGGTCCACACGCCCCATTGCGGCTGCGCCGTGAATAGCGTGATGGCGGGCTTGAGCACCGGCGAGTCGAGCAGTGCCGGATTGCGCGTCAGCACAATCCAGTCGCTGACGATCCAGCCCTTCTCGTCGAGATCGCGCGCCAGCGCCGAGTGAAGGCCGAGCCGGTCAGCGGCGTTCTTCACCAGCGGCGCCAGATCGAGGAACTTGTTGCTGACATGCACCACCAGCGCGCCGTCGCGCGCGACGTGCTTCATGTAGATATCGAACGCCTCGAGGGTCAGCAGATGGATCGGGATCGCGTCGCCGCTGAAGGCGTCGATGGCGAGCAGGCCGTATTGCTGCGGCTCCTCGCGCTCGAGCCGGATGCGCGCGTCGCCGGGCACAATCTCGATCTTCGCCGGCGTGCGGTTGACGAAGGTAAAGTCGCGCCGCGCCACGATGGGCATGACGGGATCGATGTCGTAGAAGCGCACGACGTCGCCGGCGCGGCCGTGCGCGGCCATCACGCCGCTGCCTAGGCCGACGATACCGATGCGCCGGGGCTGCGCCGGCAGCGAGCGTAGGACCCGGCCGATGCCGGACTCCTCGCGGTAGTAGCCGGTGGCCTGGAGCTGGCGTTCGATCGCCATCATCTGGAAGCCGTGCAGGATGGCGCCGTGCACCAGCGAGCGCGAGTGGTCCTGCGAGCCCTTGTTGCTCTCCGTCACACGCAGCACGCCGTAGAAATTGCGCTGCACCGAGACGGTGCGCGAGCGGTCGGTCTCGTAGCGGTCCCACACGGCGGCGGCGCCGCTGGCGAACACCAGCAGGGCGAGCGCGCCGGCCAGGCCGCGCACCGCCCACGACTCGACCCATGCCGCCGCGCCGATCGGCTTGCCGCGGCGCCTGCGCCACCAGGCGATGACGTGCGACTCCAATCGCGGGATGGCGAGCGCCATCGGCGCGGCCACCAACGCCAGCACGATGCCCAGATCGTACTGGTCGTGCAGGACCGCCGGCGCCAGCAGGCCGATCGCCAGGCCGCCCAACGCGCCGCCCAGGGCCATCGCCAGATAATAGGGGCCGAGCTTCGCCGGCGCGGGTCGGCGCGCCGACACCTCGCCGTGGCAGAACAGGCAGACCATGAACAGGCCGCCGACGAAGATCAGCAGGTTGGGTTTGAGCTTGAAGGCGAAGGGATCGATGATCAGAGTCCAGGCCATCGCGCCGGTCGCCAGCGCCGCGGCCACCAGCCACATCGGCCGCACATAGCCCAGCCGGCCGTCGAACCAGGCCACGAAGGTCAGCAGGTACACGGCGAGCGGCGGGATCCACAGCATCGGCACCGGCGCCACGTCGCGGGTCAGGAACTCGGTGACGGTCACCAACAGCGCCGAAGGCACCGCCGACAGCACGACGATCATCCACAGCGGCGTCGGCCGGACGTCGATGCCCATGTCCTCGGCCGGAGCCGTACGCGCCGGCTCGATGTCCCGGGCGGACCCGATGCGCCAGGCGAACGCGACCATCAGCAGGGCGTAGACGGCGAAAACGGCCGACCACACCCAGGTCTGCGCGCGCAGGCCGAGCCACGGCTCGACGGCGAAGGGGTAGGCGACCAGCGCCGCCAGCGAAGCGATGTTGGACAGCGCGAACAGCCGCCAGGGCGCGGCGCCGGCGCGCGCCAGCCAACCCTGCACCAGCGGGCTGGTCGAGGCGAGCAGGCAGTAGGTCGGGCCGATGCCCAGGGCGAGTGAGATCAGGATGCCCAGCGCCGGATCGCCCGTGCCATCGGCGGAGGTCGTGCCGCCCAGGCCCAGCGGCAGGGCGGCGAGGCTGGCGACAATCAGCGCGACATGGAGCCAGCGCTGCGTCTGCCAGGCGAGCTTGGCGGTGATGAAGGCGGCGTAGGCATAGCCCAGCAGCAGCGCCACCTGGAAGAACACCAGGCAGGCGCTCCAGATCGCTGCACCGCCGCCGAAGCGCGGCAGCAGCAGACGTCCGACGATGGGCTGCACCAGGAACAGCAGCAGCGCACCCAGCATGACCGCACCGGCGGCGAGGAAGCGGGTCATTGAGTCACCTCTTCCTTCCCTACTCCAGGCAGAACGATCGCACGTGGGTCGCCGTTGTTTTGCTTCTCCCCGCGAAGACGGGGAGAAGCAAAGAACGTCGTGTGCGATAGCTACGCCCTTCCGGGTAATGCGCTTGTCCGACTCACGGCATCAGCTCGAAATGCAGCAGGATCGTGCGCTGCAGGGGGTTGAAGTTGTCGTCCGACAGCAGCCACAGCAGCGTCTCGCCGCGCGGCCCTCTGCCGGCGGCGACGCCCTCGAGGTTGTCGACCGAGAACGGGTGGCGCAGCCAGGCCACTTCCTCGCCGCGCACGATCGCATCGGGCGTGATGTCGGCCACGCGCACGCGCTTGACCGCGACGCGCACGCCGCGCGCCCGGTCGAAGGCGCGTTCGAGCAGCACGATATCGCCGTCGGGTAGCACGGCGGCCGAAGTCGGCCGATGCTCGCCGTCGCGCGTCTGGTAGTGGAACCTGCGCCAGACGGCGGCGTCGTCGACGATCCAGCCGAGCGCCGTACCCGGCCGCTCGCTCGCATCCTCGCTGATCAGCACCGTGCGGCGATCGGGCAGCACCACCATCGCCTCGACGCCGCCATTGACCGGCTGGCGCCGGAATTCCGGCGGCGTGGTCAGCCGCCGCGGCCGGCCGGCTAGGCCCTGGCCGTCCCTCTCCTCGCCGGGCGGATACTGCAGCACGCGGTGATCGCGCTCGAAGCTCACCAGCCAGCCGCCATCGGGCAGGCGGACCAGGCCTTCGGCGTCGGTCTCCATCTTGCTGCCCAGGAGCTGGCCGTCCTCGCCGCGCAGCGAGCCGATCAGGCCGGGCTCGACGCCGATCAGCCGGCCGTCCGTGTCGTAGCGCATTGTCGTGGCTAGCCAGGAGCCCTCGTCGGACACGCTGCGAAAGGTGCGGCCATCGGGCGCGACCCACAGATCGGACCAGCCGCCGAAGCGCGGCTCCCGCGCGGTCAGCACCAATCCCCCGCGCCAGCGCAGCTTGCCGATCTCGGCGAGGGCGGGATCCTCGATGTTGAGCGGGATGGCCCGGGCCGAGATCTCGATCGGTGCAGCCGGCGCCGGCTCGCGCGCGGCCGTCGAGCCGGCGGCGACCAACGACAGCGCCGCGAGCAGCGCCGGCAGGCTGATCGCGATATCGCGGACGCGGAATGGAACCATGCGGTACGGGTCTCGGGGGACGCAAGGGCTCGCGACGATTGTGCCATGGCGAGGCCACCATTCCACGCCTAGAATCGCTTCATGACGGAAAGATCTCGAACCGGTCGGCGCGGCGTGCTGGGCGGCCTCGCGCTGTCGGCCGCGGCGCCGCGCGCGCTGGCCCAGGGGCGCCGCCCGCCGCCTTCCGAGGACACCCCCATCATCACCGTGCCCGGCCACGGCGAATTCACCGGCAAGCTGACGCCGGCCAAGCTGCCGACCAAGCCGGCGCCGGGCGTCCTGTTGGTGCACGACGGCTTCGGTGTCCAGCCGCAGATGCAAGCCTACGCCGATGCGCTGGCTTTCGAGGGCTATATCGCGTTGGTCGTCGACCTGTTCCGCGGCAAGACCGCGAGCACCGACAGCGAGGCCGCCGAGCTGGCGCGCACCGCGATCGCCGAGGACGTGGCCGTCACCGCCATCGCGATGTGGGTTGACTGGCTGCGCTCGCGCGACTTCATCGACCGCCGGGTGGGGCTGGTCGCCTTCGGCCCGTCCTGCGCCTGGTCGCTGGCGGCGTCGCGGCAGACCATGCTGCATCCGATGGCGTTCTTCTACGGCCGCGTGCAGTTCAGCGAGGAGGACGCGCGGCGCTACCCCAACCACGTCATCGCCCATTTCGGCGACCGCGACGACCTCGCCGGGCCGGCCTGGCGCTACGAGATGGAGAACCGTTATCGCCGCATCGGCGCGACCCGCACCCAGATCCACAACTACCCGGCGGGCCGCAACTTCGCCAACCCGCTGGCCAAGGCCTACGCCAAGCTCGACGCCCAGCTCGCCTGGAACACCACCGTGGCGTTCTTCGTCTCGCAATGGGGCCGGCCGGAGAAGTAGTCCAGCCCAATGCCCATGAGCGTCTGTCATCCCGAGCGCAGCGAGGGATCTGGGCTGACCCTGGATCCCTCGCTGCGCTCGGGATGACAGGAGGCGCCGCGGCGCTACCACTTCAACGCCCGCAGCGGCGTCGCGAAGTCGTCGGTCCAGGCGGGACCGCGGGCCGGCGCGTCGGTCGAGGCCGGGGCGATGCGCGCGTGCGCCAGCGAGGCGGCGTCGCGCGACAGCAGCACCCATTCACTGATCGCCGCGCCCGACGCGGCATCGCGGTCGCCGACGTGCCGCGCGTGCAAGCCACGCGTCTTGGCCAGCGCGCCGACGACCGGCGGCAGCACCAGGAACTTGTTGCTGACGTGGAAGGCCAGGATGCCGTCGGGCGCGAGGTGGCGCAGATAGACGTCGAGCGCCTCCAGGGTCAGCAGGTGGACCGGGATCGCGTCGCCGGAGAAGGCGTCGATCGCCAGCACGTCGAAGCGCTGCGGCGTCTCGCGTTCAAGGACGAGGCGCGCGTCGCCCAGCACCGTCTCGATCGTGGCCTTGCTGTCGGCCAGATAGGTGAAGTCGCGCTTCGCCATGGCGATCACGGCCGGATTGATCTCGTAGAAACGCATCGTGTCGCCCGGTCGGCCGTAAGCCGCGAGCGCGCCGGCACCCAGCCCGACCACGCCGATGCGCGTGGGCCCTCGTTCCAGCCGCGCCTCGACGGCGCGCCCGCCGCCGCCCTCGCGGCGATAATAGCCGGCGGCCTCGCGGCGGCGCTCGGCGCTCAGGAACTGACGGCCATGGATGATCGTGCCGTGCACGATCTGGCGCTCGCGCTCGGCGCCGGAGCCGGCCTCGATCAGGCGCAGCACGCCGTAGAAATTGCGGCTGGAGATCACCGACTCCGCGCTGTCCTTGTAGAACTGCGCGCCGATCAGCAGCAGCGGTCCACCCAGCGCCACGGCGGTGAAGACCGGCGAGGCCGGCTTGCCCGACCGGATGCGCAGCAGAATCAGGCCGACCAGGGCGGCGAGCGCGATGTCGAGCTCGAAGTAGTTGGGCAGCAGCAAGGGCGCGGCCACGCCGACCAGCAGGCCGCCCAGCGCGCCGCCGGCGGCGACGGTGAGGTAGAAGCCGGTGAGATGGCGCGCGGCGGGGCGCATGTTGGCCAGCTCGCCGTGGCAGATCATGCAGCCGACGAAGACCAGCGCCGCCGAGACGACGAGCTGCGCCGGCAGGCTGTCCTTCAGGCCGGGCACGCCGCGCACGACGGCGAAGCACACGACGACGGCGATGAACAGGATGGCGTAGAGCGCCAGGCGATAGGCGCGTTCGCGCTCGAAGCACAGGATGAAGGTGACGAGATAGAGCGCCAGCGGCACGACCCACAGCAGCGGGAACGACGCGACGTCCTGCGTCAGGTGGTTGGTGACCGCGAGCAGCAGGACGGAGCCGAGGGCGGCCAGCCCGGTCCATACGAGATAGTCGCGTGCGCTTGGCGCTGGCGCGGCGCCGGCCTCGGCGGCGTCGCCGCGCGTGTGCGTCGCCGGTAGCCGCGAGTCGAGGAAGGCGGCGATCGCCAGCACGATGGCGAAGACCATGTAGAGGCCGGACCAGACCCAGACCTGCCCGGCGGTCGCGAGCCAGGGCTCGAGCAGCACAGGGTAGCCGAGCAGCGCCAGCAGCGAGGCGAGGTTCGACAGCGCGAAGAGCCGGTAGGGGCTGACGCCCGGCCGCGCGCGCGCGAACCAGGCTTGGGCCAGCGGGCCGTTGGCCGCCAGCAGCGCGAAGGGCAGGCCGATGGTGGCGAGTAGGAAGAGCAGGATGCGCGGCGCCGGTGCGTCCTCGCCCGATGGCTTCCACGACGCGTCGGCGGCGATCGGCAGCCACAACAGGCTGAGCGTCAGCAGCGCCAGATGCAGCACCGCGCGCGGCTTGGGCGCGAGATAGCGAATAACGAGATGGGCGTAGGCGTAGCCCGCCAGCAGCGCGATCTGGAAGAAGACCATGCACACGGTCCAGACCGAGGCGGCGCCGCCGAACCACGGCAGCATCTGCCGCGCCACCAGCGGCTGGACGAGGAACAGCAGGAGCGAGCCGAGAAAGATCGCGGCGGCGTGGAGCGGCATGGTTCGCCGTGTCGTTTGGCCGGCGGACGCCGGCAGAGGGGACGACAATCTACCACTTCCTTGCCCCGCCGAGGCAGGGCTATCGACATGCCTTTTCCTCCCTCTCCCCGCCTGCGGGGAGAGGGAGGAAAAGGCAGCGAGCGCGTCGGCGACGGCTTCATTGTCCCGGGAATTTGGAATGGCGAATGATGTCGTGCCAGGTCGGGCCCGACGGCGGCTGGCGCGTGGTGTTCCAGAAGATCCTGCCGTTTCCGGCGCCCGCGACGAGTGGCTGCGGCTGCGGTGGCGACTGCGACGGTGGCTGCGACATCTGCTTCGGCGGATCGGGCGGCCCCGTGCCCTTCAGCACGATCGGCGCCTCCTTGGGTTGGGCGGGTGGTGGGTTTTCCTTCTCCCCGC
>VGCZ01000016.1 GCA_016869975.1 Alphaproteobacteria bacterium
GGTTCGTCCGGCTCAGTCTCGTTTGGAAGGAGCGGTCGATCCGCAGACAACTTCGAGGATCATTGGGGGAAGAAACATCAAACAAGGAATTTAGTAGCAAAATCAATTATATATGGCGGACAGGGCGGGATTCGAACCCGCGGTGGCTGTTACACCACGCACGCTTTCCAAGCGTGTGCCTTAAACCACTCGGCCACCTGTCCGCAGGCGGGCGCAACCTACACATCGCGCCCCGGCCTGCCAAGCCGCCGGACGGGTCTACTGGAACAGCAGCCGGGCGATGTATCCATCCAGCGGCGGGCCGCTGTAGCCGCGGATCACGACGGTCTGCACGACGCGATCCGCGCCGTCGAGCCGCTGTTCGATCTGCAGGCTGGCGCGCGAATTGCCGGCGAAGCCGACGCCGCTGCCGCTCATCGTCGCGCAGCAGCCGCGCTTGACGGTTGCCGGCCGCAGGTTGATCGCGGTCGCGCGTGCCAGCTGCTTGTGCAGCGTGTCGAACAGGTCAGGCACATCCTGGGAGTCGCCCGCGCGCGCCACGTTGGTCACTACAAGCTCGCCTTCGCCGCTCCGCCACGTCACGGTCGTGTTGTGGATGCGGCCCGTGGGCGTGAGCACGCTGAGTGGCACCGAGCCCGACCTGTTGGCCTGGGCCAATGCCTCCGTCGCGCCGAACGCGATGGTGGCCGCAAAGAGCAGGGCCAATCGCCTGGTTCTACGCATGGGCGACGCCTCGAACAGGGGTCGTCGGCATGCGCCGTGGCGACGCGACGAAACTGTCGCGGGGGACTGACGGCGGAACGCCGTGTGGGGTCAGCAATGGATCGGTCATGGCTCGCGGACAGAGGGGGTTGCCAGCGATTGTCTTTTGGGCGGATCGAGCCGCTTGTTGATTCTTCATAGAACGTTCGCAGATACAGTCAAGCCCTCATGGATAAGGTGAATGTTCTCCTCACGGCGAACTTTAACAGTCTCGCTGAATCCTTTATGCTGCCGAACTGTCGCCACAGCTACCTACAAGCTTCCAACATCGTTTCGTTGGAAGGAGTAAGTTAATGATTAAGCGCTCATTTTCAGCATCCGTTTTGTTTACTGGCATTGTTCTTTCCGGCGTATTCGCAGCACCAGCATTCGGCCAGAGTTACGGGGTGATGCCCCGCGGCGCCTGTGCGAAGTCGACTGCCAGGTCCTCGATGGCGCAGCCGCAGGTCGCGTACCAGCACGTCGCCCACGACGCCGCCTATTCGGCGCCGGCTGCGGCACCCGTCCGCGAGACCCAGCGGCCGCGCCGCCGCGGCTTCGGCTCGCCGTTCTGATCTAGCCGACCGCTCCACCCATCACGCCTTCGCTCGGCGCCGTCTCGGCGGTGCCCAGCGAATGGGCGTGCAGCGGCGTCGCCATCGCCTGGACTTGCGGCAGCACCGCCTTGGCGAACAGCTCCAGGCTGGCGCGCGCTTCGGCCGCCGGCTTCGAGCCGTGCTGCGGGTGCAGGATCAGGTACTCCAGGCTGATGCGCTCCTGCACACGCGCGATCTTCTCCAGGATCTCGTCGGGCGTGCCGATGAGGTGGGAATCCTCGCTGAGGATGCTCTCGTTCTCCTGCAACTCGCGGCCCTGTCGGAACGCCTTGGCGTAATCCTCGTAGTCCGGCACGTTCTCGAACGCCTCGGCGTTCCACACCGCGTAGTGATTGCGCGCCGCCCAGCCCTGCTCCGCGGCGTAGGTGCGCGCGCGGGCGATCTCGGCTTTGTCGGTCGAGCAGTGCAGGTACATCATCACCGTCGGCTGGTTGGGCGGCAGGCCGTTCTTGCGGCGAATCGCATTGAAGCGTGCGACGCCCTTGGCCATCACCTCCAGCGAGGTCGCGGTGACGAACATCTGGCCCAGCCCGAGCTCGGCCGCGACCTGCATCGAGGACGGCGTGTTGAAGGCGCCCCTGACATCGGAGAACAGCGAGCCGCGATGGCGCGCCGAGGGCCGCACCGTGGTCGGCGGCACAGTGTAGTGCTTGCCCTTGAACTCGAAGCGGTCGGTATCCGAGCGCTTGAGGATCTGGATCATCTCCGAGAACCGCTCGCGCGACTCTTCGCGCGCCACGTTGAAGCCGGCGTATTCGTGGCTGGAGATGCCGCGGCCGATGCCGATATGCAGGCGCCGTCCGCCGAGCAGCAAATCGAGCATGGCGATCTCGTGCGCCAGCTTCACCGGCTGCCACCAGGGCGCGACGATGACGGCGGTGCCCATGTCGACACGCTGCGTGCGGCCGGCCCAGTAGGCGAGCCACTGCAGCGGATTGCCCTGCATCGAATAGGGCGAGCCATAGTGCTCGGCGCACCAGATGGCGTCGAAGCCCAGCGGCTCGACCATGGCGCCGAGCTTCATCGTCTCCTCGTGGATCGCGATGTCGCTGGTCGCTGCGGGTTGGCTGTACTCGCCCGCGAGCATGCGATCCCAGTCACGGTGATTGTAGCTCGTGACCATCACGCCGACTTGCATGAGTCCTCTCCCTCGGTGCCGACGCGAGATTCGGGCGAACGTGCAAGGCAGGCAACACCGTCGTCGGTGATGTTTCGCGTGCCGGGACGCCAGACAGTTTGCTACGGTCGGCCGAGCAACGAGGGATGGGAATGTCCGACGCGATTGAAGACGCCATGAAGACGCTGCGGCCGTGGATCGGCAGCGTGCGAGTGATCGAGGACGATATCGCGCTGCCGATGGTGCGGCGCGTGGCGGCGACGTTCGATGTCGACCCGGACTCCATCAAGCAGGGCAGCGAGCTGCCGCCGCATTGGTTCACGATGTTCTTCGCCGACATCGCGCGGCAGAACCAGTTGCGCGAGGACGGCCACGCGCAGGGCGGCGTGGTGCTGCCGCCGATCCCGATGCCGCGCCGCATGGGCGCGGGAAGGCGGCTGAAGCTGATGGCGCGGCTACGCGCGGGCGAGAAGGCGGCGCGCAAGTCGGAGGTGGTCGACATCGTCCCGAAGACAGGCCGCTCGGGCAGCATCTACGTGCTCACCCTGCGCAACACCTACGAGCAGGGCGGCCGCGTGCTGGGCGTCGACGAGTTCGACGCGATCTACCGCGAGGCGACGCCGCCGGGCCAGAAGACCACCGCGACCGTGCCGGTGAAGGCGCCGAACGACCAGGCCTGGGCCGACACGGTACTGCTGTCGGAGACGCTGAACTTCCGCTATTCGGCGATCACCTGGAACGCGCACCGCATCCACTACGATTCGATCTACTCGCGCGAGATCGAGGGCTATCCGCACACGGTGCAGAACGGTGGCCTGACCATGCACCTGATGATCGACGCGGCGCTCAAGCGCGCGCCCGGCGAGTTGCGGGCGCTCTCCGCGCGATTGATGTCGCCGCTCTTCGTCGGCGACAGCGTGAGCATCCGCGGCTACGCCGCCAAGGACGGCAAGATGCGCGTCTTCCTCGCCGACAAGAACGGCACCTTGTGCGGCGAGATGGATCTGGAGTTCGGCTGATGGGCTCCTCTGTCGTCTTCACTCCCTCTCCCCGCGAGCGGGGTGAGGGGGAGCTTCAGGTTGCGCAGAGCGTCGAGGCGCTACTTGCGGCAGCCCCTCACCCCAACCCTCTCCCCTCAAGCGGGGAGAGGGAGGAACGCACATGACCGGCGGGCCGCTCGACGGCGTGCGGGTGATCGATCTCACCACCGTCGTCGTCGGGCCGATCTGCACGCGCACCCTCGCCGACCAGGGCGCCGACGTGATCAAGGTCGAGGCGCCGGGCGGCGATCTCCTGCGCACCATGGCGCAGGGCAGCCGCAATCCGGGCATGTCCGGCAAGTTCATGAACTTCAACCGCAACAAGCGTTCGATCTGCCTCGACCTCAAGCATCCCGACGGCATCGCCGCGATGCGTCGGCTGATCGCGGGCGCCGATGTCTTCGTCAGCAACGTGCGGCCGGAGGGCCTGACGCGCGCCGGGCTCGATCACGCGAGCCTGTCGAAGGACAATCCGCGCCTGATCCATTGCTCGATCCTCGCCTTCGGTCGCGGCGGCCGCTACTTCAACCGGCCGGCCTACGATCCCATCGTGCAGTCGCTGTCGGGCGTCGCCGGCACCTTCGAGCGCGCCATCGGCGAGCCGCGCTTCGTGCCCATGGTGATGACCGACCACACCACCGGCCTGATCGCCGCGCAGTGCATCGGCTTCGCGCTCTATCGCCGGGAGAAGACCGGCGTGGGCGAGGCGATCGACGTGCCGATGTTCGAGAACATGGCCTCGTTCGTGATGAGCGAGCATCTCGGTGCGGCGACCTTCGATCCGCCGGTCGGCCCCACCGGCGACGGAAGGCTGCTTAGCCCCGACTACCGGCCGCTGCCGACCAGGGACGGCTACATCACCGTCGGTCCCAACACCAACCCGCAGGCCTTCGCCTTCTTCGACGCCATCGGCCGGCCCGAGCTCAAGACCGACCCGCGCTTCGACAGCGCGGCGTCGCGCACCGCCAACGCCGCGGCGTACTTCAAGGTGCGCATGGAAGGCCTGGCGCAGAAGACCACGGCTGAATGGCTGGAGATCTTCGAGAAGCTCGACGTGCCCGCGGCGCGCTACAATTCGATCGACGATCTTCTTTCGGATCCGCATCTCGACGACGTCGGCTTTTTCCGGCGCGAGGAGCATCCCTCGCAGGGCAGGATTCGCCGCACCAAGGTGGCCAACACCTTCTCGGGCGGCGCGCGCAGCGACGAACGCCACGCGCCCACGATGGGCGAGCACACCGCCGCCGTGCTGGCCGAGATCGGCTACGCGCGCGACGAGATCGACAAGATGATCGCATCGGGCGCGGCACACGCCGCCTCATGAAGATGCCGGCGGGACGCCGGCGGTCCCACAGGACATTACTCTATAGGAGTTCCCCGCATGACGCCCCGTGCCGATCTGCCGACCTGGCGCTCGTTGATGTTCGTGCCGGCGACCAAGCCGAACTTCATCGCCAAGGCGCATACGCGCGGCGCCGACGCGATCATTCTCGACCTCGAGGACTCGGTGGCGCCCAACGAGAAGGAGGTCGCGCGGCGCGCGCTGCCCGAGGCGGCGAAGACCGTCTCGCAGGCCGGCGCCGACGTGGTGGTGCGCGTCAACCGGCCGATGGAGATGTCGGTGCCCGACATCGCCGCGGCAATCATGCCCGGCGTGCGCGCGCTGATGCTGCCCAAGGTCATGGGCCCGGAGCATGTCAAGCTGCTGTCGGAAATCGTCGCCGTGCGCGAGGCGGCGCTTGGGCTGAAGGCGGGCCATACGCGCTTCATCGCCATAGTCGAGACGCCGGAGTCGTTGCCGTCGCTGGGCGCGATAGCCTCGGCCGATCCGCGCGTCGTGGCCCTGGGCGTCGGCGCGGAGGATCTGTCGACCGAGCTGGGCGGCGCGCCGACCGGCGACGCGCTTTATGTCTACGCCATGATGGTGGTCGCCGCCGCGCGCGGCGCCGGCATCCTGCCGCTGGGCTCGGTCGGGCGTTTCGCGGATTTCTCGGATCTCGAGGGCTATCGCGAGAGTCTGAAGCGCTCGCGCGGGCTGGGCTTCGCCTGCACCGCCTGCATCCATCCGCTGCACGTGCCGATCATCAATGAGGAGTATGGCGTGAACGCCGCCGACGCCGATCGCGCGCGCCGGCTGCTCGCGGCATTTGACGAGGCGGTCAAGGCGGGGCAGGGCGCGGTGGCCTTCGAGGGCGCGATGATCGACCTGCCGGTCGCCGAGCGCGCGCGGCGCCTGCTGGCGCGGGTGCGGTGAGTCGCAACCCCCGTCATTCCGAGCGCAGCGAGGAATCTCCCACCAAGGAGTCTCCATTCGAGGAGATCCCTCGCTACGCTCGGGATGACGGTGGTGATTCAACTCGCCCGGACATTGGTTTAGACTCCGCACCGAGCGGAGGGCGCCATGTGGTTCTGGCGGCTGCTTGGGCTCGCCTTCGTCGTCGTGGCGCTGGGCGGGCTGGGCGCTGATCTCTTCAACCGAGCGCAAAGCGGCGAGTTCAGGCTCTCGTCGCTCTCCGAGTCGTGGTTCGCGGTGAGCCCCGGCAGCTTCGCATGGGCCCAACATTTCCTGCGCGACCATCTGCCCGACGAAGCGGTCGCCTGGGTGGTCGAGCCGGTCTTCATGGCGCCGAGCACGCTCTTGTTCACGATGGCGGCGCTATTCTGCCTGTGGATCGGCTTCCGCCGGCGCAAGCCTAAGGAAGGCCTGGCGCGCATCTTCTATCGCCGCAAGCGATAAGCCCACTTGTCGTCCTTCGCTTCGCTCAGGATGACAGAGGGGTTCAGCTCCCCGTCTTCAGCGCCGCAAGGAACGCCGACTGTGGAATCTCCACGTCGCCGATCTGGCGCATGCGCTTCTTGCCCTTCTTCTGCTTGTCCAGGAGCTTGCGCTTACGCGATATATCGCCGCCGTAGCACTTGGCCAGCACGTCCTTGCGCAGCGCGCTGATCGTCTCGCGCGCCACGATGCGCCCGCCGATCGCCGCCTGGATGGCGATCTTGAACAGCTGCTTGGGGATCAGGTCCTTGAGCTTCTCGCACAGCACGCGGCCGCGGCTCTCGGCGTGGCTCTTGTGCACGATGATGGAGAGCGCGTCGACCGGCTCGCCATTGACGAGGATGCTGAGCTTCACCAGATCGCCCTCCTCGTAAGCGGCGATCTCGTAGTCGAAGCTGGCGTAGCCGCGCGTCACCGACTTCAGGCGATCGTAGAAATCGAACACCACCTCGTTGAGCGGCAGGCGGTAGACCACCATGGCGCGCGTGCCGGCATAGGTCAGGTCCTGCTGCACGCCGCGGCGCTCCTGGCAGAGCTGCAGCACCGAGCCGAGATGCTCGTCGGGCACGATGATCGTGGCCTTGATCCACGGCTCCTCGATGCGCTCGATCTTCATCACGTCGGGATAGTCGGTCGGATTGTGCAGCTCCATGCTCGAGCCGTCGCGCAAGGCGATGCGATAGACCACCGAGGGCGCCGTGGTGATCAGGTCGAGATCGAACTCGCGCTCCAGCCGCTCCTGGATGATCTCCAGATGCAACAGGCCAAGGAAGCCGCATCGGAAGCCGAAGCCCAGCGCCGCGCTGGTCTCGGGCTCATAGTGGAAGCTGGCGTCGTTCAATCGCAGCTTCGCGAGAGAATCGCGCAGCTTCTCGTAATCGTCGGCGTCGACCGGGAAGAGGCCGCAGAACACCACCGGCACCGAGGGCTTGAAGCCGGGCAGCGCTTCGGCGGCCGGCTTCTTCTCGTCGGTGATGGTGTCGCCGATCTTGCAGTCGGAGATGGTCTTGATGCCGGCAATGATAAAGCCGACCTCGCCCGGCCCGAGCTCGGCGGCGTCGACCGGCTTGGGCGTGAAGTGGCCGACCTTGTCGATGTCGTAGGCCGCGCCGGTCGACATCATGCGGATCTTCATGCCCTTGCGCAGCACGCCGTCCTTGACGCGCACCAGGGTGACGACGCCGAGATAGGAATCGTACCAGCTGTCGACCAGCATGGCCTTGAGCGTCGTGTTGCGCTCGCCCTTGGGCGCGGGCAGGCGCGCGACCATCGCTTCCAGCACGTCGTCGATGCCGATACCGGTCTTGGCCGAGATCAGCACCGCCTCTGACGCGTCGAGGCCAATCACATCCTCGATCTCCTGGCGCACGCGGTCAGGCTCGGCCGCCGGCAGGTCGATCTTGTTGAGCACCGGGATGATCTCGTGCCCGGCGTCGATCGCCTGATACGCGTTGGCCAAGGTCTGCGCCTCGACACCCTGCGAGGCGTCGACCACCAGCAGCGAGCCCTCGCAGGCGGCGAGCGAACGGCTGACCTCGTAGGCGAAGTCGACGTGGCCGGGCGTGTCCATCAGGTTGAGCACGTAGTCCTTGCCGTCCTTGGCCCGGTAGTTCAGGCGCACCGTCTGCGCCTTGATGGTGATGCCGCGCTCGCGCTCGATATCCATCGAATCGAGCAGCTGGTCGTGGAACTCACGGTCGGCGATGGCGCCGCAACGCTGGATCAGGCGATCGGCCAGGGTCGATTTGCCGTGGTCGATATGCGCGATGATCGAGAAATTGCGGATCTGCGAAAGCTCGGTCATCGCGGGCTGGGGTTCCGTGGCCGTTGGTCGGGATCAAGGGGGCGGGCGGGGTGTAGCGGGATCGGGCCGCCACCGCAACCATATGCCCGGCCTGCAAGTGGGTCGGGGAGGCGGAAAACACAAGGTCTGGTAGGTCGCGGCCGGCCTGGTCGGCGATGGGCGCCGCCTATGCCGGCTGGCCGGCTACGACCCGGCCGTCGACCAGCTCGATGGTCCGGTCGCAGCTTCTGGCGAGGGCCATGTTGTGGGTGACCAGCAGGAAGGTCGTGCCACGCTCGCGATTGACGTCGCGCATCAGCTCGAAGACGCCTTCCGCCGACTTTGTGTCGAGATTGCCGGTTGGCTCGTCGGCCAGCACCAGCACCGGGTCGGCGGCCAGCGCGCGCGCCACGGCGACACGTTGCTGCTGTCCGCCCGAGAGATGGCTGGCGCGGCTGTCCTTCCAGCGCTCCAGCCCCACGCGCGCCAGCAGCGCTTCGGCCTTGCCCCGCATGACGTCGTCCGGCCGGCCGCGCTCGACGAGCAACGGCATCATCACGTTCTCCACGGCGCTGAAGGCGGTGATCAGGTAGTGGTACTGGAACACGAAGCCGATGCTGCGGCCGCGCAGGCGCGTCAGCGCCGCGTCGTCGAGATCGCCGGTGGTTGTGCCCTCGATCTCCAGCGTGCCGCTGGTCGGCCGGTCGAGCAGGCCGATGATGTTGAGCAGCGTGCTCTTGCCCGAGCCCGAGGGTCCGATCAGGGCGCAGAACTCGCCTCGCCCCAGGCGCAGGTCGATGCCGTGCAGCACCTCGGTCTCGACCGGCGTGCCGATGCCGTAGGATTTGCGCACGCCCTTCAGCGCCAGCACGGGTACGGCGATCGCGTCAGCCACGGATCGCAACCACGGGGTCGAGACGCGCGGCGCGCAGGGCCGGCGTTATCGCCGCCACAACGCCGCTCAGCGTGGCGATCACGGTGGCGGCGAGGAACAGCCAGGGATCGACGGAGAGGGGGAAGAGCGGCGTGCCGTCGGGATTGAGCGCGGTGGCCCGCCAGAGCCCCACGAAGCCCGCCCCCATCGCTGCGCCGAGGACGGAGCCGCTCAGGCCGACGATGCCGCCCTGGATCAGGAACACGCGCAGGATCTGGCCGCGCGACGTGCCCATGGCGCGCAGGATGCCGATCTCCTTCGAGCGCTGCACCACCGAGACCACCAGCACGCTGGCGATCCCGAACGCGACGGAGAGCGCGACGCTGAGGCGGATGATCATGCTGGAGAGCGTCTGCGCGTTCATGGCGGTGAAGAATTGCGCGTTGGTCTTGATCCAGCTGTCTACCTCCAGGCCAGTTCGCGCGGCGATGGAACGGGCGACGGTCTCGGCCGCGTAGATGTCGGCCAGCGCGATATCGATGTTGGACACGCCGCCGGTCAGCCCGAGCAGCGGCTGCGCGGTGCGCAGGGCCACGTAGGTGGTCCGTTGGTTCGCGCCCTTGTTGCCGAGGTCGAAGATGCCCACGACCCGCAAGGTCGCGGCGAGCCCGCCGGTCGTGGCGATGCGTAACTTGTCGCCGAGTGCCAGGCCAAGATCGGTGGCGAGCTCGGTGCCGACAAGGATATCGCCGCCGGTCAGCGCCGTGCCGCCGGCGACGATCTTGTCGTCCAGCAGCACGATCCGGAAATGGTGCGCCGGGTCAACGCCATAGAGGGTCACCTGCTTGTTGGCGTTGCCGCGGATGGCGTAGGCCGGTCCGGCGGCGACCGGCGAGACGGCGAGGACGCCGGGCATGGCGCGCGTCTGTTCGACCACGGTCTGCCACTGGTCGATCGAGCGCAGGCGCTGAGCCTGGCGCTGCACCGTGGCGATGGCCGTGCGGCCGGGCTCGTCGCGCAGCGGCCGCGCCAGTTCCTCGCGCGGCAGCACCACGACATGCGCCTGGGCGGTGAGCGTGCGGCGGATGACGTTGCCCTGCACCCCACTCAGCAGCGCGGACATGAACACGATCACCGAAACGCCAATCGCCACGCCGGAGACGATCAGGGCGGACTGCACCCGGCCCTCGTGGAGGAAGCGGACGGCGGCGATCCACTCGAAGGGAAGCAGGCGGTTCATGGGCTGATCGCGCGCACGCGGCGGTCGGCGACGATATCCGCGCGTGTCGATGGCACCACGCGATCGCCGTCCGCCAAGCCGTCGACGATCTCGATCAGCGACGATGACCGCGCGCCGATGCGCACCGGTATGCGCCGGGTGCGGCCGTCGTTGACCTTGAGGACCCAGGGCTGGGCGGTGTCGGCGTCGCGGACGCAATCGGCCGGCACGACCAGCGCTCCGTCGCGGCGCGCCACCTCGATGTCGACCGAGACCGTCATGTCCTGCCGCAGGTAGTCTGGTGGCACAGGCACGCGCAGTCGGACCGCCACGGCGCCGCGTTGCGCGTCGATCGAGGGGTTGATGTAGCTGAGTTCGGCGTCGAAGGTCCGGCGTGGATAGGCGTCGGCCGACGCCAGGGCCCTCTGGCCAATCGACAGGAGACCCAGATTCTTCTCGTCGATCTGGACCTCGATCCAGGTCTCGCCCGCCGGTGCCAGGACCATCAGCACCTTGCCGGGCTGCGCGATATCGCCACGCTCGACCGAGCGGCTGATCAGCGTGCCGGCCCTCGGCGCGCGGATCACGGTGTACTCGAGTCGTACCCGTGCGGAACGCAAGGCAGCCTGCGCCTGGGCGAGGGCGGCGCTGGCGACCAACTCGTCGCTGCCGCCGGGCCGCAGGTTGTCCGCCTGCAGCTTGGCGGCGCGCTCTTGCGCGGCGGCGACATCGAGCGCCTTGCGCGCCTCGTCGAGCTGGGCGCGCGCGACCACGCCGCGGGCGAACAGGCCTTCGACGCGCTCGAAACTCTGCTGCGCGCTGAGCAGCGTGGCGCGAGCCTGTGCCAGCGTCTCCTCGGCCACCGGGCGCGACATCTCGCGAAGCTGGCGCAGTTTCGCCTCGGCTTGCCGAACCGAGGCCGTCATCTGCTCGAAATTGGCGCGCGCGTCCTCGTCGTCGAGCTGCACCAGCACCTGTCCCGCGGTGACGACCTGGCCCTCGTCAACCGGCACGTCGAGCACCATCGCGGTGACCTGGGTGGCGACATCGACGCGGAACAGCGTTTCGATGCGGCCGCTCGCCACGACCGACTGCACGATGTCGCGCCGCGCCGCGAGGTGAACGGGCGCGCTTGGTCCCAGAGCCAGCGTGGTTGCGAACCAGCCGACAACGCCGGTCAGCGGCATGACGAGCGCAAGCAGCCACACGTAGTGGCGCCAGCGTCCGATCACTACGGTGTTCGCCAACGTGTTGCTTCCGTGCCTGTGCGCGGCGGACCCATGTCGGCCGCCGGGACGACGCTCGGCCATGCGGGGTAGGGCCGCCATGACCTGGGTCAAGCGGCGCACCGGGTGACTTGCCAGCAGCGGCGGGGCGGGCGAACCTCTGCTGCCGCCTCCCGGGGGCGGACCGCGTGCAAGGAAAGCCATGACAGCGCCGCTCCCGTTCAAGGTCTTCTGGCAGCCTGGTTGAACCAGCTGCCTGAGACTCAAGGAGTTTCTATCGGCCCGTGCGGTCGACTACGTATCCGTCAATGTGCTGGCCGAGCCCGAGGGTCTGGCCGAGTTGCAGGCCCTGGGCGCGCGCTCGGTGCCGGTGCTGTCGCGCGGTGACACGTACACCTACGCCCAGAGCCTGAAGGCGATCGTCGAGTTCGTCGGCCTGAACGAGAAGACCTCGCCTGACCTGACGCCGGCGGAGCTGTACGCGCGGCTCGACAAGTTCATGGACGCCGCCATCGCGCTCCTGCCGCTGATGCCGGCCGATCGCCTGGATGTCCACGTCCCCGGTCGTCCGCGCAGCTACCGCCACTTGTCGTTCCACATGTTCCGGGTGGTGGCGGCGTTCCTCGACGCGATCGACGGCATCACCCTGGTGCAGGACGCCTTCCGCGAGGTGCCGGCCGACGACGCCACGATGGCATGGGTGGCCGGCTACGGTGCGAAGGTGAAGCAACGCCTCGACGCGTGGTGGGCCAAGACCGCGGATCGCGACGGCACCGGTACGCTGGACACCTATTACGGCCCGCAGAGCATGCACGATCTGTTCGAGCGCACGACCTGGCACTGCGGCCAGCACGTCCGGCAATGGATGATGCTGCTCGAACGCGAGGGCGTGACGATCGTCCCACCGCTGGTCGACGCCGACTTCGCCAAGCTGCCGATGCCGCAGAACGTGTGGGATGGCTGACTCTTCCTCCCTTCTCCCGCAAGGGGAGAGGGGGACACGAGTCAGCCGCGCAGTGTCCCGCCGGTCTGCTTCGCCACCTGGGCCACGACCTTCTGGCTGATCGCCTCGATCTCGGCGTCGGTCAGCGTCTTGTCGGTCGGCTGGATGGTGACGGAGAGCGCCACCGACTTCTTTCCGTCGGGAACACCCGTGCCAGCATAGACGTCGAAGACCTGCGCACCGACGATCATCTGCCGGTCGGCGCCGCGCGCGGCGCGGGTCAGGGTCTCGGCCGCCACCGTCGCATCGACGATGAAGGCGAAGTCGCGTTCCAGCGGCTGCAACGCGGCGAGCTTCAGCATCGTGCGCGCCTTGTTGCCCCGCGCCTTGGGCGGCGGCGGTGCGTCGATGAAGACCTCGAAGGCGGCGGCCGATCCGCGCAGGTCGAGCGCGGCCAGGATCTCGGGATGGATTTCGCCGAAGATCGCGTACGGCCGATCGCCCAGGACCAAGGTGCCGCTGCGGCCGGGGTGATACCAGGCCGGCGCGGTCGCCTTGGTCTGCAGGTTCTCGACCGGCGCGCCGATCGCCGCCAGCGCCGCCAGCGCGTCGGCCTTGGCGTCGAAGGCGTCGGCGGCGCGCTCGGGCGCGGTCCAGCCGCGCGCGACCGTCTTGCCGTAGCGCACGCCCGTGGCGACGAAGCGCTGCCCCGTGGGCGTCGGGTTCTGGAAGGTCGGGCCGACCTCGAACAGCGCCGCGTCCTTCAGCCCGCGTGCCTCGTTGCGGGCGCAGGCCTGCAACAGGTTGGGCAGGATCGACGGACGCATCACGTCGAGATCCGAGGCGATCGGATTGAGCAGCTTCAAGCCATCGGGCACGCCGCCGAACTTCGCCGCCAGCGCCCCTGACATGAACGAGAAGCTCATCGCCTCCTCCATGCCGCGCATCGCCAGCGCGCGCTTGGCCTGCGGCACGCGGCGCTGCATGGCGTCACGCACCGGCTTCGGCATGGTCGAGACCTTGGGCATCGACACCGCCGGCAGATGGTCGAAGCCGTGGACGCGCGCGATCTCCTCGACGAGATCGGCCTCGCCCGCGACATCGCCGCGCCACGACGGCACCGCGACGCTCCACGGGCCGCTGCCGGTGGCCTCGAAACCCAGCTTGCGCAGGATCTCGACCTGCGCCGCCGGCTCGACCACCAGGCCACCGAGGCTGGTGATGCGATCGGGCCGCAAGGTGTAGCTGCGCTGCCATCCAGGCATCGTGCCGCTCGACGTGAGCGCGCTGGCCTCGCCGCCGCACAGCTCGAGGATCAGCCGCGCCGCGACCTCGGCGCCCCACCACACCGACTCCGGATCGATGCCGCGCTCGAAGCGATAGCGCGCGTCGGACATGATGCCGAGCTTGCGCCCGGTCGTGGCGACGCTCTTGGGATCGAAGTACGCGACCTCGAGGAACACGTCGGTGGTCGTCTCCGACACGCCGGAGTGCTCGCCGCCCATGATGCCGCCGATGCCGTGCACCGCTTTCGAGTCGGCGATCACCGCCATGCTCGAGTCGAGCGTGTAGGTCTTGCCGTCGAGTGCCACGATGCTCTCGCCGTCGCGCGCCTGGCGCATCACCAGATCGCCCGAGAGCTTGGCGACGTCGAAGACGTGCAGTGGGCGATTGAGGTCGAAGGTCACCAGATTGGTGATGTCGACCAGCGCCGAGATCGGGCGCAGCCCGATGTCGCGCAGCCGCTTCTGCAGCCAGGCGGGGCTCGGGCCGTTCTTCACGCCGCGGAAAGCGCGGCCGACGACGATCGGGCAGGGCGCGCCTGGCTTCACGTCGTAGCCGTGCGTCCACTTCACCGGGCTGGCGTAGCCCCCGGCGATCTTGCGCGTATCGGGCAGCTTGCGGCGGCCGAGGCCTGCGGCCTCCAGATCGCGCGCGATGCCGATCACGCCCAGCGCCTCGGCGTGGTTGGGCGTGGCCTTGATCTCGATCACCGGATCGTCGAGGCCCAGCACCTTAGCCGCCGGCAGGCCAACGGGCGTGTCGGCGGGCAGGTCGATGATGCCGTCGTGATTGTCGCTCAGCTCCAGCTCGCGCTCGGAGACGAGCATGCCGTTGCTCTCCTCGCCGCGGATCTTGCCGGGCTTCAGGTCGAGCTTGGTGCCGGGGATGTAGAGGCCCGGCGCGGCGAAGATGCCCTTCATGCCGGTGCGCGCGTTGGGCGCGCCGCAGACGACCTGCACGACGCCGTTGCCGGCATCAACCTTGCAGACCCGTAGCTTGTCGGCGTTGGGATGTTGCACGGCCTCGACGACGTAGGCCGTGACGAAGCCCTTGAGCGTCGCGGCGCGGTCGATCACCTGCTCGACCTCGAGGCCGAGCATGGTGAGCGACTTGGTGATCTCGTCGAGCGAGGCCTGCGTGTCGAGATGCTCGCGCAGCCAGGAGAGCGTGAACTTCATGGCGCGTCTCCCGTTCTTGTCCCCTCTCCCCGCATGCGGGGAGAGGGAGGGACCCGTCGCGCGCAGCGCGATGGGAGGGCGAGGGGCTGAACCAGGTGACGCACCGCCGTCGTGCGCAACCTGCGACTCCCCCTCACCCCGACCCTCTCCCCGCTTGCGGGGAGAGGGAGGATTGCGTCGATCATCATCGTCCCAGCCCTCCGGTGAGGCTCGGCACGTCGAGCGGGTTGAAGCCGTAGTGGCGCAGCCAGCGCAAATCGCTTTCGTAGAAGGTGCGCAGATCGGGGATGCCGTATTTCAGCATCGCGATGCGCTCGATGCCCATGCCGAAGGCGAAGCCCTGGAACTCGTTGGGATCGACGCCGCAATTGGCGAGAACGTTGGGATGCACCATGCCGCAGCCCAGGATCTCGAGCCACGAATCGCCGGCGCCGATACGCAGCTCGCCGCCCTTCCACGAACAGCCGATATCGACCTCGGCCGACGGCTCGGTGAAGGGGAAGTAGGACGGGCGGAAGCGCAGCGGCAGATCGTCGATCTCGAAGAAGGCGCGGCAGAAATCGGTGAGGCAGCCCTTGAGGTGGCCCATATGCGTCACACGATCGATCACCAGGCCCTCGACCTGGTGGAACATCGGCGAGTGCGTCTGGTCGCTGTCGACGCGATAGGTGCGGCCCGGCACGATCACGCGCAGCGAGCCGCCGGCCTTCAGCATCTTCTGGGTCGCGGGATCCAGCAGCGTGCGCGCCTGCACCGGCGAGGTGTGGGTGCGCAGCACCATCGGCATGCCGTCGGCGCGCGGCGGCAGGAAGAACGTGTCCTGCATCTGGCGCGCCGGATGATCGGGCGGGAAGTTCAGCGATTCGAAATTGTGCCAGTCGTCCTCGACGTCGGGACCCTCGGCCCAGACGAAGCCCATCTCGCCGAACACGGCGCAGACCTCGTCCATGGTCTGGCTTAGCGGATGGATATGGCCGACACGCTCGGGCCGCGCCGGCAGGCTGACATCGATGCGCTCGTTCTCGAGCCTGGCGGAGAGCGCCGCGCGATCGAGCTCGACCTTGCGCGCCGACAGGGCGCCTTCGATCTCGCCCTTCAAGGTGTTGATCAGCGCGCCGAACTCCTTGCGCTGATCCGGCGCCATCCCGCCGAGCGTCTTCATCTGGCCGGTGACGCGTCCGCTCTTGCCCAGGGCGGCGACTCGTACGGCGTCGAGCGCGCGCAGATCGCCGGCGGCGCCGATGGCGGCCAGCGTCTCCGCGCGGATGGTCTGGAGATCGTCCATTGGATGATTCCTCAACGCGATGAGGTCAGGACAACAAAAGGGGAGGCCGGTCGCCCGGCGCTCCCCTTCGCTTCGGATGGTCCCGGCGCGATACCGGGAACGAGGTTTAGAGCGCGGCCCGGGCTTGTTCGACCAGGGCCTTAAACGCCTCGGGCTCCTGCGCGGCGATGTCGGACATCACCTTGCGGTCGAGCACGATGCCGGCCTTCTGCGCGCCGTGCATGAACTGCGAATAGGTCATGCCGTGCTCGCGCACCGCGGCGTTCAGGCGCTGGATCCACAGTGCGCGGAAATTGCGCTTCTTCGCGCGGCGATCGCGATAGGCGTATTGAAGGCCCTTCTCGACCTTCTCGACGGCGGCGCGGAAGACGTTCTTGGAGCGGCCCCGATAGCCCTTGGCGAGATCGAGAACCTTCTTGTGGGCGGCGCGGGCGGTGACGCCCCGTTTGACGCGTGCCATATCCGGTGTCCTCCGCTCAGCCGTTGGGCAGGAAGTTGCGCTTGATCTTGCGCGCGTCGCCTTCGAAGGCGATCACTGTGCCGCTGGCCTGGCGCAGGAAGCGGTTGCCCCGCTTGCGCATGCCGTGACGCTTGCCGGCGACGGGGATCTTCACCTTCCCGGACGCCGTCAGCGAGAAGCGCTTCTTGGCAGCGCTCTTCGTCTTCATTTTGGGCATTTGCATCCTCGTTCAAATAGTTAGCGCCCCAGAGGGGCGCTGCCGACGTGTTCGCCGGCCGGATGTTTTCGGGACCGCCATGGCATGCCCTGTACGCCAGGCCGCCCGAAAGGACGCGGGGTTATACAGAGGCGGGGGGAGGGACGCAAGACGCCCGGAATGGGCCTGTCAGCGTAGCTTGGGCTGGTCCTGGCCGGCCGGCTTGCCCTTGAAGTAGAAGATGCCTTCCTCCTCCATCAGGCCCCGGCCCGGGCTGGGGGTGCCGCGGGCTGGCGGCTGGCTGCCCGCCTTCGGGCTGCCGCGCGCGCCCTTGAGGGTGCCGCCCTCGTCGCCGCGCGCCTGGACCTCGTCGCCGGGCAGCGACAGCCCCAGCCCGGCCGCAAGGAGGACCACAATCAGTCGCATGGGTGTCCCCTCCCTCGGGCCTGATGGCCACTGTATGCGGCACAAACCCAAGCATCCCCGTGAAAAATGATCACCTGCTGGCTTTGTTGTGCCGGTCACGCAGCCGGACGAGCAGGGCGGCCGCCGCAGTGACCGTCAGCGAGAGGTCATTCTTGGAAGCGTTCTCTGTCGTCCTCTTCGGCATTCGCATCCCGGCCAAATGGAGAACGCCCCCGGAGGGGCGCTGGCGACGTGGTCGTTGGCTGGGTGCTTTCGGGACCGCCATGGCATGCCCCGTACGCCAAACCGCCCGAAAGGACACGGGGTTATACAGATGCAGGGGGAGAGGGGCGCAAGGCGCCCCGCCCGCCCCGGCGTCTCAGCGCCTGCCGGTCGGCAGTCCGCTTGCGTCACGCGGACTTCACGCTGCCGCCGCTCTCGTACGTGTTGAAGAACGGTGACTTGCCTGTCGGTGACCTGCCTTGACCGGCGCTCTTTGTCGTGCCGGGTTGCCCGTAGCCAGCACGGCCGGCGAGAGCATCAGCGCGCCCGCTCCGACGACGAAGCCCCGGCAATCGATCGATGTCACGCTTCTCTTCTGGTGCTATTTCGCGGGCACGCAACCGCCCTTGAGTAACTCGAACGACATCGATCTACCCTCGGCTGAGGTGTAGCCGGGTGGACACTTCGTGGCTGGCGACTTCGTCGCCGTCGGTCACTTGTTATGCGTGACGATTCCCTTGGGGCCGGTCCCCTGTTCGGTCCGCCTGATATCTCGTTCTCCCTTATTATCCGTGACGATTCCCTTGGGGCCGGTCCCCTTGGCGGTGACGCCGGGCGGGTTGACGCGGCTGTCGGTGTCGATGTGCGGAATCTCGGCGCTGGCGAGGCCCGGCAGCGACAGGGCGGAAAGAACGGCGATGCAAATCAGTGTCTGGCGCATCGAAAAGCCCCCCTTTGTTAGCTTCAATCTATCCTACGAGCGGCACCTCTGTCGCATCCCCAAGAAAATGATCAATCACTCAACAATGCCACGATAAACCTGACGAGAATCTGACTTCTGGCTATTGGCAGGGCGCGGCGCCCGTCTCGACGAAGCTGAAGAGACATGCGCCAAACGTTCGGTCGAAGACAACGGCGGCCCCGGCGCCGTGGCCGGTGAAATTTTGCGGCTGGTCGATGACGAGGTGGCTCACCCCGTTGCGGGTCAGCACCGCCTTGGCGTCCGCGCCCCGGCCACCGACGTCATAGGTGTCACCGGCGAACAGCACGACGGCGACGCGTGGGCCGGGCCTCACGCCGCCGATGATCTGTTGCCAGGCCGACCGCGCGATGCTCACGTCGTTCATCCGCTGCGTCTCGCCGTGATGCGCGGGCGCCACGGCGATCACGCCATCGACCGCCGCGCCACGCGCCAGGGCGGCGATCGAGACCCAGCCGCCGGCGGATTGGCCCGCCAGCACGATGCGCCGATAGCCCATCTGCCTGGCCTGATTGACCGCGGCCGCGAGCGATGTGGCGTCGCCCGCCCAGTCATTGATGTATTGCCGATCAAAGCGATACAGGTCGTAACCGGCGGCGACGAAGCGGCCGACATAGGGCTGCGCCGGCGATTGCGTGGAGTCCGAGCCCTGGCGGTAGCCGTGGCTCCAGACCACGAGGCCGCTCGCCGATCGCGGCCCGCGCATCGCGACATAGGGGTGCGGCCGCAGCCGACCGATATCGGCCGCCGCGGGATCGCGCGACGGCACGGCGACCTGCCAGTCGCGGCCGTTGAGCACCACGTTGTTGACGGCGTAGAGCGTGCAGGGCTTGTCGGCGTTGTTGCGGGCGCAGCCCCCCAGCGCATCGGCGATCACCTTGTCGAGCGATGCCCCGCCGCTCAGCCAGCGAAAGGCGGCGCTGCCAGTGCCGACCGCGAAGGCGCGATGCGGCGTTGCGGCCTCATAGGCGCGATAGCTTTCGGCTTGTCGGCCAGTCAGCGGCTGCTGCGCCAGGGCGGGACAGGAAAGCGCCAACCCCAGCGCGGCAACCAATCGCCCCATGGCTATTTGGTGGTCAGCACCATCACCATCTGTCGTCCTTCGAGCCGGGGATAGGTCTCGATCTTCGACAGATCGGCGAGCTCGTCGCGCACGCGCTCGAGCACCTTCACGCCGAGATCCTGGTGCGCCATCTCGCGGCCGCGGAAGCGTAGCGTGACCTTGACCTTGTCGCCTTCCTCGAGGAAGCCGCGCATCTGGCGCATCTTGACGTCATAGTCGTGGTCGTCGATGCCGGGGCGGAGCTTGATCTCCTTGACCTCGATCACCTTCTGCTTCTTGCGCGCCTCGTTGGCCTTCTTCTGCGCTTCGTACTTGTACTTGCCGTAGTCGCCGATCTTGCACACCGGCGGATCGGCGTTGGGCGAGATCTCGATCAGGTCGAGACCGGCTTCGACCGCCATCTCCTCGGCCTCGCGGACGTCGAGGACGCCCACCATCTCGCCGAGCTCGTTGATCAGGCGGACCCGCTGGGCCCGGATTTCGCGGTTCACGCGCGGCCCGTCACGGGTGGGCGCGGATTGTTGCATCGGCCTGGCTATCGCTGCATCTCCATCGTTGGTCGCCGCCGGTGGTCGGTCACCGGCGGCTCATAGCATAGCACACGCCCGCTACTGCGGCGCGCGCGCTTCCTCCTTCAATCTATGGACGGCATCCGCCAGCGCAAGGGTTTCCTGCCGATCGCTGCCCAGTCGGCGGATCGACACCGTGCGGCCCTCGACGTCGCGATTGCCGACGGCGAGCAGCACCGGCGTCTTGGCCAGGGAGTGCTCGCGGACCTTGTAGTTGATCTTCTCGTTGCGCAGATCGGTCTCGACCCGTAACCCGGCTTCCGCGAGCGCGGCTTCGACCTCCTTGGCATATCCATCGGCGTCGCTGACGATCGTGCATACCACCGCTTGCGTCGGCGCCATCCAGAGGGGGAAGCGGCCGGCGTAGTTCTCGATCAGGATGCCGATCATGCGCTCCATCGAGCCGAAGATGGCGCGATGCAGCATGACGGGACGATGTCGGGCACCGTCCTCGCCGACATAGGACGCGTCGAGCCGCTCCGGCAGGACGAAATCGACCTGCAGGGTACCGCACTGCCAGTCACGGCCAATGGCATCGCGCAGCACGAACTCCAGCTTGGGGCCGTAGAACGCGCCTTCGCCAGGGTTGAGGATCAGTTCGATGCCGGCCGCCTTCGACGCCTCACGCAGCGCCGACTCGGCCTGGTCCCAGACCGCGTCGCTGCCGGCGCGCACCGGCGGGCGATCGGAGAACTTCACGAAGAAATCGGGGAAGCCGACGTCGCGATAGATGCCGCGCAGCAGGTCGCAGAAGCGGACTGTCTCTTCGGCGATCTGCTTCTCGGTGCAGAAGATGTGGGCGTCGTCCTGCGTGAAGTTGCGCACGCGCATGATGCCGTGCAGCGCGCCGGCCGGCTCGAAGCGATGGCACGAGCCGAACTCGGCCAGACGCAGCGGCAGGTCGCGATAGCTCTTCAGGCGCTGATTGAAGATCTGCACGTGGCACGGGCAGTTCATCGGCTTGAGCGCGAAAATGCGCTCGGCCGGGTTGGCCACGTAGTCGCGCAGACCCTCCTCGTTCTCCGAGATGTACATGTTCTCGCGGAACTTCTCCCAGTGGCCGGAGGCCTCCCAGAGACGGCGATCGACGAGCTGCGGAGTCTTGACCTCGACATAGCCGCCGGCGTCGAGACGACGGCGCAGGAAGGCTTCGAGCGTGCGCCACAGCTGCCAGCCCTTGGGATGCCAGAACACCATGCCGGCGGCCTCTTCCTGCTGATGGAATAGACTCATCTCCTTGCCGATGCGGCGATGGTCGCGCTTCTCGGCCTCCTCGAGTTGCGTCAGATACGCCTTCAGCTCCTTGTCGCTGAAGAAGATCGTGCCGTAGATGCGCTGCAGCTGGGCGTTCTTGGCATCGCCGCGCCAATAGGCGCCAGACACGCGCATCAGCTTGAAGGCCTTGCCGAGCTTGCCCGTCGAGGGCAGATGCGGGCCCTTGCACATGTCCTGCCATGTGCCCTGGCGATAGACCGTGATCTCCTCGCCCGCCGGCAGCTCGTCGGACCACTGGGCCTTGAAGCTCTCGCCGTGGTCGATGAAGAACTTCTTCAGCTTGGCGCGGTCCCAGACCTCGCGCTCGATCGGCAGGTCGCGGTCGACGATCTCCGCCATCCGCTTCTCGATCTTCTCGAAGTCCTCGGGCGTGAACGGCTCGGCGCGCGCGAAGTCGTAATAGAAGCCGCTCTCCGTCGCCGGACCGAAGGTGATCTGCGTGCCGGGAAAGAGCTCCTGCACCGCCTGGGCCAGCACATGGGCGGCGTCGTGGCGCAGCAATTCCAGCGCGTCGGGGTCCTTGGCCGTGACGATGGCGACTTTGGCGTCACGCTCGATCGGGCGGGCGAGATCGCGCATCTCGCCATCGACCTTCACCGCCAGCGCCGCCTTGGCGAGGCCAGGTCCGATGCTGGTGGCGAATTCGGCGCCCGTAATGGGCTTGTCGAACGACCTGACACTGCCGTCAGGCAAAGAGAGATTGATCATGGGATGAGACTCGGGAACGGGAGGCCAGGAGAGGGCGCGCCCGACGGCGCTGCCCCTGATACGCGCGGCGCCCTCAAAGGCGCTCGCGCCAGGCCGGTAATCCTTTCGGACGTGCGAAAGGGCCCGGCCGCCTCAAGTTCGGACGGTCGACGTTCGACGGTGCGCACCCCTGAGGCGCGCGATCGGTCGGTCGTGGTCGATCATGGCCATGGAGGTACTGATGGGCCGTTGCGCTGTCAAGGTGTCGCGGGCCGGTCTCAGCGATAGATCAGGCAGCCGCGCGCCTCGAGATCGGCGAACCAGGCCGGCGGCTCGAGCGTCGTCACCCAGCGCAGGTCGAGCTTTTCCAGCCGCTCCAGATCGGCGATCGCGGCCGGCAGACTGGTCAACGGATTGCCGCGCAGATCGAGTTGCCGCAATGCCCGCAGCCCGCCGATCGCGTCCGGCAACGACGTCAGCGCGTTGTTGCGCAGGTGCAGCTCGCGCAGCCGGGACAAGCGGTCGATCGATTCGGGCAACGATGTCAGGTGATTGTCGGTCGCCCGCAACTCGACCAGGCCGGCCATGCGTGTCACGGCTTCGGGCAGCGCGTCGAACGCGTTTTCGCCGATGTTGAGGTAGCGCAACCGGGTCAGGCGGCCGAGCGACGAGGGCAGGGCAATCAGGCGATTGTCGTGGAGGTAGAGGAAGTCGGCCAGGCCATCGAGATCGCCGAGCGTGTCCGGGACGGCGGTCAGCCTGTTGTGCCCGAGATCGAGCATGCGCAGTCGCTTGAGACGGCCGATGCCGGCTGACACCTCGGACAGCTCGTTCTCCGACAGGACCAGGGTTTCGAGGTCGGTGCGGGTCCATACCGACGCAGGCACTTCGCGAAGACCCTGCTTGCGCAGCGACAGATGCGCGTCGGTCATGTCACTCTATGGCAGGCCGCAAGCGTTTGCCGCCCAGCACCGACTTGCGTCCGACCGCGTCACCGGGAACGAACACCCGGCAGCGCGGCTGGATGAAGCCCATCTGGATCGCGACCTCGACAAAACGCACCTCGCCGGCTGCGACGTCGACCGACATCTTGCCGGTGTTCTCGGCGTGACAGGCGATCTCGTGGCTGCCGGGCGTCACTTCGAGTCTGTACCACGTGTCGCTGCCGAGCGAGCCGATCATGCGGCCGTCGATCGAGGTCGGCAGGACCACGGCGAAGCCGAAAGGCGATTCGCGATAGACATAGAGGACACCGCGTTCGAGCACTGGCTCGAAACGCTTGCCCGCGGCGTTCTCCGCCTCGTCCATCCTCGGCAAGGTCGCGCAGGCGCTCAGCGCCAGAGCGATCAGGCTCACCCGCGTCAGCGCGGCGATCACTCTCATTTCTCGCCCTCTTCAGGCCGGTTTCGGTGCCGTTTGTGCCATCATCTCCGCGTAGAGCGCCAGCGTCTCGCGTGTCATGCGCTCGACGGTGAAGCGCTCCAGGATGTGGGCGCGGGCGCGGGTGCCCAACGCCACGCGATCGGCTTCGCTGAGCGATAGCGCCCGTTCGAGGCTGCGGGCGAGGGCGGCGGGCATGCCCGGCGGCGCGCTCCAGCCGGTGACGCTGGCGACCATCGCTTCGACGGCGCCGCCGGCGGCGTCGCAGACCGCCGGCCGGCCCATCGCCTGGGCCTCGGCGATGACGCGGCTGAAGCCTTCCCCGTCGCCGCCGGCGACCACGACATCGGCCAGCATGTAGGCCGCCGGCATGTCCTCGCAGTAGGGCGCGATCGCGGCGCGGCCGCCCAGGCCCTTGGCCTCGATCAGCGCCTGCAGGCGACGCTCATAGGCGGTGGCCGGCGTTTCGGCGCCGAGGAACAGGCAATGGACGTCGTCGCGATTGAGCTCGCTGAGCGCCTCGACCAGCCGCGCCTGGCCGCGATCCGCGGTCAGGCGCGCCGGAAACAGCACGATGCGGCGGTCGTCGGGCAGGCGCCATTGCGTCGCCAGGCGGATGACGCGGTCGGGCCGCATCGTGGTCGGGTCGAAGCGGTCGAGATGGATGCCCGGGCGGATCAGCGTCAGCCGCGCCTCGGGCACGTGGTGGCGCTGGCGCAGATCGTGCGCGACGTGGTCGGAGACGGCGATGACGCGATCGGCGGCCGCCTGCGCCGCCTCGAGCCAGCGCCGCGACCAGCCTCCGGTGCCGCCGGGCGCGTGTGCCGTGGCGACGAAGCGTTTGCCATGCTCGCGCGCCAGCCGCCGCGCCATCCAGGCCGTCGCCGGCGAGCGCGCGTGGACGATGTCGACGTCCTGGCTGGCGATCGCCTCGCGCAGGCGGCGCAGGCCGCCATAGGCGCCGACCAGGCCGTCGGCGCCGAGCGCCACGTCGAGATGGACGATCTTCAATCGTCGCAATTCGCCGGCCATCGCCTGTCCGGAGCCGGCGATCAGCGCCTTGCCGCCCGACGCGACCAGCGCCGCGGCGGTGTCGATCGCCGCGCGCGCGACGCCGCCGCGGTCGAGCGCCGGCACGAGCTGCAACACGGCGGGCGGATGGCTCGCCGATCCGATAGGGGAGATGCTAGGAACGTCCTGCACGACCATCACTTGAAAGAATGACGCCGTGACGACAGGTAGCGACCATGCGCGGACACTAACACGGGCCGACGGTGCGACAATCGCCTACCACGTCGTCGACGGTCGGTTGCCCACAGTGGTTTTCTTCGGCGGCTTCCGCTCCGACATGACCGGCACCAAGGCGATGGCGCTCGATTCCTGGGCGCGGCGCGTCGGCCAGTCCTATGTGCGCTTCGACTACTCCGGTCACGGCCAGTCGGGTGGCGCGTTCACCGATGGCACGATCGGCCTGTGGCTCGAGGACGCGCTGGCGGTGATCGAGACGACGGCGCGCGACAAGCTCGTGCTGATCGGCTCGAGCATGGGCGGCTGGCTGTCGCTGCTGGCGGCCAAGCGCCTGGGCGCGCGCGTCGCGGGCTGGATCGGCATCGCCGCCGCGCCGGATTTCACCGAGAAGCTACTGCTGGCCAACCTCTCGCCCGCCGACCGCGCGACATTGGAGCGCGACGGCCGCCTGGTGCGCCCCAGCCAGTACTCGCCCGAACCCACCATCCTCACGCGCAAGCTGATCGAGGAGGGGCGTAACCATCTGGTACTCACCGTGCCGCTGAAGCTCGACTGCCCGGTGCATCTCTTCCACGGCATGAAGGATCCCGACGTACCGTGGGCGCTCTCGCAGCGCCTGCTCGAGCACATCGAGTCACCCGACATCGCCTTCACGTTGACCAAGGACGGCGACCACCGCCTCTCGACGCCGCCCGATATCGACCGCCTGCTCGCGGTCGTCGAGGCGATGTGCCGGCGGGTCTCATAAGGTCTTACCTTCCCCCGGAGGGGGAAGGTAACGCTACGTGGTCCACTTCAAAATCGCGCGCAGGCCTTCGCGGTAGGTGGGATAGGCCAGGCGCACGCCGAGCTCATCCTTGATCCGCGCGTTCCGCACGCGTCGGCTGTCGGCGTAGAACGAGCGCGCCATCGGGCTCATCGTGGAGGCGATCTGGTCGTAGGGAATCGTCGGCGGCACGGGCTGGCCGAGCAGCGCGAAGGCGTATGCGATCACGTCGGCGCTGGACGCCGGCTCGTCGTCGGCGACGTTGTAGATCGCGCCGCCGCGCGGCCGGTCGATCGAGGCCTGGAGCGTCGCGGCGATATCCTCGACATGGATGCGCGAGAAGACCTGGCCGGGCTTCTCGACGCGCCGCGCGGTGCCCGATCGCACCTGCTCGATGGCGCTGCGGCCCGGGCCGTAGATACCGGGCAGGCGGAAGATGTGAACCGGCGCGCCGTGGCGCCGCCACAATCCCAGCCATTGTTGCTCGGCGAGCACGCGGCGCTGCGAGCGATCGTTGGATGGCGACAGGGGCGAGGTCTCGTCGACCCAGCCGCCGCCGGTGTCGCCGTAGACGCCGGTGGTCGAGAGGTAGCCGATCCAGGCGAGCGCGCCGGCATGGGCGTCGAACCAGTCGCGATGCAGGCGCCAGGCCGGATCGCCGTCGGCGTCAGGGGGAATCGAGGACAGCACATGGCTGACACCGGCGAACGATTCCGCGGCCAGAGGCCGTTGCCCGTCGAAGATCAGCGGCTCGACGCCGGCCTCGCGCAACACCGCCGCGCCTTCGGGCGTGCGGCATGTGCCGACGATGGCGAAGCCGGCTCGCCGCAGGCGCTCGGCGAGATAGCGCGCGCTGTAGCCCAGCCCGAAGCACAGGAGGCGATGCGTCATGCCTCACCCTTGCCCGGCGCGTCGTCCTGGCGCAAGTGTGCGGCGATGATCGTCCGAGCCCTCTCCTTGACCATCGCCCTGTCGCTCGCCGCGCCCGCTCTCGCGCAATCGCCAGGGACGGATCCGGCGCGGCGCTACAGCGCCTGCATGGCCCAGGCGCGCGCCGAGCCGGTCCGGGCGGTGAGCGCGGCGCAGCAATGGTACAAGGAGGGCGGCGGGCTGGCCGCCCGTCATTGCGCGGCGATCGCCTTCTATGGCCTGGGGCAATACGTCGAGGCCGGCACCGAGCTGGAGCGGCTGGGCCGCGAGATGACCGGCCAGAGCGCGCAGCTGCGCGCCGAGGTCTTCGCCCAGGCCGGCCAGGCCTATCAGGCGGCGCGGCTGGGCGAGAAGGCGCTGGCGATGCAGAACGCCGCCATCCTGCTCGACCCGCGCAACGCCGATATCTGGGTCGACCGCAGCATCACCTTCGCCGCCGTCTCGGCCTGGCGCGAGGCGGCCTCCGACCTGTCGCGCGCGCTCGAGCTGTCGCCCAACCGGACCGACGTGCTGGCGCTGCGCGCCGCCGCCTGGCGCAACGCGGGCGATGCGGCGAAGGCGCTCGCCGACGCCGAGGCGGCGCTGAAGCTGGAGAAGGACTATCCCGACGCGCTGCTTGAACGTGGGCTGGCGCGCCGCCTGCGCAACGACCGCGCCGGCTCCGACGCCGATCTCAGGCGGGTGATCGCGCTCGCCGGCGAGGCCAGCGAGCTGGGCAAACGCGCGAAGGACGCACTGCAGGGCACCGCGCCCGCCAAGCCGACACCGCCGAAGAGGTGACGAGCTTTCTTCCTCCCTCTCTCTGCGCGCGGGGAGAGGGAGTAAGCGCTACCGATCCAGCCAGATGTCCTCGAAGCGCCAGCCGTTGTAGATGCTGTTGGTCATGATGGTCAGTCCCTTGACCGGGGGCTGCCAGCAGCCAGCGGCGACGCTGTGGGTCACGATCGGCCGGACGGTGTCCTCGACCAGCCGGCGCTCGATGTCGCGCACGATGGCGCGGCGCTTCTCGACGTCGCGCTCGCGCGACTGCGCGGCGATCAGCTCGGAAAGCCGCTGATCGCAATAGCGATTGAAGTTGCGCGGCGCGCCGCAGCCGTAGTTCTCGGCGAAATGCTGATCGGGATCGTCGACCGAGCTGCCGGTGGCGTTGAGCGCCAGGGTGTAGTTCTTCTGGTACATGCGGTTGAAGTAGACGGCGGCGTCGATCGGCTCGAGCTCGCCGTCGACATAGATGGTGCGCAGCTGGTCGATCAGGATCACCGCGAGGTCGCGATAGGCGGCGGTGTTGCGCGTGCTGACCTTGATCGCCAGCCGCTTGTCCGGGCCGTAGCCTGCCTCGCGCATCAGCGCGCGGCCCTTCTCGCGCGAGCCCTCGATGTCGTCGGCGTAGCCCGGCAGGTCCTTCAGCGCGTCGACGCCGACGCCCCAGACGCCGGCGGGCGGCGGCAGCATTGAGCCGCCCAGCAGGTCGGCGCCCTCGCTGACGATGGCGGCGAAGGATTTGCGGTCGAGCGCGTGGGCGAGCGCCGCGCGGGCGCGCGCATCGTTGAACGGCGGTGCGTCGCGGTTGATGATCAGGTTGTAGCTGGCGCCCAGCGGCCGCAGCGTGCATTGCGCCGTCGGCAGCTGCTTCTGCAGATCCTTGAGCAGCGGCACGGTGACGTCGGTCGGGAAGGTCATGTCGAACTTGCCGGCGATGAACGACAGCATGCGCGTCGCGCGGTCGGCGATGATCGTGTACTCGATGGCGTCGAGATAGGGACGGCCGGGCTTCCAGTAGTCGCGATTCTTCTCCAGCCGGATGCTCTCCTTGGTCTTGAACTCGACGAACTTGAACGGCCCGGTGCCGATGGGATGCCGCCGCATCTGCGCCGGCGGCACGTGGCAGGGATACATCGCCGACCATCCGCCGGCGAGCAGCGCCAGCAGCGACGGTTGCGGCTGCTTGAGGTGGAAGGTGACCTCGAAGTCGCCCTCGGCAGTGACCTTCTCGACGTTCTCGTACCAGATGCCGCGCGGGTTACGCCGGAACTTCGCCTCGCCCTTCTCCATAAGCAAGTCGAAGGTGCAGCGCACGTCGGCCGCCGTGAACGGCTTGCCGTCGTGCCACTTCACGTCGCGGCGCAGGGTGAAGGTGAGTTGCCGGCCGTCGTCGCTGGTCTTCCAGGCGGTCGCCAGCTCCGGCCGGATGGTCTCGAAGGTGTTGCGGGCGATCGACTGGTCGTAGATCACCAGATTGTTGAACACCGCCATGAACGGCACCGCGACCGCGACGGTGATCTCCTCGTGCGGCGACGGGCCGGGCGGCGTGTCGGCGATCTGGACCCGCAACGTACCGCCGGGCTTCTGCGCCGCCGCGTCTGTCGCCGACAGACCCGTGATCACGGCCACCAACGCTATGCCGAATCGCCATGCGCGCATGATCGCGTCTCCTGCGTCAGAGGTGACGATCATGGACGCGCTGGGCGGCGTCGAACAGCGACGGACACCTGCGTCCCGGACGGGCCAGCGTTGTGCGCCCGACTGCAGAGGCTTTCGGCTTGCGGTCGTACGTTCCACTCCGACGGCGGCCATCGACCGCGCGGACCCGCCGCAGACATCGTCCGGGCACTATCACCCTCGCAAGAATCGCCGGGCGGTCGATGCGTCTGTCGCCCGGGGCGGATCCGCTAGCCATCCAGGGTATGTCGGTTCAAACTTAGTCATTCGCGAACGGCCGACTCGCGGTACTTGACGCGACGCGTGTCGGCAGTGTGTCGTGCGTGAGAGGATGGAGGACGCGACATGGCGGCACCCGGTGGCCAGCCGAAGGGATCGACAGCGAACGACATGGCGCTGGAAAACAAGGCCTTCGAATTGTTGTCGGCTATTTTGCCAGGCTCGATCTTCACGCGCACCGAAATGGGTGCCGTGATCTGTCGAAACCGCGCCACTGGCGCTCTCATCACGACCGATCTGCGGACCTCCGGGGAAGGTCTCGCTGTCGATGTTGGTCTCGATCCCCGCACCAATCACGGATGTCCGTCAGGCACCGACGCCGTGGCCTACTACCATACGCATCCGATCAAAGAGGTGGGGAAAGGCAGCGACGGCGAGATGCACGGCGATCCCGACTTCAGCACGAAGGACAAGCAGCTCGCCAACGAGCATCAGCTCGTCGCGTTCCTAGGGTCTTTCGACGGATTGTTCCGCCGCTATCGGCCCGTCGCGATTCCCACGACCCTGGTCAACGGCAAGCCCGTCCAGATGCTCAGCGATGCCGAGGGCCGGTTGCTGCCCGAGACCTTCAATCCCACGGACATCCTGAACCGCAAGCTCCCGACCCAGATGCCGCGCGCGCCTTCCCAACAGCGCGTTAAGGTCGCGCCACCCAGGTGATGGCGCGACGGGCGCATCCGTCCGCGCGACAGATTCATCGAATTCGGCGATTCAAGCCTGGCGCACCAAGAAACCGCTGCCCTGCTTCAGCGCCGCGATGGCTCGCTCGCGCAGCGCCGCATCGCTCGCGCTGCTGACGGGGTGGTCGATGATGGCGAAGGCGTAGCCGGGCATACCCAGCACTTGGGCCATCAGCTCGGCGGCGCTGACGAAGTTCGTGGTCATCACGCCGAAGGCGGGCACGCCTTCGCGCTCGGCCGAGACAGCGTCGTGCAGACTGCACGATGAGCAGGAGCCTCAATCGCCGATGCCGGAGATCACCGCGTCCCAGCTCTTGATCTCGCCCAGGATGCCGGCCGGCGCCGGCGCGCTGTAGTTCGGCTTGGTGCGCAGCACGACGTTAGCGACGCCGTACTGCGTGCGCAGCACGTCCTCCATGTGGGCGAAGAAGCCCTTGCTGCCTTCCTTGCCGTTGGAGATCAGGCCCACGGTCTTGCCGCGCAAGGTGTCGAGGCGCGGCGCGGGATTGCCGATGGCTGCCACTTTCTCGGGCGTGGGATCGAGGACGCGGAAGATCATGGGACGCTTCCCTTCACTGAAGGTGGTGGCTCGCAATCGACGCAGGCGCCGATCGGCAAGGTGACGGCGTGGCTCTTGTCGCCGAGCCAGGGCGGGATCACGGCGCCGAAGCCGCCGGCCGGGCCGCCGGCGGCGATCACCAGCAGCTGGTCGGCCGACCGCATCGCCGGATAGACGCTGTCGCCGCGATCGCGCACCACCGCGCCCTTGCCGACATCGGCCCACTCGCGGCGATGGATGCGCGCGCGCTCGTGGATGAAGGCGGCGATGTCGCGCGGCCCCCACTTCGCCGCCCTGAGGTGCTCGCGCAGCTGCCGGGGGATGATCAGCGCGTAGTTGCCGGGGTGGATCGAATAGTGGCGCAGGTTGGCGCGCATCTCGGCGGCGAAGGTCTCGAGGAACTCCTCGGGCCTGGTCGTCCACTCGTTCATGATCTGCCGCGGCGCGCCGGCGGCCATCACCGTCACCGCCGAGGCGTCGCGCGGCAGGCCGCGCTGCTCGGCCAAGGTCGGCCAGGCGGGATCGTCCTCGTCCTCGGCGACGCAGTAGCTGAACTTGCCGGGATGACCCAGGGTCGAGCGATCGATCGCGCCGGGGCGCACATCCATCAGGTTGATCAGGCAGAGGCGAATGGCGCGGCCGATCACCGCCGTGGCGCGATCGCTGTTGCCCAGCGCGTTGAAAGAGCCCAGCGCGCCGATCTCCTCGCGGATCGGCCCGTTGATCACGACAAGCACGGCGCAGCCGCCGGTGCTCGCCGTGGCGCCATGCATCAGGAACTCCTCGCGCATCATCGCCATCCAGGCGGTGACGACGACGGGGAAATGCATCGGCAGGCAGCCGGCCATCACGGCGTTGATGGCGAGCTTCTCGGCGAGGATCGGCAGGCCGCGCACCGGCTCGATGCCGATGAGCTGGTCGGGCGTCATCATCACGCGCTCGAGGCAGGCGCGCACTGCGTCCTCGGTCGGTGGCACGATGGGCAGGCCATCGGTCCAGCCGTTGCTGTGATAGAGCTCCTGCACCGCGGCGATATCGGTGGCTTCGTAGATGTGCGAGGCGAGCTGCATGATGGTGTCCTCGCTTCTGGGACCGCCGGCGTCTCGCCGGCATCATAAGATGAAGAGCCGGCGGGATGCCGGCAGTCCCCAAGATTATGCCTCGTCGACGGCGCGGATGTCCTGGTTGCCCTCGACCATGCGCGTCATCAGCGCGACGGCGCGATCCGATACCAGCAGGTCGAGGAACAAGGTACGCTCCAGCGCCAGCCCGTCGCTGAGCGGCGTGGCCTCGGCGCCGCGCACCAGGCGCTTGATGTGCCTGACCGCCAGCGGCGATTTGCGCGCGCATTCCCGGGCGATCACCAGCGCGCGCTCCAGCGCCGAGCCGTCGACCGCCTCGTGCACCATGCCGATCCGCGCAGCTTCGTCGGGGCTGACGGTACGTCCCCGCAGCGACATCTCCAGCGCGCGGGCGGTGCCGATCAGCCTGGCGAGGCGCTGCGTGCCGCCGGCGCCAGCGAGGATGCCGATATTGATCTCGGGCTGGCCCAGCGCGTAGGGGCCGCGCTGGGCGATGCGGATGTCGCAGCCCAGGCAGAGCTCGAAACCGCCGCCCATCGCCGTGCCGTTGATCGCCGCGATCACTACCTTGTCCATGGACTCGCAGCGCTCGATCACGGCGTCGATCTTGCGCGGCGGCGCCAGCTTCGCGTCGCTGAAGCTGCGGCCCTTGGCGCGTAGTGCCTCGGCCAGCGACAACAACTCGGCGACGTCGTAGTGGCGCACGAAGACATCGGGCAGCGCACCGGTCAGCACGATGGCGCGGACAGTCGCATCAGCGGCCAGCTCGCTCGTGGCGACGTCGAGCTGATCGACCATCGCGGCGTTCAGGTAGCCCAGCGGCGGATTGTCGAAGCGGATGATCGCGACCGGCCCGTCGCGCTCGACCGCGATGCGCCCGCTCATGCCGGCGCCGCGATGTCGTAACGGCCGCCGACGCGATAGCGGTCGAGATACATCGGCAGGATCGCCTCGGCGGCGCGCGGCTGGATGCCAAGCTCGGCGAAGCCCTGGCTGCCAGGGCGCACGACGTTGTCGCGCAGCAAGAGGTCGAGCTGGTCGCGCGTGATCGGCGGCTTGGGCGCGAACTCGGCAAAGAAGGCGCCGATGCGCACCGGGAAGGCCGGCAGGCTGACGATGCGACGCTTCAGCCCGGTCATGCGCAAGGTGAGTTCGACCAGCTCGCGGTAGGTGTAGACGCGCGGGCCGCCCAGCTCGAAGACGCCGAATTGCGTGCGCTCCTCGGCCAGGCAGCGCACCACCGCCTCGGCGATGTCGCCGGCATGCACCGGCTGGAAGCGCGCCGTGCCGCCGTTGAACACCGGCACGAGCGGCAGCATGCGCGCCGAGAGCGCCAGGCGATTGAAGAACTTGTCCTCCGGGCAGAACACCACGCTGGGGCGCAGGATGGTCACGCTCGGGAAGGCGCGGTTCATCTGGTGCTCAGCCATCGCCTTGGACGCGACGAAGCGGTTGCCCGGCCGGTGATTGTCGGCGCCCAAGCCGGAGATATGGATCACCCGCGCGACGCCGGCGTCGCGCGCCGCCTCGGCGATGTGGCGTGCGCCCGCATCGTGCACTGCCTGGAACTTCTGCCTGCCGCTCTGGAAGTGGATGCCGCTGGCGTTGACCACGGCCTGGCTGCCGGCGATCGCCGCGCGCACCGATTCGGGATAGCGCACATTGGCCAGCACGGCCGTCACTTGGCCGACATCGCCCGCCAGCTTCGTGAAATCCGCCAGCCCGGGATGGCGCACCGCCACGCGCACGCGATAGCCGCGCGCGGCCAGCGCGCGCACGACGTAGCGGCCGACGACGCCCGTGCCGCCGAAGACCGTGACCTGCCGGATATCCATTGCAACGCCCCGCTGCCGAATGCCTCGCTGGTGGGCGTATAGTACAGGCGGGGCCGCGACGGAACAGGCGGGCGAGGGCTATCCGCACATGAACTTTGACCTACCTTCCCCCGGGGGGAGGTAAGATCAGCTCCAGGACACCAGCCATGCCGACCTTGCGCCAGCTCGAGTATCTTGTCGCGATCGCCGATCTGGAGAACTTCCACCGCGCGGCGGACGCGTGTCGCGTGTCGCAGCCGTCGCTCAGCCAGCAGATCCGCGCGCTGGAGGAACGGCTGGGCGTCGTCCTGATCGAACGACGCGCGTCCGGCGCGACATTGACGCCCATCGGTCGCGACATCGCAGCGCGCGCCCGGCGCCTCGTCGTCGAGGTCGAGGACATCCGCAGCCTCGCCCGCCGGGCCGGCGAGCGGCTCGTCGGCACGCTGCGCTTCGGCGTCACGCCCACCTTGGGCCCGTACCTGATGCCGGCGATCGTCGCGGCGCTGCACCGCGAGCAACCCGATCTTCGGCTGCACATCAAGGAGGGCATTCCCGGCGAGCAGGCACTCGCGCTCTCCCGGGGCGCGCTCGACATGCTGCTGGGCCCCTTGCCGATCGAGGCCAGCGACGCCGAGATCGAGCCTTTGTTCCGCGAGCGCCTGCTCGTCGTCGCGCCATCGGATCATCCCCTGGCGCGGCGGGCCAAGCTGTCGCTGGCCGATCTGCGCGGCACACCGGTCCTCAGCCTCGACCCGCGTCATCACCTGCACCGTCAGGTTGCGTCGATCTGCGCCGAGCTGGGGATGACGCTGTTGCGCGACTACGAAGGCACCAGCCTGGACAGCATCCATCAGATGACGGCGTCGGGCCTGGGCCTCGCGATCCTGCCGGAACTCTACATCCGCTCGGAGGTCGGCGGCCTGGCGGGCGTGAAGGTCTTGCGGCCGGCGCGCTGGACGTACACGCGCAGCATCGCCGCGGCGTGGCGCGCCGGCGCCGCCTATGCGCCGGCGTACCGGATGATCGCCAAGCGAATCCAGACGGACGCGCGGCCGCTGCTCGGCAGCGACATAGCGCGGAAAACGGTCTGATAGTTATATCCTATCAGAAAATCACAAATTTAATATTAGAAGGCTATCACCATCGTCGTTAAGTTCCAGCTCGCGGATCGGGCTGCTCCGGCGATGTCTCGCTCTAGGTGGCCAAGCTGGATCCGCATCGGGCCAACGCGACCCATCGCTGATGCCCGATCGGCTGGACCATCGACGGAGAGAGGCGATGTTTCCGTTTAGCTACCGACTGACGCGTCTTCACAGCCGGCTGGACACGGCGATCCGCCGCGAGCAGGAGAGTTGGCGTCCGCTCAACCCCTGGCGATTGCTGCGGCTCAAGAAGCTGAAGTTGCTGGTCAAGGACCGGCTGCGCCGGGTTCACGAGCACCATCTGCACGGGATCGCCTGACGATGCGCGACTCGGGAGCCGTCGCGGCGATGTTGTGCCCGATCTGCAAGACCGGGCTCACCCTGTCCGAACGCTCGGGCATCGAGATCGACTACTGCCCGACCTGTCGTGGCGTCTGGCTCGATCGCGGCGAGATCGACAAGATCGTCGAACGCAGCGTCGCCGACATCAGGCCCGCGCAACCGCGCAACGAGCCGGCGCGGCAGGACTATCGGCAGGGCCGATATCGTGAAGACGATGATGACGACTATCGCCACGGCAGGCGGAAGAAGTCGTTCTTCTCGGATCTGTTCGACTGACCCGCACGGGCGGGGCGATCACGCAAACCTCCCTCCCGCATGCGGAGAGAGCGAGCCGCCAAACGATCGCCCCGCCGCCACCGCTGATCGAGCGGCCGATCGGTGCGTCGGATCGGGACGAAGCGGCCCGGCCCGGCGCGTCTTCGCAGAATCGGACACACGGACCCGCATGACCCGGTCAGTGTGGCGCGGCGAGTCGATCGAGGAGATCAAGAGAATGGCTTTCAAGGATGTCTTGCTCCAGATCAGCAGCTATCCGGACCCGACGCCGGTCGTGGCGATCGAGCAAGCGGTCGGCTTTACCGCGGCGTTGGGCGCGCACATCTCGGCCCTGACCTTCAACATCGAGATTCCGAGCACCAAGAACGTGCTTGCGAACGCGTTGCTTGACGTCCCCGGGATGGCAGCGGCCGCGCAGCAGAAGAGTGTGGTAAACGCCCGGAGCCTGGTCGATGTGTTCGAAAGCGTCGCGACAAAGCGCGGCGTTCCACACGGCCACTTCATCGAATCATCCACGACATCGCGGCTGGCGGCCATCGTGACCGAACACGCCAGGATGCACGATGTCACAATGATCCCGGTCAGCGAGGAAGTGGGCTTTCAGCAGTTTGTCGCCGAGTGCGTGCTGTTCGGCTCGGGCCGACCGGCGATCATCCTCCCGGAGGCACAGAAAAAGTGCCGCTCCCCGTCTCTCGATGTCGTCGGCGTGGCTTGGGATTTCAGCCGGTCGGCGGCGCGGGCCGTGGCGGATGCCATGCCGATCCTGGAGCGTGCCAAGACTGTGCGGGTGGTGACGATCACCCGGGAAAAGAAGATCGATACGAAGCGTTCGGGCGCCGAGCTGGCGAGGCATCTTGCGTTGCATGGCATCGAAGTTGTCGTGGAGGAGGAAGAGGCCGCCGAACGGTCGATCGGCCAGGCTCTCGGCGACTTCGCGACCGCGCACGACCTCGACCTGCTCGTCATGGGCGCTTATGGGCACTCCCGCCTGCGCGACTTCGTCCTGGGCGGCGCGACCAAGACCGTCATCTCCCACCCGCCGTTGCCAGTGATCTTGTCACATTGAGGCGCCGCGCCCGTCGCCGCGCGAAGGCGGGATCGGTACGGACGGCTCCCGAAAGGTCCGCGCTCCTCTCCGACCTTCGGGCCGGGCGCGATGTCGGGCCTTTGACCCTTTCAACAAACGCTCCCGAACACCCGAGCATCAAGGAAGACAGACATGGACCTGCTCGCCGACTTCCTGACCAGCGATTTCATCGGCCAATCGGTCTGGCTCTGGCTCGTTTTCGCAGTCGTGGTCGGCGCCTTGCTCGCCTTCGACCTCGGCGTTCTTCACAAGCATGACAGAGAGCTCGGTGTCGGCGAAAGCCTGGTGTTGTCCGCGTTCTACATCGCGATCGCGCTGGTGTTCGGCGCCTGGCTGTGGTGGTCGATGGGTCCGACCTCGGGCATGGAGTACTTTACGGGCTATGCCCTCGAGAAGGCGCTCTCGATCGACAACGTCTTCGTCATCTCGCTGATCTTCAGCTATTTCGCCATTCCCGCCAAGTACCAGTACCGGGCGCTGCTCTGGGGTATCATCGCGGTGCTGGTCTTGCGCGGCATCATGATCGGACTCGGCGCGGCGCTCGTGCAGCAGTACGAGTGGGTGCTCTACATCTTCGGCGCGTTCCTGATCGCCACGGGCATCAAGATGCTCGTCATGGGAGAGAGCGAGCAGGACGTGTCGAAGAATCCGATCGTGCGCTTCCTGTCCAAGCGCATGCGTGTCACGACCGAGTTGCATGGTTCGCGCTTCTTCGTTCGCAAGCCCGATCCGCAGACGGGCAAGCTCGCGCGCTTCGCGACGCCCCTGTTCCTCGCGCTCGTCGTGATCAACATCGCCGACCTTGTGTTCGCGGTCGACTCGGTGCCGGCGATCTTCGCTATCACGACCGATACCTACATCGTGTTCACGGCCAATATCATGGCGATCCTCGGTCTGCGCGCCCTCTATTTCGCCTTGGCCGCCATGGTCCACCGATTCGAGTACTTGAAGTACGCGCTCGCCATCGTGCTCGTCTTCATCGGCGCGAAGATCTTCTGGAACCAGATCGTCAGCAAGGTCGACCCCGCGATCTCACTCGGCGTGACCTTGTCCCTCATCGCGGGCGGCGTGCTGTTCTCGCTATGGAAAACCCGTGTGGCGGCGACACATGAAACCGCCAGCCACGGCCCGACAACGCCGCTCCCGGACGCCATCGGTCCACGGCCCTCCGCTCGCCCGGCGGGAGACGATTGATGGCCATTGACGCCCTGTTCGCCGCGTCGCGCGCATCATCGCATCGGCGCGTCAAAGCCGATACGCGTGGAACGTCATCGCCGGCCTCGACATACCGGGCCAGTTTGCGGCGACCGCGCTCGCCATTGGTGCCGATACTGCGGCCAAGACGGCTTGGCTCGACGATCTTGCCGATACGCTTGAACTTCATCCGGCCCATGCGGCCGCCTGTCGCGATCGGATCCGGCGTATCTCGCCCGACAATTCCAGGCTCGATCGGCGATCCGCGGAATCATGGAGCCGTGACCCTGGCGATTGTTCGCGGGCGCCGCAGGCGATTCGATGCCGGCTGACATCCTGTCGCTCGCCGGCGCCAATCTGCTGTCGCCGATGACGCTGTGCTTCGCGCTGGGCGCGTTGGCGGCGTTCGTGCGATCCGACCTCGAGTTTCCCGACGCGATCGCCAAGGGCCTGGCGATCTACCTGATGCTGGCGATCGGCATGAAGGGCGGCGTCGCGCTGGCTGGTGGCGCCTCGACCGATGCGATCCTGGCCATCGTCGTGGCGGGCTTCGTGAGCTTCCTGCTGCCGGTCGTCGCCTACGCGCTGCTGCGGGCGGCGACCCGCGCGGCCGCGGTGGACGCCGCGGCGATCGGCGCGCATTACGGCTCGGTCAGCGTCGTGACCTTCGTCACCGCCAGCGAGTTCCTCGCCGCGCGCGGCATGACGTTCGAGGGATATCTGGTGGCGATGATGGCGGTGATGGAGACGCCGGCGATCGTCATGGGCCTGCTGCTCGCGCGCCGGGCCGGCTTCGCCGGCCCGCGCAGCGCGGCGGCCACGCGTCATCTGTGGCGGGAGGTGCTGTTCAACGGCAGCATCGTGCTGCTGGTCGGCGGCTTCCTGATCGGCTGGATCGTCGGTGCGCCGGGCTACGCCAAGGTCAAGCCTTTCCTGGGCGACCTGTTCAACGGGCTGCTGTGCCTGTTCCTGCTCGACATGGGCGTCGTCGCGATGCGCCAGCTGCGCGCCGCGCCGGCCCTGTCACCGGCGTTGGTGGGCTTCGCGCTGGTCCAGCCGCTGATCGGCGCGGCGGTCGGTCTCGGGCTCGGATCGGCCCTGGGTCTTTCGGTCGGCGGTGTGGCGCTGTTCGCCACGCTGTGCGCGTCCGCCTCGTACATCGCCGTGCCGGCGGCCATGCGATTGGCGCTGCCCAAGGCCAATCCCGCGCTGTACTTGACCTTGTCGCTGGGCGTGACCTTCCCGTTCAATGTCGCGATCGGCATCCCGCTCTACACCGCCATCGCCACCGCGCTCCGTCCCTGAGGCCGCCACCATGAGCGACGCGCCCGTCCATCGCCGCAAGAAGATCGAGATCGTCTGCGAGCGCGCTATCCTCGATGACGTCCTGGAGTGGCTGCGCGAGGCGGGCGTGACCGGCCATACCGTGATCCCGCATGTCGCGGGGCATGGCCGCCAGGGGCGGCGCGACGGCGACGAGGCCAGCAGGATCCTCGAGAACGCGCTGGTGATCGCCATCACGCGCGAGGATGTCGCGCGCCGGCTGTTGCGCGATAGTGTCGAGCGACTGCGCGACTTCGCCGCGATCGTCTATCTCTGCGATGTCGAGGTCGCCAGGCCAGATCATTTCTGAGCGCGGACTGTGCCGGGAGGCGCGACCATGCTGAAGTTCGATCACCTCACCCTGGCGGTCAGCGACTGGCGGGCCTCACGACGCTGGTACGTCGAGGTGCTGGGGCTCAAGGTCGAGTTCGAGATGCCCGACCGCCGCTCGGTGGCGGTGCGCGACGATCACGACTTCACGCTCTTCCTGGCCGAGGGGCCGGTGCCCGATCATCCCGAAGCCTTCGCGCTCTATTTCCGGGTCGACGACGTGCATGTCTCGTATCCCGACATGTCGGCGAAGGGAGCGCGCGACGGCCATCCGCCGAAGACGGTTTTCTGGGGCTTCGGCGCCGAGCTGCGCGACCCCGACGGCTACCTCATTCGTCTATGGGACGAGAAGTCGATGAATGGTTGACATCGCGCGGCCCGGCCATTAACCGAGGCGCCTTGGTCGGCGGTTCGTGCCCTGGTGGCGGAATTGGTAGACGCGCTAGTTTCAGGTACTAGTGCCGCGAGGCGTGGAAGTTCGAGTCTTCTCCAGGGCACCACCGACCGCCATGACAAACCATCTGCATCAGGGTGACCTGCCGCCCGGCCTCGATCTCGGGCCGGTCGTGGCGATCGATTCCGAGACCATGGGGTTGAACCCCCACCGGGACAGGCTGTGCGTGGTGCAGCTCTCGGCTGGGGATGGCGACGCCCACCTCGTGCAGTTCGCGCGCGGCCGCTACGACGCGCCCAATCTCTGCGCCCTGCTCGCCGATCCGAACCGGCTGAAGCTTTTCCACTTCGCGCGCTTCGATATCGCGGTCATGCGCCATTATCTCGGCGTCGTCACCCAGCCAGTCTATTGTACCAAGATCGCCGCCCGCCTGGTGCGCACCTACACCGATCGCTTTGGCCTGAAGGATCTGTGCAAGGAGCTGGTGGGCGTCGAGCTCAGCAAACAGCAGCAATCCTCCGACTGGGGCGCCGAGACGCTCTCAGAGGAGCAGATCGCCTACGCCGCGTCCGATGTGCTGCACCTGCACAGGCTGAAGGAAAAGCTCGACCTTATGCTGCGGCGCGAAGGGCGGGTGGCGCTGGCCGAGGCCGCCTTCCGCTTCCTGCCCGCCCGCGCCCAGCTCGACCTCGATGGCTGGGCGGAAACTGATATTTTCGCACACTAACTGTATATAAACTTGGCGCGAAAATTGCATTGACATCAACCTGACACGGCCCGCTAGATGCCCGCATGAGCGGGGATGTCGCAAAAATCCGGGTCGATCGCCGGGCCGTCCGGCGCCGGCTGTTGGCCGCCCGGCCGACCGGTTCGCTGCCCGTCCTGGTGCGCTACAGCGCCCATATCCAGATCGCGCTGCCCTTCCTCGCCCTGGTCATTGTCATGGCCGGGCTGGTCTGGCCGCTGCTGACCGGCGAGGTGGTGCGCATGCCGGTGGGCCGCGCGCCGCTGAGCGCCGATCGCACGGACTATGCCAGCCTCGACCGTCCCCGGCTGAGCGGCCTGGATCGGACCGACCGGCCCTATTCGCTGGCCGCCGAGCGCGCCACCCAGCGCGGCCGGGACGACACGGTGATCGAGCTCACCGCACCGCGCATCGAGCTGACGGCGCGCAACGGGCGGCGCATCCAGGTCTGGTCCGACACTGGCCGCTTCGACCGCACCGAGAGCCACATGGACTTCGCCGGCCACGTCACGGCGCGCGACGACCGCGGCAACACCGTGGTCGCCGAGCGCCTGCGGGTCGATCCGCGCGCCGGCAGCCTGCTGAGCGATCGGCCGATCCGCGGCGACGGGCCGGATGGCGAGGTCGACGCCGAGGGCATCGAGGTACGCGGCCATGGCGAGCGCGTGATTTTCACCGGCCGTGTGCGCCTGCTGCTGCGCCCGGACGAGGAGGCGCGCTGAGATGCGCGCTGCGGCCCTCGTTCTGCTCACCGCCCTGACGTCCGGCGCCGCCGTTGCGCAGATCGCCGATCGCGCCATCGAGGTCACCGCCGACCAGGGCCTCGAATGGGACAAGACGCAGAAGCTCTACATCGCCCGCGGCAACGCCAAGCTGACGCGCGGCCAGACTGCGATCGCCGCCGGCGTCCTGCGCGCCTGGTACCGCGACGACGATACGCGGCGCGGCGAGGTGTTCCGCGTCGAGGCCGAGGGCGACGTGCGCATCACGCGCGGCGATCTGGTGGCGACGGGCGGGCGCGCCGTCTACGATATCGACAAGCGCGTCGGCAGGCTGACCGGCGCCGGCCTCGCCGCCAGCAGCGGCGACGCGCGGCTGAGCGCGAGCGACTTCATCGAGCTGCACGACGATCGCAGGGTCGTGGTGGCGCAGGGTGGCGTGCGCCTGATGCGCCCCGGCGAGGAGCTGCGCGCGGCGACGCTCAGCCTGCATTTCGAGCCGGTCGAGATCGGCGCGCGCGGCCGCACGCGGTTGGTGCGGGTCGAGGCGGACGGCGACGTGCGGGTCACCTCCTGCGCCGGCACGGTGCAGGCGAACCGCGTCGTCTACGACCCGCAGAGCGGCGACGCGCAGCTCTCGGGCGAGGTGAAGCTGACGCGCGGCAACGATCGGCTCGAAGGCGCGGCGGCGGAGATCAACACCAAAGACGGCTCGATGCGCGTGACCTCTGCGCCGCGTGGACGCGTCTCGGTGGTGCTGGACAAGGGCGGCGCGGCCAAGGGTGCGCCATGCCGGTGACGACGGCGATGACAGGGGCGTGGTGATGTGGTGGCGTAAGCGGGCCGCGGCGGAGTCCTCGGGCGAGCCGCCGCTGCGCGCGGTGTCGAGCGATAGCGGGCTCGAGGCGGTGCGCCTCGACAAGCGCTACAACCGCCGCCCCGTGGTGCGTGACCTGTCGCTCAGTCTGCGCCGCGGCGAGGTGGTCGGCCTGCTCGGCCCCAATGGCGCCGGCAAGACCACGACGTTCCATATCCTCTGCGGCCTGATCTCCGCCGATTCCGGCGCCGTGCTGCTCGACGGGCGTGACATCACCAAGCTGCCGATGTTTCGCCGCGCGCGTCTGGGTATCGGTTACCTGCCGCAGGAATCATCGGTGTTCCGCGGCTTGAGCGTCGCCGACAATCTGCGCGCCGTGCTCGAGCTCACCGAGCCCGATCGCGGCCAGCGCGAGGCGATGATCGCCGCATTGCTCGAGGAATTCGACCTCGAGCGCCTGGGCGATACGCCGGCAGCGGCGCTGTCGGGCGGCGAGCGCCGCCGCGTCGAGATCGCGCGCGCGCTGGCGGCACGGCCGCGTTTCATCCTGCTCGACGAACCGCTGGCCGGTGTCGATCCGATCGCCGTCGCCGAGATGCGCGGCTTGATCGGCGCGCTGAGCGAGCGCGGCATCGGCGTGCTGATCACCGACCACAAGGTGCGCGAGACCTTGGAGCTGGTCGATCGCGCCTATGTCCTGCACGAGGGCGCGGTGCTGGCGGCTGGACCGCCCGCCGCGCTGGTCGCCGACGAACGCGTCATCGAGACCTATCTGGGCAAAGGCTTTCGGCTATGAGCGGCATGGGACGCATGTCGCTTGGCCCACGGCTGGAGATGGGCCAGCGCCAGTCGCTGGTGATGACGCCGCAGCTGCAGCAGGCGATCAAGCTGCTGCAGCTCTCGCAGGTCGAGCTCGCGACCTATGTCGAGGGCGAGCTCGAGCGCAATCCGCTGCTCACCGAGATGAACGGCTCGGCACCGTCGGACGCGCCCGATCAAGAGGCGCCGGCGCCGGTCGATCCGGTACCCTCGGCCGACTCCGCGACCATGCTGCGCGACGGCAACGCGGCGCTGACCGACGGTCCGGTGGCGCATGACGGCGAGGAGTATCGCGACCTCGGCGGCGACGGCTCGATGTGGACCGGCGTCGGCGCCGGCGGCGGCCATGGCGGCGGCGAGGACTGGACCGATCCGCTGGCGCGCCTGCCCGACGAGGAGGATTCGCTGGCGCGCCACGCGCTGCGCCAGATCTCGTTGGAGTTCACCGATCCCGCCGAACGCCTGGTCGCGGCGCGACTGACCGATCTGCTCGAGCCGTCGGGCTGGCTGGGCGCCGACGACGCGGAGGCGGTGCGGCTGGCGTTGGGCGTGGAGCGCGCGGGCTTCGAGGCGATCCTGGCGCGGCTGCGGCGGCTCGACCCGCCCGGCCTGTTCAGCCGCACCTTGGCCGAGTGTCTGGGCGCGCAGCTCGTCGATCGCGACCGGCTCGATCCGGCGATGGCGGTGCTGCTCGACAATCTCGAGCTGCTGGGCCGGCGCGACCTCGCCGGCCTGCAGCGGCGTTGCGGCGTCGACGCCGAGGATCTCGCCGACATGATCGCCGAGTTGCGCGCGCTCGATCCCAAGCCGGGTCTCAAGTTCGACTCGGCTGAGAGCGCGACGGTGATCCCCGATCTCTTCCTGCGACCGGCGCGCCACCCCGAGCAGGGCGAGATCTGGGAGATCGAGCTCAACAGCGACATGCTGCCCAGGCTACTGGTCGATCGGCGCTACGCCACCACGCTCACGCGCTCGGCGCGCGACAAGCGGGCCAAGGAATTCGTCGCCGAGCGGCTGCAGTCGGCCAACTGGCTGGTTAAAGCGCTCGACCAGCGCGCTACGACGATCCTGAAAGTGGCGAAGGAGATCGTGCGCCAGCAGGAAGGCTTTTTCCGCAAGGGCGTCTCGGCGCTGCGGCCGCTGGTGTTGCGCGACATCGCCATCGCCGTCGAGATGCACGAGAGCACGGTGAGCCGCGTGACCTCGAACAAGTATATGGCCACGCCCCGCGGCACCTTCGAGCTCAAATACTTCTTCACCGCCGCGATTGCCGCGCGTGGCGGCGCCGAATCGGTCTCGGCGGAATCCGTGCGCTCGCGCATCCGCGGCCTGATCGCTGCCGAACCGGCGAACGAGACCCTGTCCGACGATCGCATCGTCGAGCTGCTAAACGGCGAAGGCGTCGATATCGCCCGCCGTACGGTGGCGAAGTACCGCGAGGCCATGCGCATTCCGTCCTCGGTGCAGCGGCGGCGCGAGAAATCATTTCAGATTCCGGCGGCGGCTCATATCCACATGAACGGAAGGTGAAACAGGAATGTGAAGCGCGCATCGGGGCTTGAATATCCGTGCGCCAGCGCCAGATCGCGTTTCTTGACTTGGTGGGGTGCCCTCCCTAAGGTCCGCCGCCTTTCGGCTGGGGCGTCCCCTATTAGCGTCGCCGGGTGTGGCATGCATTTAACCGTCAGCGGCAAGCAGATCGACGTCGGCGACTCATTGCGCGCCCATGTCGAGCGTGAACTCGTATCGTCGGTCGGCAAGTACTTCGGCGATGCCGTCGACGGCTCCGTCGTGTTCTCGCGTGACGGCTATCAATTCCGCGCCGACGTCAGTGTCCATATCGGGCGCAACATCCTCGTCCAGGGTCAAGGCGCGGCGACCGACGCCTACGCCGCCTATGAGATCGCCGGCGGGCATGTCGCCAAGCGCCTGCGTCGCTACAAGCGCCGCCTGCGCGACCATCATCAGCGCGTCGGGCGCGACGGCCAGGACGTGTCGGCACGCCACGTCGTGCTGGCGGCCGAGCCCGACGACGTGCCGGAGCGCGAACCGGCCGAACCGGGCGCGGCGGTGGTCGCCGAGATGCGCGTGGATATCCCCACATTGACGGTGGGCGAGGCGGTGATGCGGCTTGATTTGGTGCACGAACCGGCGCTGATGTTCCGCAACAGTGCCAACGGCCTTATGAACATGGTCTATCGCCGCCGCGACGGAAACATTGGCTGGGTCGATCCCGCCAACGCCACGCATTGAGTTCAGGGTTCTCGGCTCATGGCCTCCGACGATAAAAGCAAGACGGACTCGGCCGCCCTGCCCCCGGGCGAGAAGGAATGCAAGCGGATGGACATCTCGACGCTGCTCAGCCCGCGCTCGGTGATCGCCGAACTGCGCGCCACCGCCAAGAAGCAGGCCTTGCAGGAGCTGGCCTACCGCGCCGCCGCCGCCAGCGGCGTGCACGAGCGAACCATCGTCGACGCGGTATGGGAGCGCGAGAAGCTGGGCTCAACCGGCCTGGGTGGCGGCATTGCCATCCCGCATGCGCGGCTGCCCGGCCTGACGTCGCTGCACGGCGCTTTCGCGCGCCTGGTGACGCCGATCGATTTCGACGCCGTCGACGACCGTCCGGTCGATCTGATCTTCATGCTGATCGCGCCGGAAGGCGCGGGCGCCGATCACCTCACGGCGTTGGCGCGGGTATCGCGGGCGATGCGTGACCGGACGCTGGTCGAGAAGATCCGCGCCTCGTCGAATGCCGATGCGATCTACGCGCTGCTGACCGGCTTCGCCCGCCCGCAGGCGGCGTAGAGCGTCGAGCGGTTGGTCGGACGCATCTGTCATCCCGAGCGCAGCGAGGGATGACAGTGCGATGCTGATTGCGGCCACGTCGCTCTGGAAGCCTTCTCCCCGCTTTGGCGGGGAGAAGGGCACAACGCGTCTCCTTAGTGAACCAGAGCCGGTTCGAGATCGTTCTGGCGCACCAGCGCCTGGGCGAGCTCGGTCGACGGCGCGGTCGCCAGCGGACGGCCGTCGGCGGCGAAGACGCCGATCGCGTGCATGCCGTCAGGCATCTGGACTGGGCGGAGATAGGCGACCTGCTCGAGGCCGAAGGCCGCGAACTCGGCGGGGGTGAAGGTCTTGGGGGCGACTGTCGTGATCATGGTTGGAGCCCTCCTCAGGCGCTCGCTCTTACGCTACGCAACTCGGGGACCGACTACTTGGTGTTCTCCGGACCGACATCAATGGTCTGCACGCTTGGTGCACGCGCTGTTGATGCACGACCCGTGCCGGCGGATCTCGACGCGGTCTCGATCGGAATCGAACGGACCTTCGGCTCGATCTTCGGTCGCACCAGGTCGATCGACAGCAGCCCGTTGTCGAGCCGCGCGCTGGCGATTTCGATTCCCTCGGCCAGCATGAAGCTGCGCTGGAACTGACGCGCCGCGATGCCGCGATGCAGGTAGACCCGGTCTGGGTCCTCCTGCTGCTTGCCGCGCACCATCAGCTGGTTCTCGGCCAGCTCGATCGTCAGATCGTCCGAGGTGAACCCGGCCACGGCCAGCGTGATGCGCAAGCCGTTATCGCCGATCCGCTCGATGTTGTAGGGCGGGTAGCCGTCGGCCGGATGCTTGGTCAGACGGTCAAGCGTACGCTCGAGCTGGTCGAAACCCAGGAGCAACGGCGAACTGAACAGTGATACTCGTGTCGTCACGACACCCCTCCTTGTCCGAGCGGGCAGTCAGCGAGGACCCAAGTCTGGCATCCCCGCGTGGAGAATGTGGCCCCGCATGATGGCTAATCAAGGGTAATGACAGGGCCATGCGGCCATGAAGCGTGAAACATTATTGTGATACAAGGGCTTAATCCCACATCCACCGGAGCCCTTTCGTGTCCATCACCGCCGTTACCACCACGCTCGACGCCGGCGTGCTGTCGATCGTCTTGAACCGTCCCGAAAAGAAGAACGCGCTGACCCACGCCATGTACGCCGCGATGGCCGACGCGCTGGAGCGGGCCGAGCAGGAGGCGGGCATCCGTGTCTCGCTGATCACCGGCACCGGCGACGCTTTCACGTCGGGCAATGACCTCGGTGACTTCATGTCGGCGCCGCCGCAGGGCGCTGAGGCGCCGGTGTTCCGCTTCCTGAGGGCGATCTCCTCGGCGGCCAAGCCGGTGGTCGCCGCGGTCAACGGCCTCGCGGTGGGCGTCGGCACGACCATGCTGCTGCATTGCGACCTGGTCTACGCCGCGCGCTCGGCGACCTTCACCGCACCCTTTGTCAATCTGGCGCTGGTGCCGGAGGCGGCCTCCTCGCTGCTGCTGCCGCAGCGGATCGGCCACGCCAAGGCGGCCGAGCTGTTCCTGCTCGGCGCCAGGCTGGACGCGGCGCAGGCCGAGGCCGCGGGCCTGGTCGCCGCCGTGTTCGACGATGCCGCGCTGCTTTCGGAAGCTGCGACGCGCGCCAAGGCGCTGGCGGCCAAGGCGCCCAACGCCGTGCGCCTGACCAAGGCGTTGATGAAGCGCCAGCCGGAGCCGGTGGCCGCGCGCATGGCCGAGGAGGCACGCCATTTTGGCGCCCAGCTCGCCTCGCCTGAAGTCCGCGAGGCGATCACCGCCTTCATGCAGAAGCGGGCGCCGGACTTCTCGAAGATCGCGTGAGCCTTCTCGTCATCCCGAGCGTGGCGAGGAGGATCTTGAGTCGACGGAAGGATTCCTCGCTGCGCTCGGAATGACAGGCGTCTACGGCTGCGTCGCGGGCCGGCTCGCCTGGGGCGACGGCGTGGCCGCTTCCTCGCGGTCGCGCAGGCGCGACGCGGCGAGCTCGCCGGCTTCCTCGAGGATCGGATAGGCGACGGAGGTGAGGTGGCCGTTGATGCGCTTCAGATCGCGCACGATGTCCATGTGGATCGAGCTGGTCTCCAGCGACTCCGGCCGGCCCTCGCGCAGGCGCGCGAAGTGGCTCTCGGCGGCGCGCTGCTCGGCCTCGCGGATCGTCGACTTGCTGGCCAGCAGGCGACGCGCCAGCACGATGTCGCGCGTGGCGAAGACGTTGTAGGCCAGCCGCAGATTGTCCATCACCAGCTGATGGAAGGCGCGCAATTCGGCCAGTCCCTGGGCCGAGAATGACAGACGGTTCTTGGCCTTCTTGGCCGCCAGCTCCATGAGGTTCTTGTCGATGATGTCGCCGACATGCTCGAGGTTGGTGACGAAGGTCAGGATCTCGGCGGCGCGCCGGCTCTCCTCCAGCGACAGCTCGGCGCGCGACGCGCCGATCAGGTAGAGCTTGATCGACTCGTAGAGCTTGTCGACCGAATCGTCGGCGTTCTCGATCTCCTTGGTCAGCTTAAGGTCGGAGCGCTCGATCGCCTCCATGGTCTGGCGCAGCATGCGCTCGACGTTGTCGCCCAGATGCAGCGTCTCGCGCATGGCGCAGGCCAGCGCCTCGCTCGGCGTATCGAGCACCGTGGCGTCGAGGTAGCGCGGCGCGCTGGCATCTTCCGGCGTCGGCTTGTCCGGCAGCAGCCGCGATACCAGCAGCGCGATCAGGCCGGTGAGGGGCAGGAAGATCAGCGCCGTAGCCAGATTGAAGCCGGTGTGGAAGTTGATCACCACGCGCGCCGCTTCAGGCTCGAGCTGCTGGAGGTAGCGCGCCGCCAGTGACAGGAACGGCAGCGCGATCAGCGCGGCGATGGCGCGCATCGCGACGTTGCCCAGCGGTACGCGCCGCGCCTTGGCGGTCTGGCCGGCCTGGTCAAGGAAGGGCGCGATGGCGCCGCCGAGATTGGCGCCGAGCACCATCGCCAGCGCCGTCGGCAGCTGGATCAGCCCGGTGGCGGCGAAGGACATCACCAGCAGCACGATCGACAGGCTGGAGTGAGCCAGCCAGGTGACGATCGCCGCCAGGAGCAGGGCCAGCGCCAACTCGTCGGCCAGGGCGCCGGCGACGACCGAGAAGGCCTGGGATTGCTTGAGCGGCTCGGCGGCGACGCCCAGTAGACGCAGCGACAGCAGGATGAGGCCCAAGCCGATGACGATGCGCGCCATGTGCCTGTTACGCTCGGACTCCGAACCGAGGAAGGCGAAGACGCCGGCGGCGATCAGCAGCGGTGAGACCCAGCCGATGTCGAAGGAGAAGACCTGCGCGGCGATCGTCGAGCCGACATCGGCGCCCAGCATGACCGCCAGCGCCACCGGCAGGGCGATCAGGCCGCGGCCGGCGAAGGAGGACAGCAGCAGGGCGGTGGCGGTCGAGCTCTGCAGCAGGCCGGTGACGAACAGGCCGGCGCCGAAGGCGCTGAAGCGGTTGCGGCCACAGGCGGAGATCGCCTTGCGCAGCCAGGCGCCGAAGGCGCGCGTCATGCCCGTGCGCACCATGCGCACGCCCCAGAGCAGCAGCGCCACCGCGCCGATCAGGTCGATCACCAGACGAAGGCCGTGCATGATGCCTGCCGAAGCCCCCCTCCTGGTACGGTATACGCCCGCGACTCCTTGGTTACAATTTTGTTACGACAAAAAAGTGGCGATGGCGCGGGATTCGTAGCGGAAGGCGGGGCGGCACATCAGGCGCGAGGTTTCATGTCGTTCGCTTCGGTCTCCTGGGCGCATGTCGCGCCCATCGTCCTGTTGCTGATCTCCAACGTGTTCATGACCTTCGCCTGGTACGGCCATCTGAAGTTCACTGACAAGCCGCTGTGGCTGGTGGTGATGGCGAGCTGGGGCATCGCCTTCATCGAGTATTGCTTCGCCGTGCCGGCCAACCGCGTCGGCCACGCAGCCTACAGCGCCGCCGAGCTGAAGACGATGCAGGAGGTTATTACCCTGCTGGTCTTCGCCGCCTTCTCGGTGCTCTACCTCAAGGAGGCGCTGACCTGGAACCACGCCATCGGCTTCGCCTTCATCGCGCTCGGCGCGTTCTTCGTCTTCAAGGGGCCGATCGGGTGAAGCCTCTCTCCCCTCGCGGGCGAGCGTTTGGGGTGAGGGGGTGCTGATTCGGACTCAGGCGGATCTCTGTGAGCCGCATCGCGTCCGGAATGTCCGCCCCTCACCCCCGACCCCTCTCCCGCGAGGGGAGAGGGGAGGAGAGGGATTGGGTGAAGGCGGCGCGCGCGTCGGTGTATTCGCGTTTCAGGCGGCGGCACAGCTCCGCCGTCGCCGGTACGTCATCGATGTTTCCGACGCCGTGGCCGGCGGTCCAGATGTCTTTCCAACGTTTGCGGCTCTCGCCGGCGGCGATGATCTTGCCGGGCAGGGTGGTGCGCAGAACGTCGAGATCGACGCCGGCGGCGAGCAGGCTCTTGGTCAACCAGTTCGCCGGCGCGCCGTCGATCGCGGCGCTGAAGAAAACGTCGGTGGCGCGCGAGTCGACGATCATCGCCTTGTGGGCGTCGGCTGCGCTCGCTTCGCGCGTGGCGATGAAGCGCGTGCCGAGATAGACGAGGTCGGCGCCCATGGCCTGTGCCGCCAGCACGTCGCGGCCGGTGGTCATGCCGCCGGCGAGCACGACGATCCCATCGAAGATGCGGCGGATCTCATTGAGCAGCGCGAAGGGGTTGATCGTGCCGGTGTGGCCGCCGGCGCCGCCGGCCACAGCGATCACGCCGTCGGCGCCGGCCTCGATCGCCTTCTCCGCGTGTCGTTGGCTGGCGACATCGTGGAGAGTCACGCCGCCATAGTCGTGGATTTGCTTGAAGACATCGCCCGGCGCGCCCTTCGAGGTCAGGATCACCGGCACCTTGTGCTCGATGCACAGCTCGAGGTCGCCGGCCATGCGCGGGTTGGAGGGATGCACGACGAGGTTCACCGCCCAGGGTGCCACGCGCGCGCCGCCAGGCGCGTCGCGCAGACGCTTCATGCCCTCGCGCATCTCGATCAGCCATGCGGCGAAGGTCTCGCGGTCGCGCGTGCCATGCGCCGGGAAGCTGCCCATGACGCCCTCGGCGCAACAGGCCAAGGCCATGGCCGGGTTCGACACCAGGAACATCGGCGCAGCGATCACCGGGATTTCGAGTGCGGCGACGATCTCGCGGATGCGCGACATGATGCTCTCCTCAGATCCTCTCGGGCTCGGCCGACGTGACGCCCAGCTCGGCCAGTCGCGCCAGCGCCTGGTCGTCAAGGCCCAGCAGCTCACGCAAGGTCTCGCCGGTGTGCTCGCCGAGATCCGGTGCGCGACGCTCGATGACCAGCGGCATGCCGGCGAAGCGATAGGGCATGCCCTTGACCAGCCCGCCATCGGGCAGCCACGCCAGTGTGTCGCCGGCTAGCGCGCGGTCGCGAATCAGGTCCATGCCGTTCTTCACGACCGCGGCCGCAATCCCTGCATCGTTCAAGACGCGGGCCGCCGCCTCCGCATCCTGCGACGCCGCCCATTGATCGATCGATACGTCGTCAATGACGGTGGCCCACGCAACTTCATCCTTCTCGTCCTGCAGCGTGATCGCCAGCCAGCGGCCATCGGCACAGCGCAGGCAGCGTTGCAGCGCGACGCCGTCCTGCGCGTTGCCTTGTCGCGACGGCGTTCGCCGCGCGGGGTCGGCGGCGGCGGCGACGATCTCCTCGCCGATCATGAAGCTCGCGATCTCGCGCTGGGAGATGTCAAGCAATGCGCCTCTGCCCGTGCGCCGCGCGTTCATCACGGCGGCGATGACGAGGCCCGCAGCAAGCAACGAGACCACCTGGTCCGGATAGTTCACGTCCATCCCTGAAATGCGCGGCAGGCCGTCATCGGCGTAACCGGTGAGGGCGGCCATGCCGCCGGTAGCGTCGAGCGTCGAGCCGTAGGAGGCGTGCAGGCGATTGGGCCCGGTGTCGCCCTGGCTGGAGATCGAGGCCAGCACGATACGGGGGTTGGCCGCCTTCAGCGCCGCGTAGTCGAGACCGAAGCGTTCGAGCACGCCACGGCGGAAATTCTCGACCACGACGTCGCAGCCCTTCGCCAATTCGAGGATCAGGCGGCGCCCTTCGGCATGCTTGAGGTTCAGCGCCACGCCGCGCTTGTTGCGATTGGTGAAGTGGAACGGCGGCGAGCGGTTCCACCAGCCCGGCGACGTGTCGCGCTGGCCGACGGCGCGGAACGGATCCATGTAGGCACCGGACTCGATCTTCACCACCTCGGCGCCGAGATCGCCGAGCATGGCCGAGGTGTTGGCGCCGGCCGTCAGCAGGCCGAAATCGAGCACGCGGATTCCCGCCAGCGGCTTCATGGCGCGCGCTCCTCGAGAAGCGGCGATGGCGCGAAGCCCGATCCGTTCCACAGCACCGGCAGGCGCGGCATCTTCAGACCGGCCATGTCGACGATGAAGCCGCGATCGATCATCTGCGGATCACCGAGCAGCTCGAAGGGCGTGACCACCGTGCCGAATGGAATGCCGCGCCCCTGCGCCGCCGCGTAGATCTCGGCGCGCGTGCGGGTGGCGCACCACGGTCTCATCACGGCGTAGATGTCGCCGATCAGGCGGCGGCGTTCAGGGCGCGTGGCGAAGCGCGGATCGTTCAGGCGCGCATCGCCGACCAGCGCGGCCACGGCGTCGAACTGGGTCACGCCGTAGACCAGCGCGACGTGGCCGTCGGCGCAGGGTACGACCTGGAATTCCGAGCGTGCGCCGTCGCGCGTCGGCGCTTTGCCGTCGGCGTGCGCACCGGAGGCCGCCTTCCAGTTCACCCACAGCAGCGCTTCGACCAGCGAGACCCGCGCCGGCGGCACGCCCTTGGCGGCGAGCTGCGCCATCAGCGCGGTGAAGGCGGCGAGGCCGCCGGGATAGGAGCCCTGATGGCCGCCCAGGCGCAGCGGTTCGCGCTCGGCGTCGCCCACCATGTCGAGCAGGCCGCCCAGCGCCAGTACGGTGAAGCCGCTCAAAGGCGCATGCGGCCGCGGCATGCTCTCGGGCCAGCCGGCGATCTCGACGCGTGCGATGTTGCGTGCCGCGAGCAGGGCGGCGGCGTCTGAGTCGCCTTCCTCATAGAGCGCCGCGTCGATGCGGCCGCCCAGCAGCGCATCGAGCGCTGAGCGTCGGTCGGCGGGCAGGGCGATGGCGCGCTTCGAGGTGTTGAGGAACTGAAACAGCGCGCTGCTTCCGTCGGCGGGCAGCAAGGGCGGCGCGGCGCGCACCTCGTCGCCGCCCGGCGGCTCGAGCTTCAGCACGCGCGCGCCGAGATCGGCGGCGATCTTGGCCGCCATCGAGGTGGCGAGGCGTATGCACAGCGGCGTATTCGGTCCGTCGATCTCGAGGATCGTCGTGCCGTCGAGTGGGCGGGTCATGTCGGTCGTGGCGCGACGAGGCGCAGCAGGAGGGCGGCGGTGACGACGCCAACGGCGCCGGCGATGAAATCCAGGATCGATGCGTGACGGCCTGGCGCCACGAGCTGACCGAGCTCCATCAGCGCGGCGTAGGCGGTGAGGCCGCCGGTCAATCTCACGGCGTGCCGGCGCGATGGCCAGGCGAGGCCGCCGACCAGCATGGTGCCGGCGTAGGCGACGACATGCTCGACCTTGCCGCTCAGGCCGGAGCGCGGCAGGTCCTCGCCCGGCAGCCACGACAGCACCGCCAGCAGCAGCAGGCAGCAGCCGAAGGCGTAGGGCGATGCGCGACGCAGCGCTGTGATCATCCGCCCGACCACTTGGGCGCGCGCTTGTTGAGGTGAGCGTCGACGCCTGCGGCGAAGTCCGGCGTATCGGCGAGACGCTCCACGGCTTCGAGCTCCATCGCCATGCTCTCTTCGAAGCGCATGACGCCGCCCAAGGTGATGGCGCAGCGGATGGCGGCGAGCGTGGCGGCGATGCCGGCGCGCACCTCCTCGACCATCGGCCGGGTGAAGGCGTTGACCGGCGGGCGGTTGAACTCGAGCCAGGCGACCCGGTTTTCGGTGCGCCGGAGGATCGCGGAGACGGCCACGGTCAGCGGCCCTGCACTTCCATGGCCTGGCGATGCGCGGCGATCAGACCGGGCACACGTTCGGGATCTGCGCGACCCCAGCCGCACTCGCTCGACAGGCCGAACTCACCGACGACCTTATGTGCGGTGGCGGCGCGCTGCATGTCGCCGCGGTGATCGTCGTAGTGGATCAGGCCGAGATAGAGCGTGGTCTCCTTGGGCAGCTTCAGGTTCTTCAGCGGGGCGAAATAGGCGTCGTCGCTGCGATCCTTCGGAACGGGCAGATGCAGGTAGTCGAGCCCGCGCGTAAGGCGAGGGATGAAGCCGTTCGACATCTCCACCAGGATCGCCATGTCCTTGGGCATCACCAGATGCTCGTCGCGCGGCGAGCCGTAGCAGAGGTGCACGCCCATCTCGACATCGGCGGGCACCGCGTTGCCCAGCCGCGCAAGCTCGGCGTCGATCTGCGCCTTGTAGTCAGCGGGCCGGTGCTTGAAGTAGTTCTCGAACACCAGGACTTCCTGGCAGACGTCCCACTGGATTGACAGGTCCTGGTGCGGGATCGCGGCGCAGATCTGGTTCAGCGCCTTGAGCAGCGAGCGTTCGTAGGCCGGCAGGTAATCGGTCAGCGCGGCGGGGCTGACATACATGTAGCCCGAGGCCATCGGCGTGGGCAGCGCCACCTGGAAGCGCACGCCCGCAGGAATCGCGCCGGCGTCGCGAAGGCGCTTGAACACAGCGTAGGATTCGATCGCCGCCGGCGCGTAGCCGGTCTCGTACTCGACCGTCTTGGGATCGATTCCGGGCTTGAAGCCGATGCGCTCGCTCTCGCGGATCAGCTGGCCGTCCCACTGGTAGAGCTTGAGCGTCTCCGCGTCCTTGTCGATTTGCATCGCGGGGTGGTCGAGCAGCATCTGCTGCTGCCAGAAGATCCAGCGATGGCGCTTGCCGGTCTCGCCGTCGGGAATGCGCTTCAACCATGGTCCGAGCGCGCCGGCGACGGCGCGGAAGACGCTTTCGGCGTCCGCCATGGCGACGCTGCCGATCAGATGCACACCCGGATGGGTCATGACGTTCCCCCTCTTCGGGCGACAGCATAGGACCCCTGGACGGCTCGAAGCTACGCTGAACCGGGCATCGCCGCCGGCTCGATTGAGTCGGCAAAACGGCGATTCATGCCGCAATTCCGACGCCGCGCCACGCGAGGATTCGGTTCGTTCCGCACACAGACTGGTTGTGCCTGAAGGGGGCACCGATGCCACTCGACTCCGCGATCCTCACCCGTGTGACCCATTTGCGTATCAGCGATCGTCTTTATCCGATCGATAGCTACGAACAGGCTTCGGTCATGTTCCGCGCCGCGCTCGGCGCCTGGGACGGGCCACTGGACGCGGTGGTCGACGCCGCGCTGTGCGACGCGGACGGCCACGAGCTGGGCTATGTCAGCCGCAGCGGCCATTGCTGGATCGGAAGGCGCGCGGCCTCTCACGGCATCTGCGTCTACGCGCCAGAAACCTGACGAAGTTCCTGCTGTGGTGGCGCACGGCCTCGGCGGATGGGCGCTTGACTTGCCGCCAGCGTCGATCGCCGCTCGACTCGCGTCGCTGGTTGTGGAACGCTGATAGAGCGCGCCTGCCGGGCGCACGTCGTCGGAGCGGTGGGCCTCGCGGCCACCGGACTAAGCCATGGGGGATCGCCTCGGCGTCGCTCTTGTCGCGATGGCGCTTTGCTTGGGCGCGCCGGCGATAGCGGGGCCGTTCGAGGACGCCGACGCTGCGGCGCATCGCAAGGACTACGCCACCGCGCTACGCCTGTGGCGTTCGCTCGCCGAGCGCGGCGACACCTACGCCCAGTTCAATATCGGCCTGATGTACTACAACGGCCACGGCGTGAAGCAGGACTACGCCGAGGCTATGCGGCTGTGGCGGCCGATCGCGGCGCGTGGCGACGCGCTGGCGCAGTACAGCGTTGGCTTCCTGTACGACAATGGCCACGGCGTGGCCGAGGACGTCGAGGAGGCGCTGAGCTGGTATCGAATGGCGGCGGAGCAGCAGCAGGCCGCCGCGCAGACCGCGCTGGGCGATTTCTTCGCCGAAGGTCGCGGCGTGAAGCAGGATTACGTCGAAGCCCTGCGCTGGTATCGATTGGCGGCGGTGCAGGGCGAGGCTGGCGCGCAGTTCGCGCTGGGCTATGCTTTTGCCAATGGCATTGGCGTGCCCCGCAACGAGGTCGAAGCGGCGCGCTGGTATCGCCTGGCCGCCGACCAGGGTGACAACGGCGCCCAGGTCAATCTCGGCCTGATGTACTACAACGGCCGCGGCGTGGCGCGCAGCTATGAGCTCGCCTACCGCTGGTTCGCGCTGGCGGCGGCGCACGGCGACGACGTTGCCGACGGCTTGCGTGGCATGGCCGCGGCGAAGCTGACGCCGGAGCTGATCGCCGAGATCGAGCAATCGGTGCGTGACGCGCGCAACCTGGTCGCGCGTCGCCGTCCGTAGGGCGTACCATAGGACCCTTCCCGCGGGCGGAGAGGATCATGCGCTTCGACAAGGACGGATTCATCGAGGCCTGCCGCAGGGCGGTGGAAGCCGACGACAGCCACATGGCGGTGCGCGAGATCGTCGCCCGCGCGGTGTCGGAACCGGGCGACGTGATCGCCGCGCTCGGCGAGCCGACGAGGAGCGGCATCACCCCGCTCTATCGCTCCGACACGCTCACCATCCTCAACATCGCCTGGCCGCCGTTCATGACGGTCACGCCGCACAATCACAACATGTGGGCGGTGATCGGCGTCTACTCGGGCTGCGAGGACAACATCTTCTGGCGCCGGCGCGGCGACGTGATCGAGGCGGCGGGCGCCAAGGCGCTGCGCGTGGGCGACGCCCATCCGCTGGGCCGCGACATCATCCATACCGTCACCAATCCGCTGGGCCGCATGACCTTGGCGCTGCAGCTCTACGGCGGCGATTTCTTCGGCGCACCACGCAGCCAGAGGGATCCCGAGACCTTGCGTGAGGAGCCCTACGACGTGGCGCGCCGAGCCCAGGCGTTCCGCGACGCCGGCGCGCGCTTCGGGTTGGTCGACTAGCAGCACTCGGCGTCGCCGCCCTACGCTGGCGGTGTCATGCCAGCCGAGCTGCGCGCCCATGTCCGCGACCGGATACGCGACGCCGGCCTGCGACAAGAGGAATTCGCCGCCGGCGTCGGGATCAGCCGGCCGCAGATCGACAACGCCCTCGCCGGCCGCTTCGGCTTGTCGCCGGATGTGGCCGCGCGTCGCTCAGCCGGCATACTTCCGGCAGCTCGTGAGCGCCGGCATCTCGCCGCTGACCCGCAGGGTGACAATGATGCTCTTCTTCCGATCCTTGCCGCCGCACTGGTCCCAGATGATCTCCATCGATTCCTTGGAGTAGGTCAGCTGGTTGGCTTCCAGGAAACCCGGGCCGATGCAGCCCTCGAAATGCGAGGGTACCGAGCCCTTGTGGATCAGGATATTGCGTAGCTGCTTATTGACTTCGGCCGTCTTGCCCAGCCACGGATTGACGACGAGGCCGTGCGTGCCCCCGGTTTCCGCCTCGTCGTACATCGAGGACATTGTGTATTCGCCCGGCTTCAGGTGGACATAGCCGTCCATGCGCTCCAGGGTGTCGAAGGCGTAGCCGCCGACCCACAGCGTACCGACCAGGCCGTGCGCGGTCTTGGCGGTCTTGATCTCCTTGCCGGACTTCGGATCCTTGGTGACGGCGTTGTAGACGTTCTCGACGTATTCGTCGCCGCGTTCGTACCGGATCACCGTGGCTGCCATGGCTCCCCCCATCGAAGATGATGGCAGCATGTTGCACCGGAGCGTCATTGGGCGCTGTTCCCCGCGTAACAGGGCTACCAATCAGCCTCGCCGAGCTTTCCCGATAGGATGTCCCCATGGCCATGCGCCATGACACCGCCGCCCGACCAAGCCGCTTTGCGCTTCTCGCCGCGGGACCCGCCGGCGTGTGGCCGCCTAGCCCGACCCGCCATGCGGAGTTCTTAGGCACGCAGGCGCGTGCGCGCGCTTCTATAGGCGCGAGGGAAAGCCGGTCGTCGCGCACGGCCGATAGCTGAAAATCGGCCGATTGCTTACCCGCTGCTTACCGGCCAAGACAAAGGGCCTAGCGGTCGCCCGCTAAGCCCTTGCTTCTATTGGTGGAGCCAAGGGGAATCGAACCCCTGACCTCTACAATGCCATTGTAGCGCTCTCCCAGCTGAGCTATGGCCCCGGAACTCGCCGCACCGCGCTGGGGCGCGGGCGATGCGCGACTAAATATGAAGCGTGCGCGCGCTAGGCAAGCGGATTCGGCGACCGATCAGGTCTCCTCGTCGCCGCCCTTCTCCTCGATATCGACGTCGAGCGCGGCATCCTCCTCCGCTAGATCGTCGGTATCCTCCAACGCCGCGTCGTCGACCGCCTCGTCGCCCTCGACCTCCGGCAGCTCGCCGCCGTCGAGCGCGACACCCTCCACGACTTCCTTGGCCTTGCTCTTGGCGGCGGCGGCCTTGGCCGCGGCGGCGGCGGCGGCGCCGGCCGCGGCGCGGCTGCGGCGGGTCTTCAGGAAGTCCTCCGGATCGTGCGCGTGATGGCACTTCGGGCAGGTGATCGGTGAACTGTTCAGGTCGTAGAACCGCGCGCCGCAGCTTTGGCAGGTGCGCTTGGTTCCCCACGCGGCTTTGACCATCTCGGCCTCTTGCTCGATCCGGAAATAGATGCCTCACCCGGAGCGCAGATATCGCTCCCGGTAGCAGGCTCGCGCGTTTGCCATGCGTGCCGGTCCCTGTCAAAAGCAAATTGCCGCGCCCCTTCGCCCGCCCGGGCGGGCGGGCCGCCTCAGTGAGGGGAGTAGTCGACGCGATGCGTGCCCATTCCGCGCACCAGTTGAAGTCCTCTCCCGTGACCCGTCTCGAGGGTCGCGCGCGATTGCCGGGCGACAAGGCGATCTCGCACCGCGCCCTGATGCTGGGGGCACTGGCGGTGGGCGAAACCACCATCCAGGGCGCCCGCGAGGGTACCGATATGGTCTCGACCGCGACGGCGCTGCGTCAACTCGGCGCCACCCTGGACCATCGCGGCGGCGGCGAGTGGCGCATCCACGGCGTGGGCGTCGGCGGCCTGCGCGAGCCCGACGATATCGTCCATCTCGGCGATTCGGGCGCACCCGCCCGCATGCTGGTCGGGATGCTGGCCAGTCACGACCTCACCAGCTTCGTCACCGGCGGGTTCAATTTGCGGTCGCGCTCGATGATCCGCGTGATCGAGCCGCTATCGCGTATGGGCGCGCGCTTCGTCAGCCGCGACGGCGGACATCTACCCCTGGCGATCACCGGGCCGCGCACGGCGATGCCCATCGAGCACCGCATGTCGACTCGCTCCTCGCAGGTGAAGTCGGCGATCCTGATGGCCGCGCTCAACACGCCGGGCGAGACCACCGTGATCGAGCCGGAGGCGACGCCCGATCACACCGAGCTGCTGATGGAGAGTTTCGGCGCCACCCTGCGTCGCCAGCGCCTCGACGATGGCGCGCTCGCTATCACCGTGGTCGGTCAGCCCGAGCTCGCGGGCCGCGCGCTGGTCATCCCCGGCGATCCCTCGATCGCCGCCTTCGCAGTGGTCGCGGCGGCCGCCGTCAAAGGTGCCGACGTCACGGTCATGAATGTCGGCCTCAACCCGCTACGCGCCGGTTTGTTCGAGACCTTGCGCGAGATGGGCGCCGACCTGTCTTTTGGCAATCGCCGCGGCATGGGCGGCGAGCCGGTCGCCGATATCCGCGTCAAGGGCGGCGAATTGCGTTGCGTTGACGTGCCGACGAGCCGCGCGCCGACCATGATCGACGAGTACCCCGTGCTGGCGGTCGCCGCCGCTTGTGCCGCCGGCACCAGCCGGATGACCGGCCTGGCCGAATTGCGCGGCGATGAGGGCGACAAGCTCGCCCTCATCGCGGCCGGCCTGTCCGCCAACGGCGTGAAGTGCGAGCTGGGCGCCGACTTCCTGCATGTCCACGGCATGGCGGGCATGGTGCCCGGTGGCGGCGTCGCCGAAACCGGCTCGGACCACCTCGTAGCGCTCGCCTTCCTCGTGCTCGGCATGGCGGCGCGGGCGCCCGTGGCGATCGACGACGCCACGCCGATCGACACGAGCGCCCCCGGTTTCATCACCATGATGAACGTGCTCGGCGCTCGGATCGGCGACGTGTAACGGCTGCCGCGTGATCTTCCCGGGGAGAAGGGAAGAGTCGGGCTGGTGGACATGAATCGGCGCGCGATGCCAACATCCCGGTCATGTCGCCCCTGAGCCCCGCCGATCGCCGCCGCTTCGTCGCCGGCACCGACCTGTTCCGCGGCTGCGCGCCGCCCGAGCTGGATCGTATCGCCGCGCTGTTGCGCGAGAAGCGTTACGCCGCCGGCCAGACCATTTTTCAGCGTGGCGACGAAGGCTCCGGCATGCTGTTCGTGGTCTCGGGCCAGGTGCACATCGTGGTGTCTTCGGCCGAAGGCCGCGAGATCATCCTCAACATCATCGAACCCGGCCAAGAGTTCGGCGAACTGGCGTTGCTCGATGGCGAGCCACGCAGCGCCGACGCCGTGGCTCACACCGACTGCGTGACCCTGTCGATCTCGCACGCCGAGTTCATGCCGCTCCTGGCGCGCAACCCCGATCTCTCGGCGGCGATCATGCGCGTGCTGTGCGGCCGACTGCGGCGCACCAGCACGCAGCTCGAATCGGTGGCGCTGCTCGAGCTCGGCGCGCGCCTGGCGCGGCTGCTGCTGTCGCTCGCCGACACGGTGGGCGAGCCGACGAAAACCGGCACCCGTTTGCGTCTGCGCCTCTCGCAAAGCGAGTTGGGTCAGCTGGTCGCCGGTAGCCGCTCCAAGGTCAACCGGCATCTGATGGATTGGCAGGCCAGCGGCGTACTCGGGCGCGACGGCAACTTCATCGTGGTGCGCGACCGCGACGCGCTGGAGGACATCGCCGCGGCGCTGAAGGACTGAGGTATGGACTGGCGCTCCAGGCTGCTTCGGCTGCCGCCGCTGGCGCTGGGTATCGCCGTCGTCCTGGCGCTGGCCGCAGCGCGCCTGCTCGATCCCGCGCCGGTGCGCGATTTGCGCCTGGCGCAGTTCGATGCCGCGCAGCGGCTGATGCCGAGGCCCTTGGCCGACCTGCCGGTGCGCGTCGTCGACATCGACGACGATGCGCTGGCGCGCGTCGGCCAATGGCCCTGGCCGCGCGATCGGCTGGCCACGCTGGTACGCCGGCTGCACGAGGCGGGCGCCGCCGCGATCGCGCTCGACATCGTCTTCTCCGAGGCCGATCGGCTGTCGCCGGCGCGCATCGTCGGCGAGGTGGCGCGGCGCGGCGGCGATCCGTCGCTGCTCGAGGCGATGGATCGCCTGCCGGACAACGATGCGCTGTTCGCCGCGGCGATCCGCGAGGCGCCGGTCGTGCTGGGCCTGCTGATGACCGCCGGTCAGGGCACGCCGGTTCAGCCCAAGGCGTCGCTGGCGGTGATCGGCCCGCCGCTGGCGGGGCATGTCGATCGTTTCGGCGGTGCTCTGCCGCCGGTGCCGGTGCTGCTGGGCGCCGCGCGCGGTCTTGGCAGCATCAGCATCGGCGAGTCCGACACCGCGATCGTGCGCCAAGTGCCGTTGTTGCAGATGGCCGGTGACACGGCGGTCCCGGGGTTCGCCGTCGAGGCGCTACGCGTCGCGTTGGGGGAGACGACGATCGGCGTGCGCGTTGGACCCGTCGGTGGCGGTCGCGACGGCATGCGCGCGCTGCGCATCGGCCAGCTCGTGGTGCCGACCGCGCCCGATGGGCAGATTTGGCTGCATGGCGCCGATCCCGCCGCCGATCGGGCGCGCTGGCTGTCGGCCTGGCGCGTGCTGGCGGGCGACACGCTGGATGATCGCACGCGCGCGGAGCTGGCCGCGCTGGTCAAGGGCCGTATCGTGCTGGTCGGCGCCAGCGCCGCCGGTCTGGGCGATCTGCGCGCGACGGCGATGACGCCCTATCTGCCGGGTGTGTCGATCCATGCCCAGGCGATCGAGCAGATGCTCGCGGGCTGGCATCTCGAGCGGCCGTTCTGGGCCGATGGCGCGGAGCTCGCCGCGCTGCTGCTGATCGGCCTGCTGGCGACATGGGCGGCGGCGCGGTTGCGCGCGGTGTGGGCGCTGCTGGCTGCCGTCGCGCTGGACGCCGCGCTGATCGGCGTGGCGTGGTGGGCCTTCGCTGGTCCCCGCCTGTTGCTCGACGCGACGGCGCCGTTGCTGGCGGCGGTGGTCGGCTTCTCGGTGGCGGCGCTGGGCCGCTATGTCGGCGTCGAGACGCAGCAGCGCCGGCTGCGCGCGCGCTTCAGCCAGTATCTCTCGCCCGACGTGGTGCGTCGCCTGGTGGCGCAGCCCGGACTACTTCGCCTGGATGGCGAACAACGCGACATGTCCTTCGTCTTCACCGACATCGCCGGCTTCACCTCGCTCACCGAACGCGTCGGTCCGCGCAAGCTGATCGCGCTGCTCGACCGCTATCTCGACACGCTGTGCGAGATCGGCGTGCGCCATGGCGGCACGATCGACAAGATCGTCGGCGACGCCGTGCACGTGATGTTCAACGCGCCGCTCGACCAGCCCGACCACGCCGCGCGCGCGCTGGCCTGCGCACGCGAGATGGACACGGTGGCGCGGGCTTTTGCGCGCGACATGGAACAGCAAGGCGAGATCTTTGGCGCCACGCGCATCGGCGTCAGCAGCGGGTCCGCGGTGGTCGGCGATGTCGGCGGCCGGCGCCGCCTCGACTACACCGCGCACGGCACGGCGGTGAACCTCGCGGCGCGGCTGGAGGCGGCCAACAAGGCTCTGGGCACGACGATCTGCGTCTCCGGCGCGACACGCGAGCGTGTCGAAGGCACGACGCTGCGGCCGGCGGCGCGGCTGATGGTGCGTGGCCACGCCGAGCCGGTCGATGTCTTCACGACCCTGCCCGCCGGCGCTGCGGACGCACAGGCCGAGGCGTGGAGCGCGGCCTATGTCGCGGTCGCGACCGGCGCGCCCGAGGCGCACGCCATGCTGATCGAGCTGCGAGCGAAGTGGCCCGACGACCCGCTGGTCGCGCTGCACCTCGAGCGCCTTGAGGCCGGCGCCCGCGACGCCGTGATGGATCTGCGCGGTTGACGCGCCCGCTCACCTGCGAGGGGAGAGGGGAGGAAGATGCTTAGCGCGCGCCGACGCTCGCCAGAGCGCGATCAATCTTCTCGCGGCCCCAGGCACGCTTGGGTTGGGGTTTGTCGCCGGGCGCCTTGATCGTTGTTCCCTCGGTCGCCGACAGTGGCAGCGTCTCGCCACCCGCCGTCACGGCCACACGGCCTTCGCGCACGAAGACGCCGTACTCGCCGTCGATCGGGCCGGCGAAGAAAGCGGTGCCGCGCACGCCCAGGAGCGCGTGTGGTGAGCGGATCTCGACCTTGGCGCCCGGCATCGATTCGGTGCGCCCGCCGACGAAGAAGAAGCCGCCCTGCAGGGCGCGACCGACGAACTCGCCCTTGCGCGCCGCCGGGTCGAAGGCGAACTGGTCGACGGCGAAGCGCGCACCGGGCCCGAGGTTCAGCGCCGTGCCGTCGTTGAGACGGACCGCCAGCTTGGCGTCGCCCGCCGTCTCGATCACGTCGCCCATGCGGATCACCGCGCCGGTACCGAGCGCCAGCCTGGCGCCGCCGGACTCCACCGTCGCCTTGCCCGCCAATGCCTCGACCGTGCCGACGATCTGCTGCTGTGCAGCCGCCGACAGGCCCGTCAGGGCCAGGAACGCCGCGATCCCCGCCGCGGCTGCCATGTTGATCCAGCGGGCCATGCTTTCCCCCTTGTCAGAAATGAGCAAACGCTCGCCGCGTTTCGTTGACTTATGCGCCGACCGTGACCAAAGGATGGCACGGATGATCATAGCACTCGACGGGCCGTCGGCGGCCGGCAAGGGCACGTTGGCCCGTCGCCTGGCGGCACATTACGGCTTGGCCCATCTCGACACCGGCTCGCTCTACCGCGCCGTCGGTGGTCGGGTCCTGCGGGAAGGGGGCGATCCCGGCGACGCGGCCCACGCGGTGGCCGCTGCGGCAGCGCTGACAGAGGAGGACCGCCTGGCGGGCGATTTGCGCAGCGAAGCCGTCGGTCAGGCCGCCTCGAAGGTCGCGGCGATCCCGCAGGTAAGGGCCAAGCTATTGGAGTTTCAACGCGATTTTGCGCGAAACCCGCCCGGCGGAGCGGCCGGCGCCATCCTCGACGGGCGCGATATCGGCACGGTGATTTGCCCAGAAGCCGATGTGAAATTGTTTCTCACGGCCAGCCTCGAGGCGCGTGCCGAGCGGCGATTCCGTGAGTTGCAAGCGGCCGGTGCGGCGCCTATAAAGCGCGCCGTTCTGGAAGAGATGACGTTGCGGGACCGCCGCGACAGCGAACGCCAAACGGCGCCGCTGATGCCGGCCCACGACGCGTTTGTGCTTGATACGAGTGCGCTCGACGCCGATCAGGTGTTCGCCGCCGCCGTCGAGCATGTCTCCGAGAGGATGCGTTCGCGCCGGGCCTGAAGCCTTCGGCAGCGCGAGCGGGAGAGGTACCGAGGGCTGCGGCCGGATGCGCGTGGAGAGAGCGCGGATCATGGGCCGGTGGCGTCATCAGGCAGTGGATCCGCCGAATCAATCGGTTGGCCGACGGACAGCAACCTGGTCCGGGATCGTCTGTGAAGGAGATGAAATGGCCAAACGTACCGCTTTGCGGGAAGCCGATCCCGCGACCGCCGATTTCGCGGCGATGCTCAATGATGCCCTCGGCGAGTCCTCCGGATTCGAAGGCCAGGTCGTTCGCGGCCAGGTCGTCAACATCGTGGGCGATTTCGCCATCGTCGACGTCGGCCTTAAGTCGGAAGGCCGCATCGCGTTGCGCGAGTTCGCCAACGGCAACGGCGTGCCGGAGATCAAGGCCGGCGATTTCGTCGACGTCTTCGTCGACCGCATGGAGAACAAGGAAGGCGAGGCGATGCTGTCGCGCGACAAGGCGCGGCGCGAGGAAGCCTGGACCCTTCTCGAGAAATCCTTCACCGACCAGCAGCGGGTCAACGGCGTGATCTTCGGCCGCGTCAAGGGCGGCTTCACCGTCGACCTCTCGGGCGCCGTGGCCTTCCTGCCGGGCAGCCAGGTCGATGTCCGTCCGGTGCGCGACGTCACCCCGCTGATGGGCACGCCGCAGCCGTTCCAGATCCTCAAGATGGATCGCCGCCGCGGCAACATCGTCGTCTCGCGCCGCGCCGTGCTCGAGGAGAGCCGCGCCGAGGACCGCAGCCGCCTGATGGGCCAGCTGAGCGAAGGCCAGGTGCTCGACGGCGTCGTCAAGAACATCACCGATTACGGCGCTTTCGTTGATCTGGGTGGCGTCGACGGCCTGCTGCACGTCACCGATATCGCCTGGAAGCGCATCAACCACCCGAGCGAGGCGCTCACCATCGGCCAGCACGTCAAGGTGCAGGTCGTGCGCTTCAACCCCGAGACGCAGCGCATCTCGCTGGGCATGAAGCAGCTGATGAGCGACCCGTGGGACGGCGCCGCCGCCAAGTACCCGGCCCAAGCGCGGGTCAAGGGTCGCGTCACCAACATCACCGACTACGGCGCCTTCGTGGAGCTGGAGCCGGGTGTCGAGGGTCTGGTCCACGTCTCGGAGATGAGCTGGACCAAGAAGAACGTGCACCCCGGCAAGATCGTCTCGACCAGCCAGGAGGTCGAGGTGATGGTGCTGGACGTCGACATGACCAAGCGCCGGATCTCGCTCGGCCTCAAGCAGTGCCTCGACAATCCGTGGGACACGTTCTCGGACAAGTACCCGGCGGGCACCGAGCTCGAGGGCGAGGTTCGCAACATTACCGAGTTCGGCCTGTTCGTCGGCCTGCCCGGCGACATCGACGGCATGGTCCATCTCAGCGACCTGTCGTGGGACCTGCCGGGCGAGGAGGCGATCCGCAACTTCAAGAAGGGCGACGTCGTCAAGGTCAAGGTGCTCGACGTCGACACCGACAAGGAGCGCATTTCGCTGGGCATCAAGCAGCTGCTCAACGACCCCTTCGAGAAGGTCAACGCCATCAAGAAGGGCGAGGTTGTCACGGCGGTGGTCTCGGCTATCCAGGAAGGCGGCCTCGACGTCACGGTGGCCGACGGCATCCCGGGCTTCATCCGCAAGACAGAGCTCAGCCGCGATCGCTCGGAGCAGCGTCCCGACCGCTACGCGGTGGGCGACAAGATCGACGCCAAGGTGACCAATATCGACCGCGCGGCGCGCCGCGTGGTGCTGTCGGTCAAGGCGCGCGAGGCCGACGAGGAGAAGCAGGCGATGGCCGATTACGGCACCGTCGACTCCGGCGCCAGCCTGGGCGACATCCTGGGCGCCGCGCTCAACCGTGCTGCTCGCAAGCCAAACGAGGACGGCGACGCCAAGTAGGCACCGTCCGCATCCGATACCGAGCGCCGGCCCGTCCTCCAGGACGGGCCGGTTTTCGTTGCGCGCCCCCGGGGCCTCCGATCAGTGGCGAAAATGCCAATGTTCCAAATGACTTAGGGTTGACGCTGGGGGATTGCGTCGGCATACTGCGACAACCTGTTGAATTGTCCATCGAACGGAACCATTCCCGTCGCATGACCAAGTCGGAACTGATCGCCAAGCTGGCGGCGCTCAACCCGCATCTGTACCAGCGGGATGTCGAGCGCATCGTCGCGACGATCTTCGACGAGATCGGCGTGGCCTTGGCGCGCGGCGATCGCGTCGAGCTGCGCGGCTTCGGCGCATTCTCCGTGAAACAACGGGAGTCGCGAACCGGGCGGAACCCCCGTACCGGCGAAACCGTGGCCGTGTCGCAGAAACGCGTGCCGTACTTCAAGACCGGCAAGGATTTGCGCGACCGGCTGAACAAGAGCGTCCAGGGCGCCGCCGGCGCCCCGCCGGCGCGCAAGCTGGCGGACTGAACCCGCTGCGCCCGCTGCGACGATGGCCCGCTTCGGCGGGCCGCTTCATTTCAAGGCACTAGGAGCCCGCGAGCCAACCAGTCTATGACTGGCACGGATTCAGCATCTTGCGGATCTTTGGCCGAGGTCTAATGCCTGTACCTGTCCAACCCATCGCAAGCGACGAGACGCTGCCCAAATCGGTCGACGTCGTCGTGATCGGCGCTGGCATGGCCGGCAGCGCCGCGGCTTACTTCCTCTCCGGGAAAGGCCACTCGGTGGCGCTGATCGACAAGGGAGTGGTCGGCGGCGAGCAGTCGAGCCGAAACTGGGGCTGGTGCCGCCAGCAGCATCGCGACCTGCGCGAACTTCCGCTGGCCATGAAGAGCCTGGAGATCTGGGGCGAGCTCAACCGCGAGCTTGGCGCCGAGACCGGCTTCCGCCGCACGGGCCTGCTCTACGTCACCACGCGCCCCGACGACTTCGCCCAGTGGGAACGGTGGACGCTCGCGGCGCGCGAATACCAGATGCATAGCCATATCCTGACGCCGGACGAGGCCAAGGCGATGACGCCGGGCAGCACCGGCGACTGGATCGGCGGCGTCCACTCGCCGAGCGATGGTCGGGCCGAGCCATCGCTCGCGGGGCCCGCGCTCGCCGAAGCCGCCCGCGCGCGCGGCGCCACGATCCACCAGAACTGCGCTGCACGCGGCCTCGATATCGAAGCCGGGAAAGTCGTCGGAGTGATCACCGAGCGCGGCCGTATTCGCGCGCAGAAGGTGTTATGCGCCGGCGGGGCCTGGAGTTCGCTGTTTTGCCGTCGCCACGGGCTGCGCCTGCCGCAGGCCGGCGTGCGTTCGACCTCTTTCTTCACCAAGGCCGCGCCGCAGGTCACCGAGGGTGGCCTGTCGATGCCCGACGTCACGATTCGCCGCCGTCTCGACGGCGGCTACACGGTCGGGCTGGGAGGCCGCGGTCTGGTCGAACTCTCACCGCAGGGCCTGCTCTATGCACGCCAGTTCTGGCCGACGCTGAAGAAGCGTTGGGACGGCGTCACCTTGGGCGTCGGCCGTTCGTTCTTCGACGGGCCGGAATCGTTCGCCAGCTGGAACCTCGATGGCGTCTCGCCGTTCGAACGACATCGTACGCTCGATCCCGGCGCCGACCCGAAGCTCGTGAACGAAGGCCTGACCAAGCTCGCCGAGCACTATCCCGTACTGAAAGGCCTGGAGGTCGCGCATTCCTGGGGCGGTCTGATCGACTCCACGCCCGACGGCATCCCGGTGATCTCCGCTGTCGATCCTCTGCCCAACCTCTATCTCTCCACCGGCTTTACCGGCCATGGCTTCGGCATCGGTCCCGGCGCGGGCCGGCTGGCGGCGGACATCGTCGCGGGCGATCCACCGATCGTCGATCCGTATCCCTATCGCTACAGCCGCATGATCGACGGCACCGATCTGGGTGCGCCGGGAATGATGTAGGCGGGATGCCAGCGTCGGCGTTGTCGCCGGGGCCGCGCCTCGCGTAGGGTGGAACGATGAAGACGCTGTCGCGCATCCTTCTCGGGCTGTTCCTCGCCGTGGGCGTACTGGTCGCGGTCGCCAACCGCGAGTTGGTCGAGATCGGCCTGTGGCCCCTGCGCGAGAAGTTGGTGGCCCCACTCTTCCTCCTGATCATCTTCCTGCTGCTGGTCGGCGTGCTGGCCGGCCTGATGATGGGCTGGTTCTCCAACCGCCGCCATCGCACCCAGGCGCGCCATCGCGGCGCCGAGATCGACCGCCTGGAGCGCGAAGTCGCCAGGCTGAAGGGCGAGCTGGCGACCTTCACGGCGCGCCCGCAGACCGCCGAGCCGCCAAAGCCGGCCGACAGCCGTGCGCTGGCGCGCCAGCAGGCGCTGGTCGACCCCGACTCGGTGGTGCCGATCACGAGGGCGCGCTGATGCGCTTCCTTGACGCGGCGGCGGTCGACGCGGCCCTGGACGACATCGCGCTGGTCGACCGTTTGGCGGCGCTGTTCCGCGCCGGCTGCGAGATGCCGCTGCGCCACCATCACCTGATCGAGGCGCCAACCGGCCCCGGCTCGTCGCACGCCATGCTGCTCTTGATGCCTGCCTGGACATCGGCCGGGGCCACGCAACGCCATATCGGCGTGAAGATCGTTACGGTGTTCCCCGACAACGGCCTGAAATCACTGCCCTCGATCTACGGCCAGTACCTGCTGCTCTCGGGCGAGACCGGCGCGCCTGTGGCGCTGCTCGACGGCACCATGCTCACCAAGCGGCGCACCGCCTGCGCCTCCGGCCTCGCCTCGCGCTACCTCTCGCGGCCAGACTCCCGTTCGCTGCTGATGATCGGCACCGGCGCGTTGGCGCCCGAGCTCATCCGCGTGCACTGCAAGATCAGGCCGATCGAGCGCGTGGCGATCTGGGGTCGCACGAACGCGCACGCGCAATCGCTGGCGCGCGAGCTGTCGAACAGCCTGCCCAAGGCGTTGGGCCGCGCCGTCTCGGTGACGGCGGTCGACGATCGCGCCGCCGCCACGCGCGAGGCCGACATCATCTCCTGCGCCACCCTGTCGAAGACGGCGCTGGTCGAAGGCGCCTGGCTGCGGCCCGGCCAGCACATCGACCTGGTCGGCGCCTATACCCCTGAGATGCGCGAGAGCGACGACGCGGCCGCGCGCGCCGCCCGCGTCTTCGTCGACACCAGGGCCGGCGCGATGAAGGAGGCCGGCGACATCGTCCTGCCGCTGCGTTCCGGCGAGATCGCCGAAGACGACGTGCTCGCCGACCTCTACGACCTGACGCGCGGCCACCATAGCGGCCGCGACAAAGGCGACGCGCGATCGATCACCCTCTTCAAGTCGGTCGGTGCGGCGTTGGAGGACTTGGCGGCGGCGGAGCTGGCGATCGAACGTCCATGAGGATCGCGGCGATCTCCGACATCCACGGCAATCGCTTCGCGCTGGAGGCGGTGCTCGAGGACATCGCCGAGCGCCATGTCGACGTCACGGTCAATCTCGGCGATATCCTCTCCGGGCCGCTCGATCCGGTGGGCACGGCCACGGTGCTGATGCCGCTGGGCCTGCCGACGATCCGTGGTAATCACGAGCGGCAGGTGCTGCATGATCCGCCGGAGAAGCTGGGCAAAACCGATGCCTTCACGCGTGGCGTGCTGACGGCGCAGGAGCGCAACTGGATCGCCGCGTTGCCCGAGACGCTGGCGCTGTCGGACGAGGTGTTCCTCTGCCATGGCTCGCCGACCAGCGATCTGGTCTATTTCATGGAGCGCATCGACGGCGATCGCACGCGTGTCGCCGATCTCGCGACGGTGGATCGTCGCGCCGGCGATTGCCGCGCCGCGCTGATCCTCTGCGGCCACACGCATGTACCGCGCAGCCTGCGTCTGTCGGATGGGCGGCTGGTGGTGAACCCGGGCAGCGTCGGCCTGCAGGCCTACGATGATCTCGAACCGTCGCCGCATTCGGTCGAGGTCGGCTCGCCGCACGCGCGCTACGCCGTGATCGAAAAGCGCCGCCACGGCTGGCGCGCCGAGCACATCGAGGTCGATTACGACTGGCAAGCAGCGTCGCGTCAGGCGGCGAGTCACGGGCGCGAAGATTGGGCCCGCCGGCTGCTGACGGGCTGGGCGTGAGCGGTGAGTTCCGCCTACGCGACGCGGTGCCTGATGACGCGGATGCGTTGACTAGCCTGTTCCTCGCATCGCGGCGGCAGGCCATGCCGTGGCTGCGCGCGGTGCACAGCGATGAAGAGACTCGGTGGTGGGTGGGCAACGTCATGCTGCGCGAGTTGAGCGTGCGCGCGGCGACGCTGGACAGTGCCCTTGTCGGTTTTGCGGCGGTCCGTCATGGCTGGCTCGACCATCTTTACATCGCGCCCGCGCATCAGCGTGTCGGCCTCGGCACGCGCCTGCTAGCCGAGGCAAGGCGCATCGGCGGAACGCCGCTGCGGCTCTGGGTGTTCCAGCGTAATCTCGCGGCGCGCGCCTTCTACCAGCGCCATGGCTTCGTCGAGGAGGAACGCACCGATGGTACGGCGAACGAAGAGCGCGAACCCGACATTCGCATGATATGGTCCGCGCCATGTACGTCGTAATCGTCGGCGCCGGCATCGCAGGGCTGGGCGCGGCCTGGGCGCTCACGCGCGAGGGCCATCACGTCACGGTGCTGGAGCAGGGGCCGATTCCCAACCCTGTCGGCACCTCGGTCGATTCGCATCGCCTGATCCGCCGCCCCTACGGCACCGAGATCGGCTACATGCGCATGATCACGCACGCCTACGCCGCGTGGAACCGGCTGTGGGCCGATCTTGGCGTGAAGCTCTGCGTCGATACCGGCTCACTGTCCATGAGCGCCGGCGCGAACGACCGGCAGGCCGAGTCGCTGCGCTTGATCAAGGCCGATGGTTTTCCGGTCCTCGAGATGACTGCTGCCGAGATGGCGAAGCGCTATCCGCTGATCGATCCGGCGGGTGTCCGCACGGCCTATCTCTCGCCCGAGGGCGGCGTGCTGCTGGCCGACCGCATCGTCGCGGCGCTGGCGAAGTGGCTGGGCGAGAAAGGCGCGAAGCTGCGGCCGATATCGCGCGTGCGCTCGATCGATGCCGATGGCGGCGCCGTGACCCTGGCCGATGGCGAGCGCGTGGCCGGCGATCTCGTGCTGGTCGCGGCCGGCGCCTGGGTGCGCGAGCTGGTGCCCGACATGGGCGAGCATGTAGAGCCGTCGCGCCAGGTCCTGGCCTATGTCGATCTGCCCGACGATCTGGCGCGGCAATGGGCGAACTATCCGTCGCTGCTGTCGATCGGCGACGACCGCGGCTTCTATCTCGTGCCGCCGGTGGCGCGGCCCGATGGTACGCGTACGCGGCTGAAGATCGGCGATCACCTGTTCAGCCGCGAGGGCGACGCCGCCAGCGATCCGCGCATCGCCGCCTTCGATGAGGTGCGCCGCGTCTGGGAACAGGCGCGCGGCCGTCTGCGCGACCTCGAGCGCTACCGGCTCGCCGAGGGCAAGATTTGCTACTACACGGTCGATCGACGGCCAGGGCGCGAGACGTTCCGCTCGGTGCCTGTGGGCAAGGCGGCCTGGGCGATGTCGAACTGCTCCGGCCACGGCTTCAAGTTCGGCGCTTGCATCGGCGAGGCCTTCACTGACATGGTCGCCGGCCACCGCTCAGCCGACGCCTTCACCCGCTACGTCGCGGGAGAGATCAGCTGATGTCCGTCGTCGCGCTGCGCAAGATCGTCACCGCGATCGAGGAGACCATGCACGATGGCGGCGCGCCGCTCGCCGTTCCCGTGCGCAAGGCCGCGATCGGCGGGGTCGTGCGCAATCCCTATGCCGGGCGCTACGTCGAGGACATCGCGCCGATGATGGACGCGCTCAAACCACTGGCCTTCGACCTGACCAAGCGTCTGCTCGCCACGCTGGGCGTCGAGGGCAAGCAGGTCGACGGCTATGGCAAGGCGGTGATCGTCGGCGTCGCCGGCGAACTGGAGCACGCCGCGCTCTGGCACCAGCCCAGCGGCTGGGGCATCCGCGAGGCGATGGGCGGCGCGAAGGCGATCGTGCCCTCGACGGTGAAGGTCGCGGCCGCCGGCGCGCGTATCGACGTGCCGCTACATCACGCCCACGCAGCCTATGTGCGCAGCCATTTCGACACGATCGAGTTCGCCGTGCCCGACGGGCCGCGGCCCGAGGAGATCGTCTTCATCGTGGCGCTGGCGATCGGCGGCCGGCCACATCCCCGGGTCGGAGGATTGCGGGCCGACGAGATCAAACTGTGGGACGGCCAGCGATGAGCGGGCCCGCGGCCGATAGCGAAGCGATCGATGCCGCCATGGCGACACTCGATGCGTTCATGGCGGCGCTCAACGCGCGCGACGAGGCGGGCGTCAATCGCGCGTTCAACTTTCCCCATGTACGTCTGGCGAGCGGCACGGTGACGGTCTGGGAGCGGGCCGGCGACTACCGGCTCGACGCCTTCGTCGCCCGAGCTGGCGATGGTTGGCGCGAGAGCCGGTGGGATGAACGCCGAGTCATCCACGCCTTCGCCGACAAGGTGCACCTCGCGGTCCAGTTCAGCCGCTGGCGGGGCGATGGCACGCTGATCGGCCGATATCCCTCGGTATGGGTGGTGACACGCCAGGCGGGCAAGTGGGGCGTCCAGGCGAGATCCAGCTTCGCCGCCTGACATCGCCAGAGAGCGCTTGCCGGTCGCGCTCGGCCACCAGTACGCTCATGGCAGGGGTTCCTGACGGAGACGTTCGATGTTGAAGAGAAGGCAGGTCGTGGTTGCGGCGACGGCGCTGGCCGCCGTTTCTGGAGGTCGCGCTCCATTCGCGCAGCAGGGGCCGATCCGCATCGGCGAGCTCAACAGCTACAAGAACTTTCCCGCCTTCCTCGAGCCCTACAAGAAAGGCTGGGAGCTGGCGGTCGAGGAGTTCAACAAGGCCGGCGGCGCGCTTGGCCGTCCGATCGAGATCGTCTCGCGCGACGATGGCGGTACGCCGGCCGACGCGGTGCGCGTCGCCGAGGAGCTGCTGAGCCGCGAGCGGGTCGCCTTCCTGGTCGGTACCTTCCCGTCGAATGTCGGGCTGGCGGTCTCCGACTTCGCCAAGCAGCGCAAGACTCTGTTCATCGCCGCCGAGCCGCTCTCCGACAAGATCGTCTGGGACCAGGGTCACCGCTACACCTACCGCCTGCGCGCCTCGACCTACATGCAGACGGCGATGCTGATCCCCGACGCGGTGAAGCTGAAGAAGAAGCGCTGGGCGATCGTCTTCCCGAACTACGAGTACGGCCAGTCGGCGACGGCGGCGTTCAAGAAGCTGCTCAAGGCGCAACAGGCCGACGTCGAGTTCGTCACCGAGCAGGCCACGCCGCTGGGCCGCATCGAGGCCGGCGCGGTGGCGCAGGCCATCGCCGACGCCAAGCCCGACGCGATCTTCAGCTCGCTGTTCGGCCCCGACCTGGCGAAGTTCGTGCGCGAGGGCAACAGCCGCGAGCTGTTCAAGGGCCGCGAGGTGTTCAACCTGCTGGCCGGCGAGCCCGAGTATCTCGATCCGCTGAAGGAGGAGACGCCCAAGGGCTGGTATGTCACCGGCTATCCGTGGAACGAGATCAAGACGCCCTCGCACCAGAAGTTCCTCGACGCCTACCAGGCGAAGTTCAAGGACTACCCGCGCCTGGGTTCGGTGGTCGGCTACGCCACGATCCAGTCGACGGTGGCGGCGATCAGGAAGGCGGGCTCGCTCGACCAGGAGAAGCTGGTCGACGCCATGTCCGGGCTGACGCACGACACGCCGTTCGGGTCGATCACCTATCGCGCGATCGACAATCAATCGACCATGGGCGCCTATGTCGGCCAGATCGACGTCAAGGACGGCAAGGGCGTGATGGTCAATTGGCGCTACGTCGACGGCAAGGACGCCCTGCCGCCGGACGACGAGGTGAGGAAGATGCGGCCGGCCAACTGATCGGTGTCGTTCGCCTCGATCCTCGCGCAGTTGCTGAATGGGCTGGCCGGCGCGTCGTCGCTGTTCATGGTGGCCGCCGGCCTGTCGCTGATCTTCGGCGTCACGCGCGTCGTCAACTTCGCCCACGGCTCGCTCTACATGCTGGGGCTCTACGTCGCCTATTCGACGGTGGAGTTCCTCGGACGCACGCCGCTGGGCTTCTGGGGCGCCATCGTCGTCGCGACCATCGTGATCGGCGCGCTGGGCGCGCTGATCGAGATCGCCATCCTGCGGCGCATCTATCGCGCCCCTGAGCTGTTCCAGCTGCTCGCGACCTTCGCCGTCGTCTTGGTGATCAAGGACGTGGCGCTGGCGATCTGGGGCGCCGAGGAACTGGTCGGCCCGCGCGCGCCCGGTCTGTCGCGCACGGTCGAGATCATGGGCCGCCGCGTGCCGCAATACGATCTGGCGCTGATCGTCATCGCGCCCCTCCTGCTGCTGGGCCTGTGGCTGGCGCTCACCCGCACGCGCTGGGGCGCGCTGGTGCGCGCGGCGACGCAGGATCGCGAGATGGTGGGCGCGCTGGGCGTCGACGAGCGCAAGCTGTTCACCGGCGTGTTCTTCGTCGGCGCGGCGCTGGCTGGCCTGGGCGGCGCGCTGCAGCTGCCGCGCGAGCCGGCCAATCTCGGCCTCGACCTGGCGGTGATCGCCGACGCCTTCGTGGTCACGGTGGTCGGCGGCCTGGGCAGCATCCCGGGCGCTTTCATCGCCGCGATCCTGATCGGCGTGGTCAAGGCGTTCTGCATCGCGCTGGGCACCCAGAGCGTCCTCGGCCTGGAGATCTCGTTTTCCAAGCTGACCCTGGTCGTCGAGTTCCTGGTCATGGCGATCGTGCTGGTGGTGCGGCCCTACGGCCTGCTCGGCCGGCCGCCCGCGCAGCAGCGCGCCGTGGGCGAGATCACCACCCTGCCGAACATGCCGGACTGGCGGCGCTGGCTGCCCTTCGTGGCGCTCCTGGCACTGATCCCCTTCGCCGCGCCCGACGATCGCTACCTGCTGGTGCTGCTGACCGACATCGCCATCCTCTCGCTCTTCGCCGTCAGCCTGCACGTGCTGATGGGTCCGTCGGGCATGGTCTCGTTCGGTCATGCGGCGTATTTCGGTGTGGCCGCCTACGCCGCGGCGATTCTGATGCGCAAGGTCCAGCTGCCGATGGAGGTCGCGGTCGCGGTGGCGCCCTTCGTCGCCGGCGCGGTGGCCCTGGTCTATGGCTGGTTCTGTGTGCGGCTGTCGGGCGTGTACCTCGCGATGCTGACCTTGGCCTTCGCGCAGATCACCTGGTCGGTGATCTTCCAGTGGGACTCGCTGACCGGCGGCAGCAATGGCCTCACCGGCGTCTGGCCACCCGCCTGGCTGGCCGACAAGCGCGTCTATTTCTGGCTGACCTTGGTACTGTGCGCGCTGGGTATCGGCCTGCTCTGGCGCATGCTGTTCTCGCCCTTCGGCTACGCGCTGCGCGCCGGCCGCGATTCACCGCTGCGCGCCGAGGCGATCGGCATCGACGTGCGCCGCCTGCAATGGTTCGCCTTCGCGCTGGCCGGCGCTTTCGCTGGGCTGGGCGGCGCACTCTTCGCCTTCTCCAAGGGCAGCATCTCGCCCGAGCTGGCCTCGATCGCGCAATCCACCGACGCGCTGGTCATGGTGCTGCTGGGTGGCGTCGAGACCATCACCGGCCCGATCGCCGGCGCCGCGATCTTCACCTGGCTGAAGGACGAGCTGGCACGGCGCACCGAGTACTGGCGCAGCGTCTTCGGCCTGGTGATCCTCGCCCTGGTGCTGCTCTTCCCGCAGGGCGTCGTCGGCGGCCTGGCGATGCTGTGGCGCCGCGTGAGGCCGGCGTCGTGAGCGCGCCGGTTCTCGAGGTCGCCGGCCTTGCCAAAGCCTTCGGCGGTGTGCGCGCCGTCGACGACGTGTCGTTCACCGTCGTCGCCGGCGAGTTGCTAGCGATGATCGGCCCCAACGGCGCCGGCAAGTCGACCTGCTTCAACATGCTCAATGGCCAGCTGTCCGCCGACGCCGGCGCCGTGCGCCTTCTGGGCCGCGATGTCCTAGGCATGAAGCCGCGCGCGATCTGGCGGCTGGGTGTGGGCCGCACCTTCCAGATCACCGCGACCTTCACCTCGATGACGGTGCGCGAGAACGTGCAGATGGCGCTGCTTTCGCACCGCCATGGCCTCGGCTCGCTCCTGTCGCGCGCCTCGGCGCGGCATCGCAACGAGGCCGACGCGCTGCTGGGTCGCGTCGGCATGCGCGAGCAGGGCGATCGTGTCTGTGGCGTGCTGGCCTATGGCGACCTCAAGCGCGTCGAGCTGGCGGTGGCCTTGGCCAACGATCCCAAGCTGCTGCTGATGGACGAGCCGACCGCTGGCATGGCGCCCAAGGAGCGCATCGAGCTGATGGCGCTGGCCGCGTCGCTGGCGCGCGAGCGCGAGGTCGCGGTGCTGTTCACCGAGCACGACATGGACGTGGTCTTCGCCCATGCCGACCGCATCATCGTGCTCGATCGCGGCAGGCTGATCGCCCAGGGCGAGCCAGCCGCGGTGCGCGCTGACCCGCAGGTGCAAGCGGTCTATCTCGGCAGCGGCGCCATGTTCGGGCACGAGGTGCCGGCATGATGCTGCATGTCGAAGGCCTCCACAGCTACTACGGCCGAGCCCATATCCTCGCCGACGTGACCTTGGAGGCGCGCGAAGGCGAGGTGCTGGCGCTGCTCGGCCGCAACGGCGCCGGCAAGTCGACGACCCTGAAATCGGTGATCGGCCTGGTGCGGCCCAGCGCCGGCGCGATCACCTTCGCCGGCGCGCGCATCGAGGGGCTGTCGCCCTTCCGCATCGCGCGGCTGGGGCTGGGCTTCGTGCCGGAGGACCGCCGCATCTTCACCGACCTCTCGGTGATGGAGAACCTCGAGGTCGGCCGCCAGGCGCCGCGCGGGGGTGCGCCGACCTGGACGCCCGATCGCCTGTTCGAGCTGTTCCCCAATCTCGGGCGCATGCGCGACCGGCCGGGCGGGCGCATGTCCGGCGGCGAGCAGCAGATGCTGACCATCGCGCGCACCCTGATGGGCAACCCGCGCTGCGTGCTGCTCGACGAACCGTCGGAGGGCTTGGCGCCGCTGATCGTCGAGCAGATGGCGAAAACCATCCGCACCTTGAAGGCCGAGGGCTTGAGCGTCGTGCTGTCGGAGCAGAACCTGCATTTCTCGGCGATGGTCGCCGACCGCGCCGTGATCATCGAGAAGGGCCGCGTGCGCTTCACCGGCACCATGGACGAGCTGCGCGCCGACGAGCAGGCTCGCACCCAGTACTTGAGCGTGTGAGAATGATTCACCTTTTCTGTCATCCCGAGCGCAGCGAGGGATCCAGGGTGGGCCTGGATCCCTCGCTGCGCTCGGGATGACAGCATGAGTTCGAGATGAGCACCCAACCCACCACTATCGTCGGCATCGATGTTGGCGGTACGTTCACCGACTTGCTGGCGCTCGATACGGCGAGCGGCGCGGTGTCGCTGGCCAAGGTGCCGACGACATCCGACAATCAGGCCGTGGGCTTCGTCGCCGCCATGAACGCGGCCGGCCTCGACGCGCGCGCGCTGCAGGCCATCGTGCACGGCACGACGACCACGACCAACGCGCTGCTCGAGCGCAAGGTGGCGCGTGTCGGCCTGATCACCACGCGCGGCTTCCGCGACGTGCTCGAGCTGGGCCGGCGTACCCGGCCGAAGTCCTACGGCCTGACCGGTTCGTTCGAGCCGCTGATCCCGCGCGAGCTGCGCATCGAGGTGCCTGAGCGCATGGACGCCGAGGGCGGCATCGTCACCGCGCTCGACGAGGCCGCCGTGCGCGCGGCGGCGAAGCGTCTGCTCGACGCCGGCTGCGAGGCGGTGGTGATCCACTTCCTGCACAGCTACATCAATCCGGCCCACGAGCGGCGCGCCGAGGCGATCGTGCGCGCGGCGTGGCCCAACGAGTACGTGACCGCGGGCCATCGCGTCGTGTCGGAGTATCGCGAGTTCGAGCGCGGCACGACGGCGGCGGTCAACGCCGCGATCCAGCCGGTGCTCGACCGCTATCTCGGCCGCCTCGAATCGGAGCTGAAATCGCTGGGCTTCGGGCGCGACCTGCTGGTGATGCAGGGCAATGGCGGCACGGTATCGGCGCGCGCCGCGGCCGAGGCGGCGGCGCACACCGTGATGTCCGGTCCCGCGTCGGGCGTGATGGCGGCCGCCTATACCGGTCGTGCCTGCGGGCAGCCCGACCTGATCACCTACGACATGGGCGGCACCTCGACCGATGTCGGCCTGATCCGCGAGGGCGTGCCGCAGGTCTCCAGCGAGCTCGATCTCGAGTACGGCATGCCGATCCACGTGCCGATGGTCGATGTGCATACCATCGGCGCCGGCGGTGGATCGATCGCCTCGGTCGATCCGTCGGGCATGCTGCGCGTCGGCCCGCACAGCGCTGGTGCCGCGCCGGGCCCGATCTGCTACGGCCGGGGCGGCGAGCGGCCCACCATCACCGACGCCAACCTCGTGCTCGGACGGCTCAATCCCGATCGTCTGCTTGCCGTCGACAGCCCTGTTTCGCTCGACCACGTGCGCGCGCGCATCGCCGAGGAGATCGGCGCGAAGCTGGGCCTGGCCTGGGATCAGGCGGCGGCGGCGATCCTGCGCATCGCCAACGACCGCATGGCCGGCGCGATAAGGCTGGTGTCGATGGCGCGCGGCCACGATCCGCGCGACTTCGCGCTCTTCGCCTTCGGCGGCGCCGGCCCGTTGCATGCCACGGCATTGGCGCGCGAGCTGGCGCTGCCCAAGGTGCTGGTGCCGGCGCGACCAGGCATCACCAACGCGCTGGGCTGCGTCGTCGCCGATTTACGGCGCGACTTCGTGCGCACCATCAACAAGCCGCTGCCGATACTCGACGCCGCCGAGGTGCGCGCCGCCCTCGAGGCGCAGATCGCCGAGGGCGAGGCGATGCTGGCCAAGGACGGCGTCGCCGTCGACCGCGTCGAGCGCCTGCACTACGCCGACATGCTGTTCCAGGGCCAAAGCCACATGCTGCAAGTGGCGCTGCCGCGTATCGATGTCAGTGTCGCGGAGCTGCGCACGATCTTCGAGGCCGCCTACTGGCGCCGCTTCGGTGTCGAGCTGCCGGAGATCCGCGCCGTGCTGGTCAACCTGCACACCGCCGTGATCGGCAAGCGTCCCGGCATCGACCTCGCCGCCCTGATGCGCGGCGAGAAGGCGAAGGACATCGCCGCCGCCCGCGTCGCCACACGCGATGTGTGGTTCGAGCGTGGCGGCTGGATCGCGACGCCGATCTACGCCCGCGACCGCCTGCCGCTGGACCTCAAGCTGGACGGTCCGGCGATCATCGAGCAACTCGACACCACCATCGTGGTCGAACCCGGCGATCGGGTAGGCTGCGATGCGATCGGCAACCTCGTCGTGGAGGTCGCGCCATGAGCGCCATCGATCCCGTCACACTGGCCGTGATCCAGAACGGCCTCGACCAGGTGTGCAACGAGATGGACCTCGCCTTCGTGCGCAGCGCCTTCTCGCCGGTGATCTCGGAGGGCATGGACCGTTCCGACGGTATCTACGACGCCATAGACGGCGCGCTGATCGCGCAGGGCGAGCTCGGCCTGCCGGTCTTCGTCGGCACCATGCAGTTCTCCGCCCGGGCGGTGATCGATCGGGTGAAGACGCACTACGACGGCCATGTCGATCCGGGCGACGTCTTCATCGTCAACGACCCCTATCTCGGCGGCACGCATCTGATGGACGTGCGCTTCGTGAAGCCGTTCTTCTATCGCGGCCGGCTCTTCGCCTGGCTGGCCAATACCGGGCACTGGCCGGATATCGGCGGCATGGTGCCGGGCGGCTTCTCGGCCAGCGCCACCGAGGTCGAGCAGGAGGGCCTGCGCCTGCCGCCGATCAAGTTCTTCAAGAAGGGCGTTATGGATCGCGAGATCCTGGCGATCCTGATGAGCAACATGCGCATCGCCGACCAGCGCATCGGCGACATCAAGGCCCAGGCCGCCGCGCTCGATACCGGCGAGAAGCGGCTGACCGCGCTGATCGACCGCTACGGCGAGGACACGGTGAAGACCGCCATCGCCGAGCTGCGCGAACGCTCGGCGCGTCAGATGCGAGCGAAGATCGCGACGATTCCCGACGGTGTCTATGAAGGCGCCTCGGTGGTCGATTCCGACGGCGTGGTCGATCAGCCGCTGCATATCAAGATGAAGATCACCAAGGCGGGCGAGCGCCTGACCTTCGACATGACCGGCTCGAGCCCGCCCTGCCGCGGGCCGATGAACAGCGTGATCGCCACCACCAAGTCGGCGATCTACCTCGCCATCAAGCACGTCTTTCCCGACGTGCCGATCAACGCCGGTACCTTCGAGCCGCTCGATATCGTCGAGCCCGAGGGCACGTTCCTCTACGCCAGGTATCCGCGGCCGGTGTCGGGCTGCGCCGCAGAGGTCAGCCAGCGCATCGCCGAATCGGTGTTCGCGGCGCTCACCAAAGCGATTCCCGATCGCCTGTTCGCCGCGCCCGCCGGCACCTCAGGCAATCTCGGTGTCGGCGGCTTCGATCCGGCGCGCGGCCGGCACTACATCATGTATCTCTTCACCGGCGGCGGCTATGGCGGCTCCTACGAAGGCGATGGGCTGTCGAACGGCTGCTCGACCATCGGCATCTCCAAGATGCCGCCGGTCGAGGTGCTGGAGCAGTACTACCCCGTTCTGTTCGAGGAGTTCGCGTTGGCCGAGGGCTCGGGCGGCGCCGGCGAGCATCGCGGCGGCTTCGGCATCCGCTATGCCATCCGCATCCGGCGCGGCGAGGCGCGCGTGTCGATGGTGATGGATCACGGTCGCGTCGGCCCACAAGGCGCGCTGGGCGGCAGAGACGGCGGCGTCAACACGGTGATGGTCGAGCAGGGTGGCAAGATCTACCGCCCGCCGCATTTGTCGAAGGACCAGGACATCGAGGTCGGCCCCGGCGATGTCGTGCGTGTCACGACGCCCGGCGGCGGCGGCTACGGCGATCCGGCCAAGCGCTCGCCGGCGCTGGTTGAGCGCGATCTGCGGCGCGGCTACTACACGCCAGAGCAGGTGCGTGCGCTGTTCGGTGCGCACACCCTTCCCAAGGCTGCGGAGTAGCTCCCCTCTCCCATGAGGGGAGAGGGGAGTATGAGGAAGACTAGGCCGCCCGCTTCAGCCGGCCGAGATTCTCGATCGTCGCCACGCAGGCGGCGGCGGCTTCGGCGCCCTTGACCACGAAATGGTGGCTGAAGAAGGCGCGATGCTCGTCGTGCTCGTGGAAGCGCTGCGGCGTGGGCACGGCGGAGATCATCGGCACCTCGGTCTCGATCTGCACGCGCATCAGCCCGTCGATCACCGCGTCGGCGACGAACTCGTGGCGGTAGATGCCGCCATCGACGACGAAGCCCGAGGCGACCACGGCGGCGTAACGGCCGCTCAGCGCCAGCATCTTGGCGTAGAGCGGAATTTCGAAGGCGCCAGGCACCTCGTGGAGATCGATGCGGTCGGCGTCGTAGCCGCGCGCAGCCATCTCGGCGAGGAAGGAATCGCGACAGCGATCGACGATGTCGCGGTGCCAGCACGATTGCACGAAGGCGACGCGCGGGCTGGCTTCGATAGGACTGGGATTGCTCTGATTCACGACGGTCTCCTTGAGACGGTTGAATCAGGGCGCACGAACGGACGGAAACGCGCGACTCGCCTGCGCGAATCGACGCGTCTACGCCACATCGCTCTCTTTCATCCGGACTGTGACCGTCGGCTCCGGAATCGCACCGGATCTGCTGACCCTGCCCATACGCTACGCGGGCAGGCGCTCGCGGGCTTGCGCTAACTCACTCAGCGCTTACCGCCGGTGGGGACTTCCACCCCGCCCTGAGAACGCACACCGCGCGACCAACGCTGCGCGGCGCGCGGACACTACGACGGGCGGCCGTCCGCGCACCGCGCAATCTCGTCATGGCCGATTTGCGCGCGGCATCAGCGTCTATCGCGGGGCGAAAGTCGCGCGCGCCCGTGATACCGTCCGCCGCGCCGCATCTGGAGCCGTCATGCCTGCCAAGCCTCTCGTCCAGTACTTCGCCCTCGGAGGCACAATCGCGACAATGCCCGCCGAGTCGGGCGCGATGAAGCAGGGTTTGGGTGCCGACGATCTGATCCGCATGGTGCCGGCGCTCGCCGACGTCGCGGACGTGCGCGGCGAGACGGTGGCGCGCATCGGCAGCAGCAACCTCACCGTCGATGTGATGCTCCAGCTGGCGCAACGAGTCGAAGCGCTCGCCGACGCTGTCGGCGTGGTGATCTCGCAGGGCACCGACACCTTGGAGGAAACCAGCTTCATCCTCGACTGCGTGCTCGCGCCGAGCCTGCCGGTGGTCTTCACCGCCGCGATGCGCAACCCGCGCCTGACCTCGGCCGACGGTGCGGGCAATCTGCTGGCCTCGGTGCGCGTCGCGGCGTCGCCTTGGATGCGCGCGCATGTCGGTGCGATCGGCACGGTCGTGACATTCCTCGACCATGTCTATGCGCCATTCGACGTGGTCAAGAGCGAGACCAGCCGCATCGACACGTTCCGCAGCCCGGCGACGGGCCCGCTGGCGACGCTGATCGAGGATCGGGTCATCCCGCTGTCGCTGCCGGTGCGCGATTGGAAGCGCGCCGTCGATGCGGCGTTGGGGGCGAAGCCCGCGGCGCGGCTGCTCGCGGCCGGCCGCAAGCCGGTGGCGCTCCTGTGGGCGGCGATGGACGAGACCGGCGGGTTTCTCGACGCACTGCTCGCCGACCCGGCGCATCTGGGCTATGCCGGAATCGTCTTCGCCGGCACTGGCGGCGGTCACGTGCCCGAGACTCTGGTCGAGCGTGTGGAGAGATTGAACCGCTCGCTCCCCGTGCTCATCGCGCCGCGCACCGGCGCCGGGCCGCTTCTGGCGTCGACCTATGAAGGCCCCGGATCGGAGATCGGCCTGCGTCAGGCCGGCCTGATTTTCTCCGGTCGACTGCATCCGTTGAAGACGCGCCTGCTGCTCGAGCTGCTGCTGCGCGGCGGCGTCGATCGCGCCGGCATCGCGCGCGTATTCGCCGCCTGCGGCTGAGGCCGGTGATGGCCGACAACACGATCCTGATCGCCGGCGCCTCCGGCATCGTCGGGCGCGCTGCCGTGGCGCGGTTCAACACGCTGCCGGGCTGGCGCGTCATCGCGCTGTCGCGCCGCGCGCCCGACCTCGAGGGACCGCACGAACATCTCGCGCTCGATCTGTCCGACGCGGCCGCGTGCGAGGCCGCCTCGACGACATTCGCCAACGTGACGCATGTCGTCTTCGCCGCGCTGTACGAGCTGCCCGGACTCGTCGCGGGCTGGCGCGAGGCGGCGCAGATGGAGATGAACCTCGCGTTCCTGTCCAATCTGATGACGCCGCTGCTGCGCGTGGCGAAGAACCTGCGGCATGTGACGCTGCTGCAGGGCACCAAGGCCTATGGCGCGCACATCGCGCCGATGAAGGTGCCGGCGCGCGAGCGTTGGCCCCGGCACCAGCACGCCAATTTCTACTGGCTGCAGGAAGACTGGCTGCGCGCGGCGCGGAAGGGTCGCGACTGGCGCTTCAGCATTCTGCGGCCGCAGATCATCTTCGGCCACGGGCTGGGCAGCCCGATGAACATGCTGGCGGCGATCGGCGCCTATGGTTCACTGCAGAAGGCGCGCGGCGAACCGCTGCACTGGCCGGGCGGTGCGCCCTATGTCGCTTCGGGCACTTGCGCCAACCTGTTGGCACGCGCCATCGAGTGGGCTGGCACCAGCCCGGCGGCGGCCGACGAGACCTTCAACATCACCAACGGCGACGTCTATGTCTGGCGCAACCTCTGGCCGGCGATCGCGAAGTCGCTCGGTATGGAGGAGGGCGGGCCGCGACCGATGAGGCTGTCGGACGAGATGCCGAAACGCGAGGCCGAATGGGCGGCGCTGGTGCGGCGCCACGGCCTGCGGTCCTGGACACTCCAGCAGTTCGTCGGCGACTCCTTCGTCTATGCCGACTGGCAATTCGCCCACGGCCGCGAGCGGCCGGGTCCGCCGGTAATCGTGAGTTCGGTAAAGTCGATGCAGGCCGGCTTCCACCATGTCGTCGATACCGAGGATATGCTGGCTGATTGGTTCGACGAATTCCGCCGGCTGAAACTCCTGCCGCCTCTGTCGTGATAAGACCGCGCCATGATCCCGCGCACGCTCTTCCCCGCCGACTATGAGATCTTTCGCGACTCGGTGCGCCGCTTCGTCGCCGAGGAGATCACACCGCATTACGTGACGTGGGAGCAGCAGGCGCGCGTGCCGCGCGAGGTCTGGCTCAAGGGCGGCGCGGCCGGGTTGCTGTGCTGCGAGGTGCCGGAAGAATATGGCGGGCCGGGCGGCGACTTCCTGCACAGCGTCGTGGTGATGGAGGAGCTGGCCGATGCCGGCGCCACCGGCGTGTTCTTCGGCCTCCATTCCGACATCGTGGCACCCTACATTCTCAAATACGGCTCGCCGCAGCAGAAGAAGCAGTGGCTCACCCGCATGGCCTCGGGCGAGGCGATCGGCGCCATCGCCATGACCGAGCCCTCGGCCGGTTCCGACCTGCAGGCGATCCGCACGACGGCGCGGCGCGACGGCGACGACTACGTCATCAACGGCCAGAAGGTCTTCATCTCCAACGGCCAGCAAGCTGATTTGGTGATCGTCGCCTGCAAGACCGACGCGACCAAGGGCGCCAGGGGCATGAGCCTGATCGTCGTCGAGGGCGACCGGCCGGGCTTCCGCCGCGGCCGCCAGCTCAAGAAGCTCGGGATCCATTCGCAGGATACCTCCGAGCTGTTCTTCGAGGACGTGCGCGTGCCGGCCGCCAACATTCTCGGCAACGAGGGCCAGGGCTTCACGCTCCTGATGAACGAGCTGTCGCAGGAGCGGCTGACTCAGGCGGTGCGCGCCATCACGGCGTCCGAGGCGGCGCTGCGCTGGACCATCGACTACGTCCAGCAGCGCCACGCCTTCGGCAAGCCGATCGCCGCCTTCCAGAACACGCAGTTCAAGCTCGCCGGGCTGAAAGCGGAGATCATGGCCCAGCGCGTGCTTGTCGACCGCTGCATCGAGCTGCACCTGAAGCGTGCGTTCGATTCGGTCGACGCGGCGATGGCCAAGATGACAACGACCGAGCTGCAGGCGCGCGTCGTCGACGAATGCCTGCAATTGCACGGCGGCTACGGCTACATGACCGAATTCCCGATCGCCCGAGCCTTCGTCGATGCGCGCTACGCCCGCATCGCCGGCGGCTCGATCGAGGTGATGAAGACCATCATCGCGCGCAGCCTGTTCGGGCGCTAACGCCGTTCGGGCCGCGCCGCTAAGACTTGACCCAGTCCGCGATGAACGCCGCGACCGCTTCCGCGTCGTCGAGATCGAGCCAGCGACGGCCGCCGCCTTCCTTCCAATCCGCGCGCGGCGCGGCGATGGCCAGCAGGCCGGAATCGTCGCCCGAGCGTAGCGCTTTGCCCTCGGCGGCGCGCCAGACCTCGATACGCGCGTGCGGATGGTTGGTGAAGCCCTCGACCAGCACGAGGTCGACCGGCTCGAGACGGGCCACGAGCTCGTCGAGTGCGATCTCGCCGCCGTCGCGATTCTCGCGCATCAGCGCCCAGCGCAGATCGGAGGCGACCAGCACCTCGTGCGCACCCGCCTTGCGATGGCGCCAGGAATCCTTGCCGGGCTTGTCGACGTCGAAGCCGTGATGCGAGCGTTTGATGGTCGAGACCTTGAGCCCGCGCGCCGCGAGCAGCGGCAGCAGCTTCTCGACCAATGTGGTCTTGCCGCTACCGCTCCAGCCGACGATTCCCAGAAGCCGCATGATCAGTCCACCGTGACAAGCCGCGCCGCGCCGCCGCCGCGCGCGATGACACGGCCGACGATCGCCGCATCGGGTGTGTCGCCGGCGCGCAGCCGGTCGATCAGGGCTTCGGCGCGATCGGCGGTGATGCCGATCAACAGGCCGCCGGAGGTCTGCGGATCGAACAGCAGGTCGTAGTGCGGCGAGGATTCGCGACGCTCGACGGTTCCGACCATGGTGACGTTCTCCGGCGCCAATGTGCTGCGCGTGCCGCGCGCGAAGGCGGCCAGGACTCCGGGCAGCACCGGGATCGCCGGCAGCGACACCTCAGCATCGAAGCCCGAGGCACGCAGCATCTCGATCAGATGGCCGCCCAGGCCGAAGCCGGTGATGTCGGTACAGGCCGTGGCGCCGGCCTCGCGCGCGGCCATAGCGGCTGAGGCGTTGGACACCAGCATCGAGCGGATCGCCGCCTCGATGTCGAGCCCGCGCGCATCGCCGGTCATGTCGGCGGCAAACAGAACGCCGGTGCCCACCGGCTTGGTCAGGATCAGCGCGTCGTCCTCGCGCAGGCCACCCTTGCGCATCAGCGCCGTGATCTCGGCGGTGCCGTTGACCGTCAGGCCGACCGCGAGGTCGGGGCCCTCGATGGTGTGGCCACCGATCAGCACGGCGCCGGCGCGATTGAGCTCCTCGACCACGCCGCGCAGCAGCTCGCCAAGATCGCGTTCCTGCAGCGCGCCGCGGGCGTAGGGGATCACCGCGGTCATTAGCGCGCTGTGCGCCTGCGCGCCCTTGGCGAAGAGGTCGGACAGCGCGTGCAGGGTGGCAACGCGGCCCAGCCGCAGCGGATCGTCGAACAGCGCCGGAAAATGATCGACGCTCTGCAGCAGCGCGCGGCCCGGCGGCACCAGGATGGCGCTGGTGTCCTCGCCGTCGCGCACGCCCAGCGGGATGTCGTAGCGCGCGGGAATGTCGAGATCTGCCAACGCGCGGCGCAAGGTCTCTGCGCCGATCTTGGCGCCGCAACCGGCGCAGCGCATCAACATCGGCGCGGCCATCGCCGCCATGTTCGGCATGGTCGTCTCCGGCAGATCGCCCTGCGCGGCCATGCGCCCGCCGGGACGCAGGCGCTGGTACATCGCCATCCATCTGGTGTCGATGCGCCGCTTCCAGCGCCACACCCAGTCACCTTCGATCGACAGGCCGCCGCGCGAGGCCACGGCGCGCGTATCGCCTGTCGTAATCAGACTGAGGAAGCGCCGCTGCGGCACATAGCGCTGAAGCGGTTGGTCCTCCGGCGCGAGCAGGTTGTGCGCCAGGAACGGACCCTCGCGCACGGCGAAGACGCCGGCCTTGGGCAGCGGCGAGGCATCGAACGCCGCGACGTCACCGGTGGCGAAGACGTTGGCGTGCGAGACCGATTGCAGGCTCTCGTTGACGCGGATGAACCCTCTTTCGTCGAGCGCCAGGCCGGTCTCGCCGAGCCACGGCGCCGGCGCGGCCTGCGTGGTCCACACGGTCAGCCCGCTGGCGATCATGGCGCCGCCTTCGAGTGTCACGGCCTCGGCGGTGACCTCGCGGACCGGTTTGCCCAACACCACCGCGACGCCGCGGCGCGCCAGGGTGCGCATGAAGGCGCGGCGCACGGAGGTGGGATGGCTCGGCAGGATCTCGGGATCAGCCGAAACCAGGGTGAAGTGTGGCTGCGCGCCGCCATCGCGCTTCAACGCCGCCTGCATCGACAGGCAGAGCTCGACGCCGCCGGCGCCGGCGCCGACCACGACGATGCTGGCCGGCCGCGTCGCGCCATCGCGAATCGAGGCCCAGCGCGCGAGAAAGCCCGGCACCGGCTTGACCGCCAGGGCGTGGCGATCCGCACCCGGCACGCCCGATGTCGCGGGCGTCGAGCCGATGTCGAGCGCGACGCGATCGAAGGTGACCGGCGGCCGACCAGCGCAGATCACGCGCTGCGCGGCGAGGTCCAGCCCGATCGCCGAGTCGTTGTACAGCCGCGCACCCGCCGCGCGGCACAGCGGCCGCAGGTCGATATGCGCACCCTCGAAACGATAGTGGCCGGCGACCAGGCCTGGCAACATGCCGGAGTAGGGCGTGTCGAGCTCGCGGGCGATCACCGTCAGGCGCACCTCGGGCGCCCGCTTCATCGCCGCGCGACGCAGCACTTCGACATGCGCGTGCCCGCCGCCGATCAAGACGACATCGCGGCGCGCCAAGCTCGCCTCGGCCATGAATTCCGATCAGCCCTTCATTCGGTCAGGGTGACTATCGCACGGTCGGGAGCATGCCCGAGCACTCCAATGCAAGCGCGTAATGCGTAACCGCGACCCGTAGTAGGGTGAGCGCCTCTTGCCCTCAATAGGTTGGGGCAGACCACTCTAGTGGCACCGCGGGCGACTCTTTCTTCATCTCACGTGTAGTGTAAGTAGTTGAATTATTTATCTAATTTGGACCTCTCGCCAGTTGAGTACGGCGCGCGATGAGCATAAACAAAAAGGATATTGAGCAAGGTATATTTGGGGGTCAGGCGCGATGCGCAGGAATTCCGTTCTCGTGGCCGACGCCGATACGATCCGTCGCGATCGTCTGATGGCGTGGCTCGGCGCGCAGAACATCAGCGCGATCGCCGCGTCCGATCGCGACGCCGAGGGCATCGGCCGCGAGCTCACACCACGCCTCGTCGTCTGCCGTCACGATTCAGTCGGTATCTCGTTGTGTCATTCGCTGCGCGAGCTGCCCGAGCCACCGATGTTCGTGGTCGTCTCCGACGATCCCGCCACCGAGGAGCGTGTGTACTACGACGGGCGCGCGGTTGTGGCGGTGGTTGGCGGCGTGGTCGAGATCGGCGCGCTCGCCCGCTTCGTCGACTTCGCGCTCGGCGCCTCGGCTCGCCTCGATGTTGGTCACGGGTCCGCCAATCGCCCCGCGACCGTCGACCATGCCGGCCACCTTTCCGAGCCCGCCATCGTCGCGTCGCGCGCCGCGCAGTAACGGTCTTTTCGCCCCCGATTGATCGCCATCGCGGCTCCGCGCTCGGGTTACCACGACGTTACCAGCAGCGGGCGACACCCGCAGGCTAGTTGCCGCGCGGCGGCGGAGGCGGTACGCAGTCAGCCCGTCTCGCGTGCGAGCCCCGTCATTGTCCAGCGATCCCGCCTCCCGACTTCCCGCCGTCGACCGCGTCCTGCGCCACGCCAATACCTTGCCGCTGATCGAGCGGCATGGCCGCCTGCCCGCCACCGAGGCGGTGCGCGCGGCGTTGGCCGATCTGCGCGCCGCCAAGGCCGTCGCCGACGAGGCTGGCGTGGCGGCGCTGGCCGGGCGGCGGCTGGCGGCCGAAATGGCGCCGTCGCAGCGCCGCGTCTTCAACCTCACCGGTACCGTGCTGCACACCAATCTCGGCCGCGCCGTGCTGGCGCGCGAGGCGCTGGAGGCGAGCGACTCGGTGCTCGGCGCGCCGTCGAACCTCGAATACGTGGTCGAGAAGGGCGCGCGCGGCGAGCGTGACGATCACGTCAGAGGTTGGCTGCGCAAGCTCACCGGCGCCGAGGACGCGGTGATCGTCAACAACAACGCCGCCGCCGTCGTGCTGGTGCTCAACACGCTGGCGCTCGGCAAGGAAGTACCGGTGTCGCGCGGCGAGCTGATCGAGATCGGCGGCGCCTTCCGCATGCCCGACATCATGGCGCGCGCCGGCTGCGCCCTGGTCGAGATCGGTACCACCAACCGCACGCATCTCAGGGACTACGAAGGCGCGATCGGTGAACGCACGGCGATGCTCATGAAGGTGCATCCCTCGAACTACGCGGTCGTGGGATTCACCAACGTTGTGCCGGAGAAAGAGATCGCGACGCTGGCGCGATCGAAGGGCCTGCCCTTCGTCAACGATCTGGGCAGCGGGCAATTGGTCGATCTCGAACGCTGGGGCCTGCCGCACGAGCCCACGGTGCGCGAGGCGATCGAGCAGGGCGCTGACCTCGTCACCTTCAGCGGCGACAAGCTGCTGGGCGGCCCGCAATGCGGCATCGTCGTCGGCAAGACCGCGCTGGTGCGCCAGCTCGCGAAGAACCCGCTGAAGCGCGCGCTGCGTCTCGACAAGGGCCGCCTCGCCGCGCTCGAGGCGACCCTGCGTCTGTATGCCGATCCCGACCGCCTGCCCGAGAAGCTGCCGACCTTGCGCCTGCTGACGCGCGCCACGGCCGACATCGAGGCGCTCGCCAAACGACTGCTGCCCGCCGTCTCGGCCGCTCTCGCCAACCGAGCCAGCGTGACGGTCGAGCCATGCCGCAGCCAGATCGGCAGCGGCTCGCTGCCGGTGGATCGCCTCGCCAGTGTCGCACTTTCGCTCACGCCGGTCGGCAAGGTCAGTGGTGGCGCAGTCGACAAGCTTGCCGCCGCCTTCCGCGCGCTGCCCGTGCCGGTGATCGGCCGCATCGAGGACGGCGCGCTGAAGCTCGACCTGCGCTGCCTGGAGGACGAGTCAGGCTTCATCGCGCAGCTCGCGAGTCTCCAATGAGCGGATCGTTGCTCCTACCTTCCCCCGCCGGCGGGGGAAGGTGGCGCGAAGCGCCGGATGGGGGTGGTCGGTACCACGACCACGACCATCGTGACTGGCCGCGATGCCACCACCCCCATCCACCCATCAGGCACCTTCCCCCGCGAGCGGGGGAAGGCATTGAGCAGCGCCCATGATCGTCGGCACTGCGGGCCATATCGACCACGGCAAGACGACCTTGGTGCGCGCGTTGACCGGCGTCGACACCGATCGGCTGCCGGAGGAGAAGGCGCGCGGCATCACCATCGATCTCGGCTTCGCCTACCTGCCGCTCGCCGATGGCCGCACCGTCGGCTTCGTCGACGTGCCGGGCCACGAGCGCTTCATTCACAACATGCTGGCCGGTATCGGCGGCATCGATTTCGCGCTCCTGGTGGTGGCGGCCGACGACGGCGTGATGCCACAAACGCGTGAGCATCTGGCGATCCTCGATCTGCTCGGCGTCAGCCGCGGCGCCGTCGTGATCACCAAGGCCGATCTTGCGAACGCCGAGCAGCTGAGCACGCTGGAAGACGAGATCCGTGCGCTGCTCGCCGATACCAGCCTCGCCGAAGCCGAGATCGCCGCTGTCTCGGCGCAGAGCGGTCAGGGGCTCGACGATCTGCGCGCGCGATTGGAGCTGGAAGCCGAGGCGACGCGCGAACGCGCGACCTCGGGGCGCTTCCGCCTGCCGATCGATCGCTGCTTCACCTTGAGCGGCGCCGGCACCGTCGTGACCGGCACGGTGTTCTCGGGCGAGGTGCGCGAGGGCGATCAGCTGGTGATCGCCTCCACGGGCGCGGCCGCGCGCGTGCGCTCGCTGCATGCGCAGAACCGCGCGGCGGAAATCGGCGTCGCCGGCCAGCGCTGCGCCATCAACATCGCCGGACCGCAGATCGCCAAGGACTCGATCCATCGCGGCGACTGGCTGGTCGCAGCCACGCTGCGCAAGCCGACCGACCGTATCGACGCGCATATCCGGCTGCTGGGGGACGAGCCGCGGCCGCTGCGCTCCTGGACGCCGGTGCATTTGCATCTGGGCGCCGCGCACGCCATGGCGCGTGTCGTGCCGCTCGACGTCGAGGCGATCGAGCCCGGCCAGCGCGCGCTGGTGCAGCTCGTGCTCGAGGCGCCGATCGGCGCGCTGCACGGCGACCGCCTGATCCTGCGCGACCAGTCGGCGCGGCGCACCATGGCCGGCGGCATGGTGCTCGATCCCTGGGGCCCGGCGCGCTACCGGCGCAAGCCCGAGCGGCTCGCAGCCCTGAACGCGCAAGCCGAGACCGACCCGGTCGCGGCGCTGAAAGCGTTGACCGAGCTGGCGCCGCAAGTCGTCGACCTCGGCCTGTTCGGTGTCGCGCGCAACCTCAAGCGCGAGGCGCTCGACGATATCGTGGCCGAGGCCGGCGTGCTGTCGCTGCCAGCGCCAGGCGTCGAGGGCGGCCCGTTCGGCTTCGCGACGGCGCGCTTCGCCGAGCTTGAAACCGCGGTCGTCGTGGCGCTGAAGGCGCATCACGAAAAGAACCCCAACAGCGCCGGCCTGGAGCCGTCGAAGCTGCGCCTGGCGCTGCCGACCCGTGTACCGCCGGCGCCGTTCAGTGCGCTCAGCACGGCGCTGCTGAAGGGCAAGAAGCTTGAGGCCGACGGCCCGTGGCTGCGCCTGCCCGGCCACAGCGTGCGGCTCTCGCCGCAGGACGAGCGTATGTGGGCGAAGATCGAGCCGGTGCTGAAATCGGCGCGCTTCGGCCCGCCGCGCGTGCGTGACTTCGCCGACGAGTACGATTTCACCGAGGCCCAGGTGCGGGACATGATGCGCCGGCTGAGCCGCATGGCCGTCGTCTGGCAGGTGGCGCCCGATCACTTCTTCATGCGCGACGCGGTGGCCGAGATGGTGCGCATCGTCGAGGACCTCGCAACCACCGCCGCCGACGGCACCTTCAAGGCGGCGGAGTTCCGCGACCGGATCGGCGGCGGCCGCAAGGTGGCGATCCAGATCCTGGAGTTCTTCGACCGCGCCGGCCTGACGTCACTCAAGAACGAACGGCGCACCATCGACAAGGTGAAGCTGGAGCGGTTCGTCGGTCGCGTCGGGGCGCCATAGCCGCCCTCCCGGATCTCGGACCGAAGCTTTACCGCGGGCGGCGGATATTCGCCCGCGATAGGGGGCTTGCGGCCTCGCTTGGGCCATCCATCTCTTCGAGCGCGGCGGACAGCGCAGGGTCTTCGATACACTCCAGGCGCATCGGCGCCTCGATTCGCGGCTTCTCGGCGGCCAGCGCCGCTCTGCACTGCTCGCGGCTGAGCGCGTAGTCCACGGCCCGCGACTCGCAATAGCCGCCGCCGGGCAACGGCGTCGCCGAGCAGATGATCAGCGACAGAACCCAACCGTTCAACATCGGGAGCGCTCCTTGGTTCATGCGACGGGCACGCTGTGCACTTTGTCGATGAGGGCAAGGTAACGGGCGACTGTCTCGTGGACATTGCGCGGGGCGAGGGGAATTGTCTCGTCTGTCTCGACCAGAGCCTGGCCGAACCCCGTCGGCCGGATAGTGTGTGGAGGATTCCGTCGCGTTCCTGTGCGCGGAGCAGGCGGCCTATGTCACCAGCCACGAACTGGCGGGCGATTGCGGCTTCGATGCCGACGGCTTGGGCTTGTCGATCTTGCGCGGCGCGCGGCGCGCCCCTTAATCCGCCTTGATACCGGCGGCGCGGATGACTTCGCGGTAGTTGCGGCGGTTCTCGTCCATGGTCTTGATCAGCGTCGCGGAGTCGGCGAAGGCCGGCACCATGCCGTTGTCGAGCAGTCGCTGGCTGACCAGGGAATCCTCGGTCGCGGCCTTCACCGCCTCCTCCCAGCGCTTGACGATCGCCGTCGGCAGGCCCGTAGGGCCGCATAGCCCGAACCAGGCGTAGGTCTCGAAGCCCGGCGCTACCTCGGCGATCATCGGCGCGTCGGGGAAGAAGCGCTTGCCCAGCGGATCGCCCAGCCCGAGCAGGCGCAGCGCTCCGGAGCGGATGTGCGGGATGACGTCGCCGAGATTGGTGATCGAGAAATCGGTGCGGCCGCTGGTCAGGTCGGGCATCGCCGCCGCCGAGCCGCGATAGGGCACGTGCACCAGCTTCAGCCCGAGCTTCTGCGCCAGGAGCTCACTCGACAGGTGCTGCACCGAGCCGATGCCCGGCGTGGCGAAGCTGACCGTTCCGGGCTTGGCGCGCGCCGCGGCCACCACGTCCTGCACCGAGCGGTGGGGGCTGTCCTTGCCGACAACCAGGCCGAAGGTCGAGCGCAGCAGCTGGCTCAGACCCATCAGTTCCGTTGCCGGGTTCACCGCGAGTTGCAAGCCGGGCAGCTCGGTGATGATCGTCATGTTGCCCGTCGTGCAGAACAGCACGGTGTGGCCATCGGCCGGGCTGCGCGCGACTCCTTCGGCGGCGATCATGCCGTTGGCGCCGGTGCGGTTCTCGACGATCACCTGCTGGCCGAGCGTGCGCGTGGCGACATCGGCGAGCAGCCGCGCGGCCATGTCGCCCGACCCGCCGGGCGCGAAGCCGAACAACATGCGGACCTGCTTGCTTGGGAAGGCGGCCGGCTGCGCCGTCGCGCCCTGCAGCGCGAGGGCGGCGAGCGCCAGCCCCGCCAGCGACATCGCCACGATACGCGTCCTACCCTGCACGGCGCGTCCTCCCGGGCCCACTCCGCTGGATCGCGACCCGGCCGTGGCGCGGGAATGGCGGAAGAGAGTGGGAGTCGAACCCACGAAGAACCGTCTTACGGCCCTTACCGGGTTTGAAGTCCGGCCGCCCCACCGGGAGCGTTTCCCTTCCCCGCGATCGTGTCGCGGGCGAGACTACGCCGTTCGGCGGCAGGGGGGAAGTCATGACGAAGGTCGCGCTGATCACCGGCGCCGCGCGCGGCATCGGGCTGGCGACGGCGTCGCGCTTCCTCGCGGACGGCTGGCGGGTGGCGATGCTGGACGTGCTGGGCGACATTCTCGCCGCCGCCGTCGCCGGCCTCGACCGGCCCGACGACACGCTGGCGCTGGTGGCTGACGTGTCCGATCCGGCGGCGGTGCAGGCGGCGGTACGCCGGGCGCACGCGCGGTTCGGCCGCATCGACGCGCTGGTCAACAACGCCGGCATCGCCGTCTTCAAGCCGATGCTCGACGTGACGCTCGAGGAATGGCAGCGCGTGCTGTCGGTCAACCTCACCGGGCCGTTCCTGATGACCCAGGCGGTGGCGCCGATCATGCGCGACCAGGGCGCGGGCGCGATCGTCAACATCACCTCGATCTCCGGCCTGCGCGCCTCGACCCTGCGCGTCGCCTACGGCACCAGCAAGGCGGCGCTGGCGCACCTGACGCGCCAGCAGGCGGCCGAGCTGGGCGAATACGGCATCCGCGTCAATGCCGTGGCGCCAGGCCCGGTCGACACCGCGATGGCCAAGGCGGTGCACACGCGCGAAATCCGCGCCGACTACCACGACCACATTCCGCTCAACCGCTATGGCCTGGAGCGCGAGCTCGCCGAGGCGATCTTCTTCCTCTGCTCCGAGAAGGCGGCCTACATCACCGGCCACGAGCTGGCGGTCGATGGCGGCTTCTACGCGTCGGGCGTCGGCCTGCCGACCTTGCGCAAGGAACGGCGCAACACCTGATTCGTGGTTCCGACCAGGTACTGGCAAGGCTCGGTGACGTGGTGGCGTCGGTCCATTCACATATCGACCGGCCATGCGCACCGCAAACTGAGCGCGCGATCGCGGTCATGTGCGACCGCAACGTCTCGATCCTCGGGCAGCCAACGCGCCAACTGATCGGCTAAGGGAGCCTATCAGCATCGACATGAACCGCGTCATCGCCGCCGTGCGCCGACGGCCTCCAAGAACGGTGGCCAGCGAACGACCTTCCGCGCATCGACGCCGATATCGATCGCGCAGTTGCTCATCGGCGCCGCCTCTGACCGAGTGGCGGATGATGGAAACCCTCGCGGCGATGGAACATTGGGGTCTGGCTGATCCTTGAGGCAGGTCAAGGCCGAGCGGCCGGTCTGGGCGGACTCTGCTTTTCCATGTTCGACATCATCCGCAAGTCGCCCGCCAACTGGCAGGTACCGCCAAACCTGCTGGACTACGACGCGCTTTGTCGCTCGTTCGACTGGGCGTCGGCGCGCCGGGCGATGGCCGGGCTGCCCGGCGGCGGCCTGAACATCGCCCACGAGGCGGTGAGCCGTCATGTCGTCGAAGGTCGCGGCGGGCGCATCGCGCTGCGCCACCTCGGCCGAGACGGCGCCGTGTCGGAGGTGAGCTTCGCTATGCTCGACGAGGCGGCCAGCCGGTTCGCCAACGTCCTGGAGTCGCTTGGCGTGGCGCGGGGCGAGGCGGTGTTCTCGTTGAGCGGGCGCTTGCCGGCTTTCTACTCGGCCGCTGTAGGCACGCTCAAGCGCGGCGCCGTTTTCTGTCCGCTGTTCTCGGCCTTCGGACCGGAGCCGATCCGCGCGCGGCTGGAGATCGGCCGGGGCGTCTGCCTGGTGACCACGCGCATGCTCTTCCAGTGCAAGGTCGCGCCGATCCTCGACGCCCTGCCGGGTCTGCGCGTGGTGCTCCTGATCGACGGCGAGGCCGGCGACGAGCGCGGCCAGGTGCGCGCGCTGCCGCGTCTGATGGACGCGGCCGCCGCGCGGTACAGCGCGGCGGCTACATCGCCGGAGGACCACGCGCTGATGCACTTCACCAGCGGCACGACCGGGAAGCCCAAGGGCGCGGTGCTGGTCCACGACGCCGTCGTCGCCCAATCGGCGACGGCGCGCTACGCGCTAGACCTGCACGAGGGCGACATCTTCTGGTGCACCGCCGATCCGGGCTGGGTGACCGGCATGTCCTACGGCGTGATCGCGCCGCTGGTCTGCGGCGTCACCAGCATCGTCGACGAAATGGAGTTCGACGCCGAGCGCTGGTACGCGATCATCGAAAACCACAAGGTCGCTGTCTGGTACACCGCGCCCACCGCGATCCGCATGCTGATGAAGGTCGGCGCCGAGGTCGCGGGTAAGCACGACCTCCGTTCGCTGCGTTTCCTCGCCAGCGTCGGCGAGCCGCTCAATCCGGAGGCCGTGGTGTGGAGCCAGCGGACCTTCGGCCGGCCGTTTCACGACAATTGGTGGCAGACCGAGACCGGCGGCATCATGATCGCCAACTTCGCCGCGCTGCCGGTCAAGCCCGGCTCGATGGGCAGGCCGTTGCCGGGCATCGAGGCGGCCATCGTCGAGCGCACGCCGCGGGGTATCCGCGTCGTCGAGCAGCCCGATGTCGACGGCGAACTGGCGCTGAAGGCCGGCTGGCCCTCGATGTTCCGCGGCTACCTCGGCGAAGACGAGCGCTACCGCAAGTGCTTCGCCGACGGCTGGTACCTCACCGGCGATCTCGCGCGCCGTGACCGCGACGGCTACTACTGGTTCGTGGGCCGGTCCGACGACGTGATCAAGACCGCCGGGCACCTCGTCGGCCCGTTCGAGGTCGAGAGCGCGTTGATGGAGCACCCCGCGGTCGCCGAGGCCGCGGTCATCGGCAAGCCCGACGAGGTCGCCGGCAATACCATCAAAGCCTTCGTCGCGCTGAAGGCCGGCCATGAGGCCAGCCCGGCGCTTGAGCGTGATTTGATGGCGCATGCGCGGCGGCGGCTGGGACCGGCCGTGGCGCCGCGCGAGATCGCCTTCCGCGACAATCTGCCGAAGACGCGCAGCGGCAAGATTATGCGTCGCCTGCTGCGCGCGCGCGAACTCGGTCTGCCGGAAGGTGACATCTCGACCTTGGAAAGCGACGAGAAGAAATGACCGCCAAACCGCATCTCGACCGCGAGCACGCCCGCCATCTGCTGGGCCAGATGCTGCGCATCCGCCTGTTCGAGGAGAGGTGCGCCGAACTCTACACGCAGCAGAAGATCCGCGGCTTCCTCCACCTCTATGTCGGCGAGGAGGCCAACGCCGTGGGCATCGCCTGCGCGCTCTCGGCTGCCGATAGCATCGTCTCGACCTACCGCGAGCACGGCCATGCCCTTGCGCGCGGCATCGCCATGGGCCCGCTGATGGCCGAGATGTACGGCAAGGCCAACGGCACCAGCGCCGGGCGCGGCGGCTCCATGCATGTGTTCGATCGCGCGACCCGTTTCTACGGCGGCAACGCCATCGTCGGCGGCGGTCTGCCGCTCGCCGTCGGGCTGGGTTTGGCGGAGAAGCTGCGCGGCGGCGCCGGCGTCGCGGTCTGCCTGTTCGGCGAAGGCGCCGTCGCCGAGGGTGAGTTCCACGAATCGCTCAATCTCGCGGCCCTGTGGAAGCTGCCGGTGCTCTTCGTCTGCGAGAACAACCTCTACGCCATGGGCAGTGCCATCGAGCGCACGGAATCGGAGACGGCGATCTTCCGCAAGGCCGAGTCCTATCGGGTGGAGGCGCATCAGGTCGACGGCATGGACGTGGTCGCCGTCGAGGTGGCGGCGCTGGGCGCGCTGGAGCGCATCCGTGGTGGCGCCGGCCCGCAATTCCTCGAATGCATGACCTACCGCTTCCGCGCTCATTCGATGTTCGACGCCCAGCTCTACCGCGACCGTGCCGAGGTCGAGCGCTGGAAGGAGCGCGACCCGATCCGGCGCTTCGGCGACTGGGCGACAGCCAGCGGCTTGCTGCACGTCGCCGATATCGAGGCGCTGCGCGAGGCGGCGTCGGCCGAAGTCGACGCGGCCGTCGCCTTCGCCGAGGCCGGCGCCTGGGAGCCGGTCGAGGATCTCTGCCGTCACACGCTGATGGACGCGGTGCCGGCATGACCACGACCTATCGCGAGGCGATCAAGCAGGCGATCCGCGACGCCCTCAACCGCGATGAGCGTGTCTTTCTGATGGGCGAGGATGTCGGCCGCTATGGCGGCTGCTACGCGGTAACCAAGGGGCTGCTGGAGGAATTCGGCGAGGCGCGCATTCGCGATACACCGCTGTCGGAATCCGCCTTCGTCGGCGCCGGCATCGGCGCGGCCATGGCCGGCCTGCGGCCCATCGTCGAGATCATGACGGTGAATTTCAGCCTGCTGGCGCTCGACCAGATCGTCAACAACGCAGCGACCATCCCGCACATGTCGGGCGGGCAGTTCGCCGTGCCGCTGGTTATCCGCATGGCCACCGGCGCCGGCCGCCAGCTCGCCGCGCAGCATTCGCACAGCCTTGAGGGCTGGTACGCCCACATCCCTGGCCTGAAGATCGTGGCGCCCGCGACGCTCGAGGACGCGCGCGGCATGCTGTGGAGCGCGCTGGAGGACCCCAATCCGGTGCTGATCTTCGAGCAAGTCAACCTCTACAACATGGAAGCCGAGCTCGCCGCCGACGCTGGTGCCGTGCCGCTCTGCGGCGCCGCCGTTCGCCGCGCGGGGCGCGATCTTAGCCTCGTCACCTACGGCGCCAGCCTGCACAAGTCGCTCGTCGCGGCCCAGCTTCTCGCCACCGAGGGCATCGAGGCGGAGGTCATTGATTTGCGCTCCCTGCGGCCGCTGGACGACGCCACGATCATGGCCTCGCTGGCGCGCACCCGGCGCATCCTGGTCGTCGACGAGGGCTGGCGCTCGGGCGGCATCTCGGCCGAGATCTGCGCGCGCGTCGCCGAGCAGGGCTTCTACGACCTCGACGCGCCGCCGGCGCGGCTGTGCGGCGTCGAGGTGCCTATTCCCTATCCCAAGCATCTGGAGGACGCCGCGATCCCTCAGGTGGAGACTATCCACGCCGCGGCGCTTGAGCTGGTGAGGCCGTCCGGGAGGTCGACGTGAGCGACTTCCTGATGCCGTCTCTGGGCGCCGACATGGAGAAGGGAAAGGTCGTCGAATGGCTGAAGAAGCCCGGCGACCCGATCGCGCGCGGCGACGTCGTGGCCGTCGTCGAGACGCAGAAGGGCGCTTTCGAGATCGAGGCCTTCGAAGCCGGAATCCTGGGCGAGATCCTCGTGCCCGTCGGTGTCGAGGCGCCTGTCGGCGCTGTGCTCGCACGTATCGACGGGCCCGGTGCCGCCCCTCGGCCGGCGATGGCCGCGCCGGCGCCGCCGCGACCCGCGATCCAGCCCGTCGCGTCACCTCCACCGCGCCCGGCACAGATCGCCACGGGACGTCCTCGAATCTCGCCAGCCGCCGCGCGGCGCGCGATCGAATTGGGCGTCGACACCCGCGGGCTGAGCGGCAGCGGGCCGGGCGGCGCCATCGCCATCGCCGATGTTGAGGCCGCCGCGCGCAAGCCCGCCGCACCACAGCCCTCCGCGCCGCCGACTGGGACGCCGGGACCGCGGCGCGGCTTCGACCCGGCGGCCATGCGTCAGGCGATCGCCACGGCCATGGCGCGCTCCAAGCGCGAGATTCCCCACTACTATCTGTCGCTGCCGATCGACATGGGCATCGCGAGCGAATGGCTCGCTGCTGAGAACGCCCGGCGCGACGTCGAGCGCCGGCTGCTGCCGGCGGCGCTGCTGCTGAAGGCGGTGGCGCTGGCGCTGCGCGCGGTACCTGAACTCAACGGCTTCTGGGTCGAAGGCGCGCCGAGGCTTTCGCCGTCGATCCATGTCGGCTGGGCGATCGCGCTGCGTGGCGGCGGCCTGATGGCGCCGGCGATCCACGACGCCGACCGCCTGACCCTCGACCAGGCGATGGCCGCGCTGCGCGACCTGACCACGCGCGCGCGCGTCGCGCGCGTTCGGGGTTCGGAGATGATGGATCCCACCGTGACCGTCACCAGCCTCGGCGAGCGTGGCGCCGACAGCGTGTTCGGCGTCATCTACCCACCGCAGTTGGCGATCGTGGGATTCGGCGCGCCGCGCATCACCGCGCTGCCGGTCGGCGACGCGATCCGGCCGCGGCCGGTCGTGCAGGCGACCTTGGCCGCCGATCATCGCGCCAGCGACGGCGCGCTCGGCAGCCGGCTGCTCGCCACCATCGATCGCCACCTGCAGCGACCGGAGAGCCTATGAGCGACGAAGAGACCATCGCCAGGTTGCGCGTGATCCTGGGCGACATTGCGCCCGACCTCGACGTATCGACCATCGACGCCAACGCGGATCTGCGCAACGACATCGGTCTCGACTCGATGGACTTCCTGAACTTCGTGATCGCCGCGCACAAGCGCCTGCGCGTCGATGTTCCGGAGGCCGACTACGGCAAGGTCGACTCGCTGGCAAAGTTCGCGCGCTACATCGCGGCGGCTGGTGCGCCGGGCTGATCCCTATCAGGGTGCAGGGTGTCTTTTTTTGGGAGCGCCGGCGCTATCCGGAGAATCCCTCGCTGCGCTCGGGACCGCGGCGTCTGATCAACCGCTCGACGCTCTAGTCACCGGGTAACGGCGCGCGGGCTGTCAGGCCGCTTCCAGCGTCGCGGCGCAGGATCTCGCGCACCTCGTCGTCGCCGACCTCGGAGAAGTCGGCGTAGTAGTAGCCGACTGAAGACAGCGCCTCGGGCTCCTCGAGGCACACGACCTCGCCGAACTCGCGTCGGAGCTCGGCGGCGACAGCGAGGTCCGCGACAGGGGTGGTGATCACGATCCGCTGCGCACCGCGTTTGGCCGTGGCCAAGGCCGCAGCGCGCATGGTCATGCCCGTGGCGATGCCGTCATCGACCAGGATCACGACACGACCGGCGATGTCGACCCGTGGTCGATCGCCGAGATAGGCCTGGCGTCGGCGTTCCAGCTCGATCTGTTCGCGGCTCCTGACCTCGTCAAAGGCTCTCCCGGTGAGCCGCAGGGCGCCAATGACACGCTTGTTCCGCACGATGACGGGCGGGTCATCCTCGGCGATCGCGCCCATGGCGTATTCCGGCTGCCGGGGCACGCCGAGCTTGCGCACAAAGACGAGGTCGAGCGGCGCGCGCAGGGTCGTGGCGATTTCCGCGGCGACGGCCACCCCGCCGCGCGGCAGAGCCAGGACCACCGGTCGCGCGCTCTCAAGATCGGCCAGAGCCGCCGCCAGCCGCCGACCCGCCTCCCGCCTGTCGCGAAACGCGCTCATCGCGGACTGATCTCCTCCGCCGAGTAGATGTTGCGCGGATTCCAAAGCATCCAGCCGATCGCCTGGGCATCATGCGCCGCCTTGATCTGCTTGCCGATCTCGGCCGCGCCAAACGGTTGCCCGCCGAACGCATAGTCGCGAAAGCCCTGGATCCATGGCCGATATCGCACTGGCGAGCCGCGCGTCCGCGCCTTCGCGGTCTCCAGCGAGCGGTAGACAATCTCATATGGATGCGCCACCGGATTGCTGTAGCCGGGGATGCCGAACTGGAAGCCGGACGGGTACAGCATGGGCGAAATGTAGTCGACGACGGCGGCGAGATCCTCCAACCGCTGCCCGATTCCGGTATCGCCTGGGTTCCAACACACGTATCCGAACGCGTCAACGGCGAGAAACACGTTGTACGGAACAAGCCGCCGACGTGCCTCGCGCAGGAACCCGGTGATCGCCTCGACCCGCGATGCCTCGGTCGATGGCTGCATATAGGTCAGGCCCACGGCGTCGGGAAAGCGCACATAGTCGAACTGGATTTCGTCGAATCCGGCGGCCGCCGCTTCCTCGGCAACGCCAAGCGTGTAGCTCCAGGCCTCTTTCCGGTGGGGATCGATCCATGCCAGGCCTTCACGGTCCTTCCAGACCGCGCCCGCGCTGTTGCGCACCGCCCAGTCCGGGCGCGCCTGGGCAAGGAGGTCGTCCTTGAAGACCACGATCCGCGCGATCGTATAGATGCCCTTCGCCTTGAGCGCGCGCGTAAGTTCCGTCAGATCGGGAATCGTCCTCACCTTGAGGGCGCCCGTCGAAGCGGCCAGCGGCAGGGCGCTTGGATAGGGGATCACGCCGCGGTCGCCCTTGAGATCGATCACGAGGGCGTTCAGGCCAGCACGCTCGATCACGGCGAGCGCGGCATCACGCAGCGACGGCGTGCCGATGCCGTACACCGTCAGATAAAGGGCCTTGGGCGTGAGGGGTTTCAGCCGGATCGTTGGCTCGGCAGGTCGGCCGCTGGCGATCGTCTCGCGTTGGTAGCCCGGCGCCCGGACGTGCAGCGGCGTCGCGCCGCCCGGAAGTCGATACCGCCCCGCGGCGTCGGTGACGACCGCGCGGTCGCCGACGGTGACGATCGCGCCGACGATCGGCGCCTGCGTCGTGGCGTCGACGACCGTGCCCCGGTCATCGTCGGCTCCCGCGGGCGATGCAAGGAAGATCGATGCGATCAAGGCGGCGACCCGCGCGGCCTGGGCGCAAGCGCGTGATCCCGGCGACGCCGGCATCCTCGAGTGGTCCATGACGGGTCTCATTTTCCGGGCGCGAGTAACGCTTCGAAACGCGCGCCGCGATCGGCGTCGGTGACGATGTAGCGCGGCAAGGCCATCAGATTGTCGGCGCGGCTGACCGGATGGCGTTCGATCGAGAACGCCGCGACGTACCCGGCTGTCGCCGCCTCGCGCATGAGGTCCGCATCGTAGATCCCGAAGGGCAAGGCTAGGAGATCGACCGGGCCGCCCAGGCGCTCCTCGATCAGCGCCCTCGAGCGGACGAGCTGGTCTCGCACGAAGCGTCGATAGGCGTCCGGTGCCAGACGCCTGCGCTCGGTCGTGAAATTGGGATGCCACAGCGTGTGCGACTGCACGTCGACCAGGCCGGAGGCCTTCATCTCCGCCAGCTGCGCCCAGGTCAGCGCGTAGTCCGCGTTCGAGATCGCCGTTGGATAGATGAAAAGCGTCACCGGGATCCGGTGCGTCCGGATCAACGGGAACATCTCCGTATAGATCGAGCGATGGCCGTCATCGACCATGATGACGACGGCGCGTTCCGGTAGCGCGGCGCCGGCCTCGCGCATCGCGTCGACAAGCTGGCGGGCCGGGATGACCCGGAGGTTCCGTTGCCGCAGGAGGTTGAGCTGCGCCTCGAAGACCGGCGTCGTCACCGTCATGGAATCGCCGACCACGGGGCCGAGGCGATGGTAGAGGAGGATCGGCACGCGCGGCGCCGTGTCCGCGGCGGCGATCGCGGCCATTGTGCCGCACGCGAGGGCGAACATGAGTACGGTCCGGCTCAGTCCATACGCGAACGCGACCGTCATCCGGGCGAGAAGGCGTGATGTCATCCAGCACGTCTATGCTCGATGACCCGTCGCCGCGTTGACATGAAACAAGGCGGAGCTCGCCCCGGGCCCGCGAATCGCGGCGGCGGAACGTCAGAGTGGCGCGTCGTGGTCAGGCCGCCGGCCTCGACCTGTTATCGCTGCGGCACCATCAGCGGCAGGCGCCGCTCCGCCGCCAGCGCCGAGAACAGCCCGGCCTCGATGCCCAGCGCGACAAGGCGGCGCGAAATCACGCCCGGCATTCCACCTTCCCCCGCTTGCGGCGGAAGGTATTGTTGGTCATGGCCGACAGCATCCGCCCCTTCACCATCGCCGTCCCCGACGCCGTGCTCGCCGACCTCAAGGCGCGGCTGCGCAACACGCGCTGGCCGGAGGCGGAGCCGGTCGGCGACTGGAGCCAGGGCGCGCCGCTCGGTTGGATCCAGGACATCTGCCGCTACTGGGCCGAGACCTACGACTGGCGCGCGCGGGAGAAGGCGCTGAATCGCTTCGCGCAGTTCAAGACCGAAATCGACGGCCTCGACATCCATTACGTCCACGTGCGCTCGCCCCACGCCAACGCGTTGCCGCTGATCATCACCCATGGCTGGCCGGGCTCGTTCGTGGAGTTCCACAAGGTCATCGAGCCGCTCACCGATCCGACGAGGCACGGCGGCAAGGCCGAGGACGCCTTCCACGTCGTCTGCCCGTCGCTGCCGGGCTTCGCCTTCTCGGGCAAGCCGACCACGACGGGCTGGGGCGTCGCGCGCATTGCGCAGGCCTGGGCGAGCCTGATGGCGCGGCTGGGCTACGCGCGCTACGGCACGCAGGGCGGCGACTGGGGATCGGCGGTGACCACGGCGCTGGGCGCGCTCGATACGGCGCATTGCGCGGCCATCCACATCACCTTGGCGATGGGCACGCGGCCCAAGGTCGAGGGCGAGCCGTCACCCGAGGAGGCGCGCGCGCTGAAGGGCATCCGGCACTACGACGACTGGGATTCGGGCTATTCCAAGCAGCAATCGACGCGGCCGCAGACCTTGGGCTACGGGCTCACCGATTCGCCGTCGGGCCAGGCGGCGTGGATCCTCGAGAAGTTCTGGGCCTGGACCGATTGCGACGGCCATCCGGAAAACATCCTCGGCCGCGACGAGCTGCTCGACAACGTCATGCTCTATTGGACGACGGCCACGGCCACGTCCTCGGCGCGGCTCTACTGGGAGAGCTTCCGCCCCGGCAGCCGCAAGCCGGTCACGGTCACGGTGCCCACCGGCGTCGCGGTGTTCCCCAAGGAGATCGTCACGCCGGTGCGCAAGTGGATGGAGGCTGGCAGCTTCCCCAACATCACGCACTGGCGCGAGATGGCGAAGGGCGGCCACTTCGCGGCCTTCGAGCAGCCGGCTTCGTTCGTCGAGGAGGTGCGGAGCTTCTTCGCGACCATCAGGTGAAGAAGCCCAGCCGCCGCGACCTGAACCGCGCCGCGCAGATCGCCCGCCTGCGCGGCGACGCGCGGCGCGCGCGCATGCACGCGGCGCAGGTCACGGACGCCGACGATCTCGAGTTCTATCGCAAGCTGGCGGACGAATGGGAACGCGAGGCCGACGCGCTGGAGAAGCCGGAGGAAAGCTGAAGCTCCCTTACCCTCCCCCCCTCCGGGGGAAGGTAGAACTAGTCCGGCTCCCGGACATGCGCGGCGGCTTCGTCTTCGGTGCGCAGCCAGATCTCGGTGGCGATCGGCCGTTCGGCTTCTTCCATGATGTGGCCGACCAAGCCGACGGCGCGGGCCATCACGCCGAAGCCGCGCACCACCTTCCACGGAAAGCCCAGCTCGCAGCACAGCGCGCCGATGGCGCCGGTGGCGTTGACCGGCAGCGACTTGCCGCTGAGCCGCTCGGCCTCTGCGGCGATCAGCTGCACCAGCTCGACATAGCCGCCCGACAACCCGCATTCGCGCGCGATCTGGAACAGGCGCGGCGCGCGCGGATCGACCGGCTTGTGGATCGGATGGCCCATGCCCGGCACGATGCTCTTGCGCGCGGCGTAGGCCGCGGCGACCTCGCGCGCCTTGGCCGCCAGGTCGACGCCCGCCGGCCCGTTCGGCAGCGCCTCGTACAGCATGCGCGCGGCGTTCTCCATGCTGCCCACGAACACCGTGCCCAGGCCGCACAGCCCGGCGGCGACCGCCGCCTGCATCGACTCCGGCGCGCCGGCATAGGTCATGCGCGCGGCGATGGCGCTGGGCGTCAGCCCGTGCTCGACCAGGGTGACCAGGATGGCGTTGAACACGCGGGACTGCTCGGGTGTCGGCATGCGGCCGGTGAGCTGCAGGTAGGAGAAGTCGCCGAGGTTCAGGGTGCCGATCACCTCGTCCGGCAGGCTCTTGCCGCGCACCACGATGCGCGTGCGGTTGCTCCAGGCGATGTCGGAGCGGATGGGTTGGGGTTTGCGGGGCATGGCGTTCACTCCAGATGGATGCGCTATGCTACCCCACGCCTAGACCATCTTCCTCCCTCTCCCCGCGTGCGGGGAGAGGGTCGGGGTGAGGGGTAGCCGCAGGTTGCGTACGGTCGTCGTGCGCCACCTGATTCAGCCCCTCACCCCAACCCTCTCCCCGCAGGCGGGGAGAGGGAGTCACTGTCGACGGAACGCAACCCCATGACCACCACCGCCCCGCCACCCCTCCAACATCGCTACGCCGAGATCGGCGAGGTGATGCTGCACTACGTGATCGCCGGCAGCGGGCCGCCGGTGGTGCTGATCCATGGCTGGCCGCAGACCTGGTACGAGTGGCGCCACACCATCGCCGCGCTCTCGCCCCACTACACCGTGATCGCCCCCGACATGCGCGGGCTGGGCGATTCCTCTCGACCGCTGACGGGTTACGACAAGCGCACCATCGGCAACGACATCTGGCGCCTGGTCACCGAGACGCTCGGCCACCAGCGCTTCCGCCTGGTCGGCCACGACTGGGGCGGGCCGACGGCCTTCGCGATCGCCGCCGATCATCCCCAGGCGATCGAGCAGCTCGTCATCGTCGATGTCGTCATTCCCGGCGGCGGCGGCGATTTCAGCCAGGGCGGCCGCCGCTGGCACCACCAGTTCCACGTCACGCCCGATCTGCCGGAGGCGCTGGTGCAGGGACGCGAACGCCTCTATCTCCAGTGGTTCTACCAGACCTTCGCCTACTTCCCGGATGCCATCAGCGAGGCCGACCTCGACGAGTATGTCCGCACCTACAGCCAGCCGGGCGCGATGCGCGCCGGCTTCAACCTCTACCGCGCGATCCCTGAGGATGCGAAGGTCAACGCGGCGCAACTGGCGACCGGCTTCCGCCTGCCCATGCCGGTGCTGGCGATCGGCGGCGCCAACAGCTACCCGCACGCGCGTGGCCGTGGCAAGGAGACGGAGGAGAGCATGCGCCGTGTGGCCACGGATGTGCGCGGTGCGGTGATCGAGGAGTGCGGGCACTTCGTGCCGGAGGAGCAGCCGGGGGTGTTTAATCGGATGGTGTTGGAGTTTTTCGCTGCGTCTTGACAGCGCCCGCGAGGGCCTTCTCAAGACCATCCTCGTCCCTGACGAGCTGCTTGAGAACGTCATGCTGCACTGGACGAATGTTTCAGAGGACACACAGACTCAATTTCAGGAACAGTGAGACCGGGAGGGCAACGTGAAGGCCAATGCGATCTTCCAACCGCTGGGAGGCAAGCTTCACAGAACGGAGCTGAGGAAACTCCTGAGCAAGCCTGGTGCAAAGCGAGTTCGCATCGCGACCGCCTTTCTCAATTCCGCTGGCGTCAGGGCCTTAGCGCCGGCCCTGCATACTAACGCCGGCTGTACCCGGGTCTTTGTAGGTATAAGAAACGGAGCAACTACGAGGGCATTGTGTCCGTCGTCAGAACAAACGGGACGTTCTGAGGTTTCTGTTAACGGAGGCTTTGGCGCATCTAGGCTGTCAGTTTAGGCGGCCGCTTGCCGGTGCAGCAAGCGGCGGTACTCGATGGTCCTGCGCTTGATCGCTTCCCTCCTTTCCAGAATGGCCTGACCGCGTCCGGTGTAGACGTC
>VGCZ01000017.1 GCA_016869975.1 Alphaproteobacteria bacterium
GTCGCCGTGCCATCGCTGCCCGCCGGCGTATGTCCGCCTGTCATGTCACCCTCGCTTGCCCTCGATGGGCCGGCGCCAGCTTGCGGATACGCGCTGTCGAAAGTCCAGCGCTCAAGACTTCTTGCGCACGATACAGCCGCTGAACGAGCCGGTATTGCCGCCTGTATGCCGGTTGCCGCCAAGGGAGAACGACCAAACGGAGCTCGTCGAATCGTAGTTGATGACGTTGCCGGACGAGCCCTTGATCAGCCGCAGTTCGGCATCCCAGGGGTCGCACACGCAAACGTGCCCGCTGGGATGGACCTGGTCGATGACCGTGAAGTGGCCGCCGCCATTGTTGTTCCAACCGACGCGGGCGATCACAGGATTGCCGGCGTCGGTCGCCGTCTTGACCGCGTCGAACACCTGGCTGGGCGAGAGGACCACACACTCCCAGCCGCTGAGGCCGATCTGGCGCAGCACCTCAGGGTAAAACGACGCGTTGCTGTAGGTCGAGCCATCGTAGACCGAGCCGGTGACGTCGCTGTAGATCTTGTAGATCGCCGGCTCCTCCTTGACCGCCTGGTTGAACGCGCCGCGCGCCAGGCTGGAGCCGATATAGCCGCCCAGCGGCACGCCGGACGAGGCGATCGCGGCGCCGGCCGACATGCCGGCCAGCATCAGATGCTTCTTCATCTTGAAGTTGATCATCAGGATGCTGGCGATGCCGCAGGAATTGGAGCTGTCGGCGCCAGTGCTGTCCGTGATGGTGTCCTGCGAGCGCACCGCGTGCACGCTGCCGAAGCGGTCGAACCGCGCGAACCAAGATGTGATCGACACGAAGATCCCCCTAACTGAAATGAAAGGCATCGGGCCGCCTGCCGACACCCTCCGGACGACGCCCGACGCGGCGCGCTACACCTTGCGCACGATGCAGCCGCTGAACTTGCCGGCACCGCTGGTGTAGGCGTGGCGATTGCCGCCCAGCGAGAACGACCAGACGAAGCCGGTCGGATCGTAGTTTGTCACGGTGCTGGCGGCGCCGTCGACCAGGCGTAACTCGCCGTCCCACGGATCGCAGACGCAGAGCTTGCCGCCGCCCGACGTCGTGTGCACCTGGTCGATGACGACGAAGTGCGCGCCGCCGCCATTCCACGCCACGCGGGCGATCACCGGATCGCCCTTGTCGACCGCCGTCTTGACCGAGGTGTAGACGTCGGTCTCGGCGACGAAGACGCGTTCCCAGCTGCCCAGGCCGAGGCGGCGCAGAACTTCGGGGAATTGGCCGGCGACGCTGTAGGTCGAGCCGTCATAGGTCGAGCCGGTGACGGCGCTGTAGATGCGATAGATCTCGGGCTCTTCCTTCACGGCGTTGGCGACCGCCGCGCGCGCGAGCGTGCCGCCGATGAAAGTGCCAAGCGGCGTGCCCGAAGAGGCGATGTTGGCACCGGCCGAGAGGCCGGCGACCATCAGATGCTTCTTCTGCTTGAAATTGACCATCAGGATGCTGGCGATGCCGCACGAATTGGAGCGGTCGGCACCGGCGTTGTCCGTGATGGTGTCCTGCGAGCGGACGGCGTGGACGCTGGCGTAGCGATCGATACGCATGAACCAGGATGAGAACGACATGATGGTCTCTCCCCGACTTCCAACGAGCAAGTCAGAATAATGTGATCAATCACTCGTTGTTGAGTATCCCACGAAAAGAGCGGCTTGGACAGGGGATTCGCGCAACATGCGAATGTTTTCCACCACCGCAGTCGCCGTTGACCCCGCTATCAGGCTTTCGTTACATCTCAAGGCGCGCGGGTGTAGCTCAATGGTAGAGCAGAAGCTTCCCAAGCTTACGACGAGGGTTCGATTCCCTTCACCCGCTCCACGATCCCCGTCACGATCCGTTCGGTTGGACAGGCCAAGCCCGGCGGCTATCCCCGACGGGGATCGCAATGGACGTCCATAGTGTCTCGGCCAATAGCCTCGGCCGCTCTCACGGAACTGCAACGGAAGATCGCGGAGTCGCTCGAGGATCCGCGTCCGGACATCCCCGCCGCCAAGGTCTTCCGGGAACTTCGTGCTCAACACGCGCGGCGCCTGAAGCGGAAGGTCAAGCTCCGGCCGCCGCGGACCACGCGCTGATTCCCTCCCCGTCCTGCGGAACGAGCCGCAGCGGAAAGGTTGCGGCCCTAGCACTCGCGTCCTGTAATCCATCGACAACGGATCGAGGATACGCCGCATGACGGGACCACTCGCGGGCATCAAAGTGATCGAGGTCGGGCAGGCCTATGCCGGGCCGTTGGCGGGCGCGATCCTCGCCGACATGGGCGCCGACGTGATCAAGGTCGAGAAGCCCGACGGCGGCGACGACGCGCGGCTGTGGGGTCCGCCCTTCGTCGAGGGCGACAGCGTGATGTTCCGCGCCAATAACAGGGGCAAGCGTTCGGTGACGCTCGACATCAAGTCGGCCGCCGACGTGGCGAAGCTGAAGACGCTGGCGAAGGACGCCGACATCCTGATCCAGAATCTGCGGCCGGGCATCGTCGACGAATTGGGCGTCGGGCCCGAGGCGCTGCGCGCGGTCAATCCCCGGCTGATCTACTGCTCGATCTGGGCCTTCGGCCATCAGGGGCCGCTGAAGATGGCGCCGGGCTTCGATCCGCTGCTGCAGGCCTATGGCGGTGTGATGACGCTCACCGGCCGGCCGCAGGATCCGCCGACCTTCTGCGCGCCGGCGATCAACGACGCGGCTACCGGCATGTGGTGCGTGATCGGCGCGCTGGCGGCGCTGCAGCGGCGCCACGCGACGGGCGAGGGCTGCGTCATCGATACGTCTCTGTTCGAGACGGCGACCGGCTGGGTGTCGGGCGCGCTGCACAGCTACTGGATCTCGGGCCAGCTGCCGCAACGCCACGGCACCGGCAGCCCGATCATCGTGCCCTACCAGGCCTTCGAAACTGCCGACAAGCCGATCGTGATCGCCTGCGGCAACGACCGGCTGTTCGTGAAGTTCGCCGAGGCGGTCGGCAAGCCCGAATGGGCCACCGACCCGCGCTTCGAGAACAACCGCAAGCGCGCGGAGGTGCGCGAGGCGCTGGCGGGGCTGATCCAGGCGATCATCCGTACCCGGCCGCGCGCGCACTGGATCGCGCTGTTCGGCAAGGCGGGCGTGCCCTGCCAGCCGGTCAACGACATCGGCGATCTGGCGCAGAGCGAGCAGCTCGCGGCGATGGACATGACGCGCACCTTGCCGTCGACCGGCATGCGCGTGGTTGGCCTGCCGGTCAATTTCGATCGCCAACGACCGGTGCCCCGGCGCGACTCGCCGAAGCTGGGCGAGCACAACAAGGAGGTCTTCGGCGAATGAGCGCGATCAGCGAGCACGTCGCGAAATCGTCTCGGCACACCAGCTTCTATCTCGCTGCTGGCCCCACGAACGGTCTGCCGGTGGTCTTCGTCCATGGCTGGCCCGAGCTGTCGATCTCCTGGCGCCATCAATTGCCGGTGCTCGGCGGGCTGGGCTTCCGCGCCATCGCGCCGGACATGCGCGGCTATGGCCAATCCAGCGTCTACCGCGCGCAGGCCGACTACGCGCAGGAGCTCATCGTCGCCGACATGATCGAGCTCGCCGACTCGCTGGGAATCGAGAAGGCGGTATGGGTCGGCCACGACTGGGGCAGCCCGGTGGTGTGGAACATCGCCAGCCACCATCCGGATCGCTGTATCGCCGTCGCCAATCTCTGCGTGCCCTACCACTCGCTGGAATACGGCCTCGACTCGGTGATCCCGTTGGTCGATCGCGCCGTCTATCCCGAGGTGACCTATCCCGCCGGACAGTGGGAGTACATGCGCTTCTACGAGGAGAACTTCGCCGCCGCGACGAAGGCCTTCGACTCGAACCCCCACAACGTGGTGAAGCTTCTGTTCCGCAGGGGCGACCCGGCGGGACAGGGCAAGCCCTCGCGCACCGCCGAGGTGCGGCGCAACGGCGGCTGGTTCCCCGGCGGCGTGGTGCCCGACGTGCCGCGCGACGCCGCCGTGGTGAGCGAGGAGGATCTACGGATCTACGCCGAGGCGCTGCGGCGCAACGGCTTCTTCGGACCGGACTCGTGGTACGTGAACCACACCGCCAACGCCGCCTATGCGGCGCGTGCGGTGAACGGCGGCTACCTCGACATGCCGGCGCTCTTCATCGCGGCCCGCTACGACTACACCTGCGAAAGCGTGACCTCGCGCCTGCCCGAGCCGATGCGGAAGCATTGTCGCGACCTCACCGAGGGCATCATCGACAGCGGTCACTGGATGGCGCAGGAGAAGCCGATCGAGGTCAATCGCGCGCTGACCCACTGGCTGGCGACCAAGGTGCCGGGCGGTTGGCCGACATGATTCATCCTGGGGGCGCCGGCGTCTCGCCGGCTCTTCTCCTGATGCCGGCGGGACGACATCGCTCCCAGAGAAGTCAGAGCACCGTCCCGTCCGGCGTCCATTCGCCCCGCTGGTCCTCGATCTCGACCACCCAGACATCGGGATCGCGGCCGACCTGGCGGGCGATATAGGCGTCGGCTTCGGGCTCGGGCACGGGTTGCGCGCCGGTGCCGCGCGCCCAGCCCTGCTCGCCGTCGAGCGTGCTGGTCTGGGTGAACACCGTGACGCCCTGTGCGAAGCGGTTGACCTTCACCAGCACCGTGCCGGCGTCGGGATCGCCGCGGCGTACGACCACGGCCGGGATCATGCGCCGGTCGCAGAGCCTGATCTGTGCCGAGACCCACAGGCTCGTGGTCAGCCCCATCGCCATCAGTGCAACGCCGCGTCGAGGCCGTCGAACACCGGCCGCGCCGCGCGCCAGTGATAGCCCACGACATGTACGCCGGCCGGACCGACCGCTTCGATGAGCGACGCGCGCGCGGCCTCCGGCACGATCAGGATCGCCGCTGCGCCGTTGGCGCCGACGCGGCGCAGCAGCAGGCGACCGACGGCGCGCTCAATGCGGTCGCGCCCAGGATCGGTGGCGATCTCCAGCAGTGGCGGTGCGACCCGGCGCGGCGTGAACAACGGATCGCCGCCGCCCTTGGCCGACAAGCCGCGGCGCGCCAGCTCCTCGGCCAGCGCGTCGAGCACCAGCGGCCGGTCGCAAGCGGCACTCATGGCGTGGCTGACGTCGCTGTCGGCTGGCGCCGGCGTCGCGGAGTCGAGCGCGGCGATGGAGCCGTCACCCGACTTGAAGCGATGCACGGCCGAGACGAAGCGGCCGACCTGGCGCGGCAGGCGTGGGCCTTCGAGTGGGCCGATCACCAGCAGCTCGGTGCTCGAGCCGTCGGGCCAGCGCGCCGCCTGCCAATTGCCCGTCGCGGCGAAGTCGCGGAACGCGCGCTTGCGCAGGCCGACGCGCGCGCCGCCGATCTTGCCGCTATGGGCGAGATAGAGCGCGTCGTCCTCGTCGCGCAGGATCGCGCCGGCGACGCGCCGGTCGGCGCCGCCATGCAGCAAGTTGATCTCGCAGGTGATGGTCTCGGTGCGCGTCGGCGTATCGGGCGCGTGGCCGAAGACCAGCCAGTGTCGGGTGCCGAGCAGGGTCGGGTCATGTCGCCACCAGAAGGCATGCTCGCGCAGCCAGGCGATATCGCCCTTGGCCTTGCCGCCGCCATGCCAGGTGATGGTGACGTCGCGAACCGGCAGGCCCGCCAGCCGTCGGCGCAGCACGCGCACGGCCCGCGCGATGCGACGACGGTCGGCCAGCACGTGGAGCATGGGCTCGACATATAGCGAAGCCCCGCGCCGGAGGCGAATCGTGTCGCCGTTCGGGCCGCACCGCTCCAGCGGCGCGGCCCGAACGGCGGACTTGCTCCGATAGCCGCCATCCGGCATGAGACGCGCCATCATGGCACCTCCGCCGCTTCTCGCGCTCTCCGACGCGCGCTATCGCATCGGCGATCAGGTCATCCTCGACGGCGCCTCGGTCGGCGTCGGTCGCGGCGAGCGGCTGTGCCTGGTCGGCCGCAACGGCGCCGGCAAGTCGACCCTGCTGCGCCTGCTGGCCGGCGAGATCCAGGCCGATGCCGGCGAGCGCTTCATCCAGCCTGGCGCGCGCGTCGCCACCCTGCCGCAGGAGCCCGACCTTTCGGCCCACGCCTCGGTGGCGCACTACGTCGCCGCCGGCCTCGAGGACGCGCATGGTCCCGACGACCATCGTGTCGCCACGGTGCTCGACGAACTGCGGCTCGATGGCGCGGTGTCGCCGTCGAGCCTGTCCGGCGGCGAGGCGCGGCGCGCGGCGCTGGCGCGCGCGCTGGTGGCCGAGCCCGACATCCTGCTGCTCGACGAGCCGACCAACCATCTCGACCTGCCGACCATCGAATGGCTCGAGGCAAGGCTCGAAACGTGGCGCGGCGGCTATGTGCTGATCAGCCACGACCGGCGCTTCCTGTCGCGTCTCGCCAAGGCGGTGCTGTGGCTCGACCGCGGCGTGGTGCGCCGGCTCGACGAGGGCTACGACAAGTTCGAGGCGTGGTCCGACGGCATCCTCGAGCGCGAGGAGACCGAGCGGCACAAGCTCGACCGGTTGATCGAGCGCGAGACGATCTGGGCCGGCAAGAGCATCCGCGCGCGGCGCACGCGCAACGAGGGTCGTCTGCGCGCGCTGAAGGACCTGCGCGCGCTCAGGAAGACGCAGATCGCGCAGACCGGCCGGGTGAAGATGGAGGCCGGCGCGGCCGAGCAGGGCGGCACACTCGCCATCGAGGCCAAGACCATCGCCAAGCGTTTCGGCGAGCGCGTCATCGTGGCGAATTTCTCGACCCGCATCCTGCGCGGCCATCGCGTCGGGCTGATCGGCCGCAACGGCGCGGGCAAGACGACCTTGTTGCGCATGCTGATCGGCGAACTGGCGCCCGACAGCGGCACGGTGCGGCTGGGCGTCAATCTGGTGCCCGTGGTGATCGACCAGCGCCGCGTGCAGCTCGATCCGACGAGCACGCCGTGGAAGGTGCTGGCCGACGTCAACGACCATGTCATGGTGCGCGGCCGGCCGCTGCACGTGATGAGCTATCTGCGCGAGTTCCTGTTCCGCGACGACCAGGCGCGCCAGCCGGTGGGTACGTTGAGCGGCGGCGAGCGCAATCGGCTGCTGCTGGCCAAGGCGCTCGCGGCGCCGTCGAACCTGCTGGTGCTCGACGAGCCGACCAACGACCTCGACGCCGACACGCTCGACCTTCTGCAGGAGACGCTGGCCGACTACGACGGTACGGTGCTGCTGGTCAGCCACGACCGCGACTTCCTCGATCGCCTCGTGACCTCGACCATCGCCATGGAGGGCGACGGCACGGCGGTCGAATATGCCGGCGGCTACAGCGACTACCTGCTGCAACGGCCACCGCCGAAGGAGGCGCTCGTCGCGCGACCGGCGCCGCGCGTGGAGCCGGCGGCGACGCGGACCGAAAGCCGGCGCAAGCTCAGCTACAAGCAGCAGCGCGCGCTCGACGATTTGCCGGGGCGTATCGAGACCTTGCACGCCGAGATCGCCGCGCTGAACACCAAACTCGCCGACGCGACGCTTTACGCGCGCGATCCCGTCGCGTTCAACGCGACAATGACCAAGCTCTCGACGACGCAAGCCGCGCTGACGGCGGCCGAGGACGAGTGGCTGGAACTCGAGACCCTGCGCGAGGAGCTCGCGGGTTAACGCCGCCGAACTCTGTCATCCCGAGCGCGGCGAGGGATGACAAATCTACCGCAGCACCGCCGAGAGGATCAGCAGGATCACGATCGCCACGACACCCTGCACGGCGGTGCCGCCCGACAGCGCGAGCAGCGCGCGCGCTGGTGTGAGTCGCTGTGCATGCGCGGTGAGCCAGAAATGCGCGTCGTTGATGTGGCTCACTGTCATCGCCCCGACGCCGATCGCCGCGACGGCGAGCGCGCGGCCCGTCGGCGTGTCGAGGCCGAGCGCCGGCAGCAGCGGCTCGATCATGCCGGCGGTTGTCAGCGTCGCCGTGAGCGACGAACCGAGCATGGTCTTGACGATCGCCGCCACGAGGAACGGCGTCAGCACGCCCCAGCGCTTCACCGACAGCGACTCGCCCAGCAGCTCGGCGGCGCCGGTCTCGTCGAGCACGCGGCCGAAGCCGGCGGCGATACCCATGACCATCAACGCGCCGGCCGCCATCGCGATCGCCTCGCCGGCCCAGCCGCGTTCGGAGAGCGCGGTGGCATCCCAGCGCCAGACCAGCAGCAGCGCCAGCCCGGTGGCGAGAACCAACAGCATCAGCGGCCGGCTGATGCCGGTGAACAGCTCACGCATGCCGCCACGACCCAGCGGCTCGCTGGGAATCTGCGCCACCGACTGCACGATCAGCAGCGCGATGGGAATCAGGACTGGCAGCGTGACCGTGAGCAGGTCGCGCGCTCGCATCGGCTCGGCTGTCGTCTGGGCGTCGCTGTCGTCGACCGTCGGCAGCGCGCGGCCAGCATGGAACCAGCCGGCGACGGCGACGACGATCGCCAGGGGCGCGCCTATGGCGAAGACTGTCATGGCGTCGGCGCCCAGCACCGACGCGCCGGCGATGGCGATGGGCGACGGCGGCACCAGCGCGAAGGACGCCAGCAGCGACAGCGACAGCACGAGCGCCGAACGACCGCGCAACGCGCGCGCAAGCGGCAGCAGCAGGGCCAGACCCGCCGTCGGCGAGGCGCCGGTGCCGGCGACCAGACCGATCGGTACCGCGATGGCGGAAGAAACACGATGTCGCCCGAGCACCGCGCCGACCCGCGCCGCCGCGCCGGAACGCTCGACGAAGGTGGCGGCGACGATACCGCCCAGCAGCACCAGCCCGACCTGGTCGAGCGTATGCACGAAGCCGATGCTGAAGGCGCGGCCGATCGAGCTGATGGTCATGTCGGCGGCGAAGCCATAGGCGACGATCAGGCCGGCCAGTGCCAGCGTGGCGTGGAGACGGATGCGGCTGGTCAGGACGACGAGCAGAACGACGGCGATCGCCAACAGCGCGGCGCAGTACAATAGACCCGTCATTCATCCCCCGACCGTTTCGACGGGCCGCAGGGTGCGGCAAACAAAGGCGGACCGCCAGCGCGGACTGGCGTTCGATCCGCGTTCCCGATCGCGGCCGCTTCGGTCATCCTCGCCGCCGTGATATGTGAACCGCCGGCGGCGCAGGAGATTCGGCCATGACCATTGCTGCGACGACGGCATGAGCGACGGGCTGCCCGACGGCCTCGAGGCGTACAAGCGCACGCCGGTGTTCGATCAGGACACGCTGCCCGCCGGGCTGCGCCGCGCGCATCGCACCCGCCCCGGGGTGTGGGCGCTGATCCACGTGATCGAAGGGCGGCTGCGCTTTCGTATCCTGGAGCCGTTCGAGGAGACGGAGCTGGCACCCGGCAAGCCGGGGGTCGTTCGCCCGGGCCAGCCGCACGAGGTCGAGCCCCTGGGTCCGGTACGGATGTATGTCGAGTTCCATGCCGCCCCGTAAGGACGCTATGGTCGACCGAATGACGCGCTTCCTCCTGATGCTCCTGCTTCTCCTCCTGGCGCCCGCGGCTTTGGCGGCCGATCCGGGATTCGTGCGCGTCGAGGGCAAGCGCTTCGTCGCGCCCGACGGCAAGACCATCCAGCTCAAGGGCATCAACCTCGGCAACTGGCTGATGCCCGAGGGCTACATGTTCAAGTTCGAGCGCGCCAAGGCACCGCGCCAGATCGAGGGCGCGATCGAGCGTCTGGTCGGGCCGGAAGCGGCGCAGCGCTTCTGGCGCGGCTTTCGCGAAACCTACATCACCGAGGATGATTTCGCTTTCATCAAGGCGGCGGGCTTCAACCTCGTGCGCATCCCGCTGCACTACAAGCATTTCGTGCGTGGTGACCGCTTCGAGGGCGAGGGCTACGCGCTGCTCGATCGCGCCATCGGCTGGGCGCGTGCGCACGGCCTCTACGTCGTGCTCGACATCCACGCCGCGCCCGGCGGCCAGACCGGCATCAACCACGACGACGGGCCGGGCTATCCGCTGATGTTCTACGTGCCGGCGCATCGCCGGCTGACCATCGCGTTGTGGCGGCACATCGCCGAGCGCTATCGCAACGAGCCGGCGATCCTCGGCTACGATCTGCTCAACGAGCCGATCGCGCCCTATCACGACACCGCGTGGCTCAACCCCAAGCTCGAGCCGTTCTATCGCGAGGTCACCGCGGCGATCCGCTCGGTCGATCCGCACCGCATCATCTTCATCGCCGGCGGCCAGTGGAGCTCGACCTTCGACATGTTCGGCCCGCCGTGGACGAGCAACCTCGCCTACACCTTCCACAGTTTCTGGGCGAGCACCAAGCGCGACTCGATCCAGCGCCACCTGAACTTCAGCGCCCGCCACGACGTGCCGCTGTTCATCGGCGAGACCGGCGAGCTGACCGACGAGTGGAACGAGGGCTTCCGCACGCTGCTGGAAGCCCACGGAATCGGCTGGGCCTTCTGGACCTACAAGAACCTCGACACGCCCTCGACCATCGTGTCGATCACGCGGCCCGCCGACTGGAACCATGTCGTCGCCGTCGCCGACCGGCCACGCGGGCGATGGAACGATCCGCCGCCGGTGCCGCGCGAGCGTCTCTATGACGCGCTCGGCCAGTATCTCGAAGGCACGCGCTTCGCCAACGGCACGATCCGCTGGAGCTATCTGAAGTCGCTGGGGCTAAAGTTGGCACCGTAGCCGACCGTGCCGCCGTCAATATGGCAATTCCTTGGCTACCGTCGTGCTCCGTCTTTTCGAAGCCAATCTAGCCAACGACGACGCCCTTAGCCCATTCGAGTTCACCCGAACTCCGATTGCCGATCTCCGAGCCTGGATATCACTTGATCACGAGGTGGTACCAACCTCGGCGGGTCCCGCTGATACCGAGTTTGATGTGGACCAGGCGAAGACACCGCTGGAGGCCCTTCACCTCCTTGTGCGAGGGCGGACTGCTGCCAAACTTGGCCGTGATAAGTTTCGCAATCAATTGATTGGCCTTCATTGACGCGCGAGACGGTTCAATTGAAGATGACTTAGGTCCGATTTGCGGCAGTGGGCGAGCATCGCTACCCATCGAAGGTACGCGGACCTGTCTCACTGGAACCAGTTCATTGGCCTGCGTGCGTACGACCGCCTCAACTAGGTCTTCACGTTCCATCGGCGCCTGCTTGGCGGGCGTCTTCACGAAGTCGAGCTTCGTTACGAAGGTTCGACCGTTGCATTTGACGAGTCTAAACTTCACGTTGTTTATGACATCTAAGGCAAGCTCGGCTGAAAATTCCAGCCGAGCGGTGTCTTTCAACACAATATCCTTCAGACACCGCTCGAAGTTATCGAGCAAGAGATTTTGTTCAGATTCGGTGTATTTTTGGCGCAAATATTCCTGACATGAGCGCGTGACTTCCAGTCGCTCATCAGTATTCTGACCCCGCGCCGAGGGGCGGCCGCGGTTTCTACTCATATTAGGACCCCCCCTAACTAAGTTTCATCCACTACAGTTCCAGTCTCAGCAAATTGATTAATGCTTGATTTTAGAGTACGTAAGGTATAATTTACAAGGGTCCAAGGCGGAGAAGATACGTGATTTGCACGTCAATGTCAAGGAGGATGACGATTGGCTAGGCACCCACGTATCGCAGCCTTCCGCCATCGACATTAGAGGGGATCCGTCATGGCCACTGGCAACCGAGTGAGGCTAACACTCGACCTAACAGATGCTTTGAACAAGCGCCTGGAGCAAATCGCTGATGATCTCGGTACGACAAAGTCCGATGTCATCAAGCGAAGCCTCGCTCTTATGGATGTTGTGAATCAGGCGCAGAAGGAAGGTAGTCGCTTAGCGATCTCGGAGGATGGCGCATCAGTTAAGAAGGAAATTCTAGTGATGTAGGTAGGTATGTGGGGTGCGGAGGCTCTTCGGGAGGAGTCTCTGCACTGGCAGAGATCTAGTCGTGGGGACTTAACAATGGCTGACTCTGGCGGACCAAAGGGCGACGGAGAGACGTCGAAGATTCCCGTTCGATCGAGCACCAAGGCGGCTCGGCGAGACAACGGCGACACCATTCGCCTGAATTCTTCTGAATTTATGAGACAGGTTCAGGTTTACGAACAAAAACTTGCCCCTTGGTATGTCATAATAAATACAATACTTAAACCCATTTTTGCTGCTGTAATAATTCTCTTAACATTTCTTGCTGCTGCTAGCGTTGTGCTTTTTGCGAAGGATGCTGAGCTAATAAAATGGGCTCAGTATGTTCTAAGCAGTATTGTCGGTATGGCCATTGGTATCTGGGCTGGCCGAAGCCCAGATAATAGTCAAGTACGTTGAGCTTTCGGCCGATGTTTTCGCGTCCGATTCTGCTACCGTGCCCAAGTCAGTGATTCAGCGCGACGGCGGCGTCGGCATCATCGGGAAGCCTGCTTCCTGCCAGGCCTGCAGGCCGCCACGATACCAATAGACGTTGCGGTAGCCGGCGTTCCAGGCGCGCAGGACGGCGTTGTAGGACTCCCAGCACCGCACGCCCTGGCAGAAGAACACGATCGGGAAGTCCTTGCGCCCGTTGGTGAGCTGGTTGAGCTCGTTGGCGAGCGCCGTCTGCACCTGGTCGTTGAAGCTGCCGCCGCGGCCGCCATAGGCGATGTAGCGCGACTTGACGATGGTCTGGGAATGCTGGCCCTCGAGCACGTCGACCAGGAGGAACTGCGTGCCTTTGCGGATCTCCTCCTCGAGCAGCACAGTCGAGATCAGCTTGCCCACGGGGATGGCGTTGGGCGTGGGGCTGCCGACATTGGATTGCAGGGTGGTTTGCGCCGGCACGCCGAAATCGCGCGTCTCATCGGCAAAGACGCGACCGCCCGGTGGCGGCGGGGGTTGCGTCACCTTCGGCGTCTGACCCTTGCCGGGCAGATCCGCCGGCTCGGGCTCGGTCACCGTGCCTGGTGGCACCTTGGGATCGGGTTTGGGGTCGGGCTTGGGGTCCGGCCTCGGATCCGGCCTGGGATCGACGCGCGGCTTGGGGTCGGGCTTGGGATCCGGCTTGGGATCCGGCTTGGGATCGACGATCGGCTTGGGATCGGGCTTGGGATCGGGCTTCGGGTCGGGCCCGAGGATGGAGCCGATCACGAAGAGCGCCACGAGCAGCAGCACCGCACCGCCGACCGCCGCCAGGATGATCGCGTTGCGCCGGCTGGAGTTGGCCGCGCCCGCTCCGCCCGAGCCGGCCGGCACATAGGCGCCGGGTGGCGGCTGTGTCCCCGGCGGCACGTAAGCCTGCTGTGGTTGGCCGTAGTTTCCTTGCGACGCCGGCCCGGCTGGATAGCCCTGTGGCGGCTGGCCATAGGCACCCTGCGGGGCTGGCCCGGTCGCGTAGCCCTGTGGCGGCTGACCATAGGCGCCCTGCGACGGCGGTCCGGCCGGGTAACCCTGCGGCGGCTGGCCGTAGGCGCCCTGGGAGGCGGCGCCCGCCGGTGGATAGCTGCTGGGCGGATTGACCCAGGAGCCCTGTTGCGCGCCGGGCTGGCTCACACCCGGCGGCCGCTGCGCCGGCTCGGACACGCCGACCCAGCCATCGTTGGCGTCGGGCGTCGGCGGCATCACGTCCGCCGGCGCCGCGCCGCCATAGGCCGACGGCAACGGGCCGCGACCCAAGCCATGGGCGCAGGCGCGCACGACGGGCAGCGCGATATCCTTGCGAATGCCGAGATTGCCCTCGATGCGCGCCGCCAGTCGGTCGATCTCGAACACCACCTGGTCGGGCCGCGTCGAGGTCAGCGCGTCGAAAATGCCGTCGTCGATGCAGCTGCCGACAACGCGAACCTGGAGCCGCGCTTCGGGCACGCGGTCAGACAGCACCGACACGACGCGGCGTCGGTCGCTGAACACGTTGGCGCCGAAGCGTCCTGGCAACTCGGCCAGAACCTTGGCGATCGCGTCATAGGGATCGTCAGCCATGACGTTCTCTACCGTGCCTCCGCCGCGAACGGAAGGCTGCGGTCATCGATTTCGCGTGACCGATTCATTGCACAACGCCGCAGCCGATCATGCGCTGACAATTGTCCGACAGGATGCACAACCGGCTGTTTCGCAACTCGACGTCCTGGCCGCCACCGCCAGCGAAGACAGCGCAGGCGCCGCTGACATTCAAACGGTCGCTTTGCCATTGCTGCGGCTGCAGGACACGGAAGACCTCGTTGCCCTGCTGGACGCGCTGGAACGGGGCGACCGCGGAAATGCTCTCGGGCTGATCGGGTGGGGCGTTCACCGTCGACACGCCGAGGATACCGCCGCCCCAACCCTGCTTGGAGACGCCGACCATGACGCGAAACGACTGCTGGCCGGCCGGCGCGAGGAAGACGAAGACCCAGGCCTGGCCGCCGTCGATGGCCCGCAGCGCCGGCATTTGGCCGCTGTCGGGCGAAGCGATCGTCGGCAGGTCACCCTGTTGCGGCGGCGGCTGTCGGCCCTGTGGCGGCTGGCCCTGTGGCGGCTGACCCTGGGGTGGGCGCTGCTGCGGCGGTCCGGCTTGCGGCGGCTGCTGGGGTGGTTGCTGCTGCGGCGGGCGCGGCGGTGGCTCGTCCCGTTCGCCGCCGCCGCTGAGATGATAGGCGGTGATCGCGCCGATCACAGCGACGATGCCGAGCGCCCATTTCAGGCCGGCGCTGCTGCGCGCCGGCGGAGCCGGGGGCACGGCCGGGTAGGGTGGCGGGTAGGCTTGCGCAGGCGGCGGCGCAGCCGCCGGGGCGCCCACGGCGCTGGAGACGCCGACCCATTCGGTCTGGCCCGGCGGCGTGGCGCGTGGCGCGGGCATCGCCGGCATGGCCGGCGCCGCCGGCGGCGCGATCAGGGCCCCGAGCCGCGCCGCGACATGCACGCCCACCATGGCGTCGTGCGCGTTCACGCCATCGCTGGCGGTGATCTCCTGGGCGATACGCTGCATGTCGGCAGCCAGATCGCGGCTGACGCGCAGCCGGTCCATGGCGCCGACGGCAAGCGCCGCGGCGGCGGCCTTGATCGCGCCGCGCATATCGGGCGCCTGGTCCGACAACATAGGCACCAGCCGGCGCGGGTCGCTGAGCACGGCCTCGCCGAAACGCTGCCGTGCGTCGACGAACAGGCCTACGATGCGCTGCGGGTCATCGCTCATACCGGTACTCCAGGCGCGGCGCTCACCAGATGACGTCGCTCGCCGTCTTCTTCTGCCGCTCCGCGTCGCGCGCCAGCACGGTCAACGGGTCGGGCGCGTTGGTCGACTGGGAAACCGACTTCACCGGTACCGTGGTCGCCCACTTGATGCGGTTGACAAGGTCCTGGGCGTTGTTGGCGCGCAGCGGCTTGAAATCGGGATGGGCGATGAAACGCTCAAGGATCTCGATATCGGCGTCGCCGCCGATCGCCACCGCCACGCGCAGCGCGCGCTGGCCGTAGGGCGCCGCGAGAAGTCGTTTCATGCCCATGTCGAAATCATCCGAGGGCTGGCCATCGGAGACCAGCACGATCACCGGCGGCAGCTGGCGGCCGGGCATGTATTCGGGATTGAGAATATCGGCGATGGCGCACAGCGCCTCGCCCATGTGGGTCTCGCCGCCGGCGGCGAGGTCGGTCCATTCGAGGTCGTCGACCAGGGTCGGGTCGGGGACGTGCCATTGCGCGCCCGACGCGAAGCGCAGAACGCGCACCATCAGGTCAGTCTCGGGGTTGTCGGCGGCGGCGGCGCGCATCTCGGGGATGGCGGCGCGCATCGCGTAGTTCAGCGAGGCGATCTTGTCGCCGGTCATCGATCCCGAGCAATCCAGCGCCAACACGACCTGGAGCTGGCGACGGACCAGCGCCGTCTGCCCGAGATTGGGAAGGTCGATCGCCATGCCGCGCGCCTCAGCCGCTCACCTTGCCCAGGATGCCGCCGCCGAAATCGATCGCCATGCCGGGCACCAGGCGCACGTTCTTGTTGGGCTCGATCGGTTGCACCGAGTTGTCGCGCATGCGCGCGTACCAAGTGCCGGCGCCGAGATTCTTCAGGCCGATCACGCCGGGATTGCGCGGATGCACCGCGACCTCGCCGACCACGCCGTTGCCGCGCCCAGCCAGCGAGGGGACCATCGCCAGATCGAGCCGCGCGCCCGGCGTCAGCGGCATGTTCATGCCGGCGACGGTGAGCGCCATCGGCACGCTTGCGGCCGGTTGCGCCACAGGCGCCGTCGCGGCGATCGGTGCCGGCGGTGGCGAAGTAGGCGGCGGCGGCGGTGTGACCGCGCCAAGCGGGCCGGCCGGCGCCCAGCCGCCTGGCGCCGCGGCTTGTGGCGGTGGCGGTGGTGGCGCGGCCGGATGTGGTGCGATGGGTGCGAGCGGGCCGGCGGGCGCCCAGGCGGGCGTCGGCGCCGCGGCCATCGGCGGCGGCACAGGGGACGGACGTGAAGGAATCGGGCCGGCCCCCGGCGCGCCGACAACGATCGAGCCGCCGCCATCGGTGCCACCGCGGCCGAAGATGCTGGCCTCGATCTCGCGCGCCTTCAGCACGCAGGCGATCATGGCGACCACGGTGAGAATCGCGATCACGTACTGCAGTATGTTGCCGATACCGGGAATGTGGGCGACCGAGTTCCACAGGCCATGCAACACCGAGGCGACCACCCAGCCGATGGCCAGCAGCTTGATCGCGCCCTTGGGCCGGATGACCGCCAGGCCGATGAAATAGGCGAAGACGATGGCGTAGCCGATATGGCCGGCCAGCGCGTTGAAGACGCGTGGCAGCAGCAGCATCAGGCCGACGCCGAAGGCGCCTAACACTTCCTTGCCGCCACTGCCCTTGAGCACCTGGCCGACGATGTTGGGCACGTACTGGCCCCAGGTCTCGATGAAGACGAAGGCGGCGCCAGAGCCCAGCGCCATCGAGACGGCGTCGAGCGGCCCGCGCACACGGATGAGGTCGTAGAGCGTGGGCGACAGCGTCTGGCGCATCTTGGCGCCCCAGATCGTCAGCGCCGCGCCGATCAGGATCGGCACGGCCTTCATCAGCTCTTCCATCAGGCCGGCGCCGAAGAACATGCCGATGAAGACGGTGATGAAATCCTTGGCGCCGGTCATGCCCGATCCGCCGGGCAAGATGGTGCGGAAGAAGAAGAAGAACGGCGCACCGAGCGGCGTCATCAGGATGGCCGCGAGCACGAGGGCCGGGAAGACGAGGTACCAGACGCGCCGGTCGCTGCGCGAGTAGATCAGGATCGCGACCACGGTCAGCAGCAGGATGTAGAACGTCACCACCATGCTGAGCTGATTGAAGACCGGCAGTGCCTCCCGTAGCGTCTGGGAATTGAGCAGCTCGCGCATCAGGCCGAACAGGGCGACCGTGACCACGGCCGTCACCAGGCCGAAGATGAAGAGCGGGCTCTTCCACAGCTTGATCTTGCCTGACCGGATCGGGACGATTTCCGAGAACGAGGCCTCGTCGTGGTCCCGTGGCACCGGCGGCATCATGTTGTTGCCGGTCATCGGCTACTCCCGTGTTCGTCCCGGCCTTCTGCCGGCCTCGTCCACTCGATCCCGCGATGATGGCCGATCATCGCCATCATGGCTACCAGTCGCTGTCGTCGCCCGCCGCCGGGGCGCCGGCCGTCCGGTTGGCGAGGCACATGGTGACGTCGTCGCCGCTGCCGCGCCGCGACACTTCGGCGAGCCAGTCGTCGAGCCGCCCGAGAACCTCGGACAGGCCGACCTTGAGCACCGTGTCGCGATACTGCCTGGCGATGGCCAGGAAGGCCGCCTCGTCGGCGAAGGACTTGGCGATGCCGTCGGTCGCCAGCATGACGAAGTCCGGCCAGTTCGCGCCGCCGTCGGCGGTCATGGTCGTGACACGAAAGCGCTCGGCGGCATCGATCGCGCAGAGCGAATAGGTCTGCTCACCGACCAGCCCGTGGTCGACCGGCAGCGGCCTCTCGATGCGGCCGTCGGGATAGCCGAACAGCACGTCGCTGTCGCCGATCTGCAGCACCAGCAACTGGCCGGGCGCCATGGCGACCGCCGCCAGCGTGCAGCCGTAGGGGACCAGCACGTCGCTGGTCGCCTCGACCCAGTCGGCACCGGCCCCGGCGCGGGTCTGGTGGTCCGCCATCACTCCTTCGCGCCAGCGGGCGAGAATCTCCTCGACGACGCCCTCCCCGCCACCGTTACCCCCGACAAAGCGGCGCAAGGCCTCGATGGCGCAGCTCACCGCGATGCGCGAGCCGGTGTCCGAGCGGTCATAGGCCGGCGCGCCGTGTCCGTCGGCGACGGCGGCGATGAAGGCCTCGGCGTCCAGCGTAGCCTTGCCGCCGGCTCCGGTCGGCGCCCAGGCGATCGCGTCCTGGTTGGGCTTGTTGCGACGCACATGCGAGGCGCCGCGCACCGACGAGCCGCCGGCCGCCCATACCCCGTTGGCCAGGCTCATCGCGGGCGCTCCCGCGGCACCGAGGCGGTATCGCCGGTGACGAAGCGGCCGACACGGCGGCCGAAGTCGACCGTCGTCTCGTCCATGATTCGCACGGCGCGGCCTGGATCGACCGTCACCGCGCTACCATCGGACAGGGTGACCTTCCAGGCGTTGCGCGTCATGTTGCGCAGGCCCCACACGCCCTTGTTGGTGGGGTGCTCCTCGACGATGCCGGCCATGGTCGTGAAGTCGACCGGCCGGTCCGGGTCGATGTGGTGGATGGCGATGCCGATACCGGGTCCGAGCGTGATGGTGTCGCGGCCGATCAGCAGCACCGGCGGCAAGGCCATCGGCCGGCCGCAGGCGACGCAGACGGTGGGCATCAGGGTCTGGCCCTTCACGCCCTGGCGCGGCGCCTGGTCGTAGCCGCAATGCTGGCAGCTGACGCAGCCATCGACCATGCGCGCGAAATTGGTGCGCCACTCCGGCTCCAGCACGCGCTCGCCGGGCTGGCGCAGGCCGACGGTGAAGGAGCGCGTGAACAGCGAACGGATCGCCGGGGTGAGCGAGTTCCAGCGCGCGACAATCGCGTCGTGCACACCCGGCACCGGCCCGTTCGACTGGTCCTGCGGGTCGAAGATGAACACCGGGTTGCGGCCGTAGAGGCTCGTTTCGGCGCTGGAGTCCATGATCTGGACCTCGTTCTCGCGCCGTCCGTCGAGCGGGTGCCAGCTATGGATGATGTAGAAGAACAGCACCGCCATGGAAAACAGGTCGGTCTTGGTGCTGGGCAGGGTTTCGCGCCGCACCACCTCGGGCGCCATGAACTTGCGCGTGCCGAAGACGGCGGCGTCCATGCCGTCGATATCGACGTTGTCGTTGTCGCAGATCAGGATGTCGCCGCTCTGCGTGTGGAAGAAGATGTTGCCGAAATTGATGTCCTGGTAGCAGAAGCCACGGGCATGCAGCTCGAGGAAGTTCTGGGCGATGCGCAGGCAGACCATCACCCGTTTCGACAGCGGCAGGTCGATGCGCTTGGGCGGCCGCGCGATAAGGTCGCGCATGCCGTTGTAGTCGCCGTCGCGCAACGGCATGACGTAGCCGAAGCTCTTCGAACCGGCGATCTCGACCAGGTCGATCGGCCACAGGAAGCGGTCGGTCGGCGGGCCGATGCCGATGGCGCGCGACAGTCGCGCCCGCAAGGTGCGGTCGATCGAGGCGATGTCGTCGTGATACCACTTCAGCGCGAAGCGCGTGCCTTCGATGGCGACGGCATAGACGGCGCCCTGGCCCCCGGCCCCCAGGAGGTTCTCGACATGCCCCCGACGCCGTCCGTGAACGGTCATCAGCGGCGTACCGCGTGGCAGTTCGTCGTTTGTTGTCCCGCTCATCCGATCGTGTCCCGACCCGCTCTCTGGCGGAAGCGGCGCATGCCGCCACCCGACCCAAGCCGGGACCTGTTACAGAGTACATGCCGCGCTCGCGGTTTTCTAGCGTCGGGAATCGGCGGATGGTATGAGAGTAGCCCGTCGCTCCACCATCAGGCGCCACGCCGTTGATCCGCCGTCTGTCCACCCTGCTGCACGGCGACCTCGTCGGCTTCAGCCGGATGATGGAGGCGGCCGAAACCACGACCGTCGCGGCCGTGAAATGGGCCCAGACCCAGGTCTGGGAGCCGGCGATCCAGCGCGGCGGCGGTCGGCTGATCAACACCGCCGGCGACGCCTTCCTGGTCGAGTTCGAGTCCACCCGCCGGGCGATCGGCTGCGCCATGGAGATCCAGGCCGATCTCGCCTGGCGCCAGCGCGAGCTGCCGGCGGAGCGCCGGCTGACTTTCCGCATTGGCATCAACCGCGGCGAGGTGCGCGTCGATGGCAACAATATCTTCGGCACGGCGATCAACATCGCAGCCCGCCTGCAGTCGCTGGCCTCGCCCGGCACCATCTTCGTCTCGGCCGCGGTCCGCGAGGAGATGGGCGATCCCGAGGGCTACGCCTTCACCGATCGCGGCGATCTGTCGCTGAAGAACATCGCCCGGCCTGTGCGCGTCTACGAGATCTCCGTCGACGCCGCCGGTCACGTGCGCACCAACATCGTGCGCGAGCGCTGGCGCGTCGTGGGCCGCCGGCGCAACGGCGGGCCGATCGACGTCACCCTGGACGCCGCGGCGCTGGCCACGGCCGAGGGCATCATCGTCGGCCGCGTGCCCGATCAATGCCATCTGACGATCGACGACATCAGCGTCTCGCGTCGGCATTTCCGACTACGCCAGGTCTCGGGCGAGGCGCTGTCGGTCGAGGATCTCGGTTCCACGAACGGCACAATCATCGCCGGCCGACGTCTGACGCCGGGCCAGCCGGTCACGATCGCCGCCGGCACCAGCGTGACCTTTGGCGACGTCACGGTGAACATCGCGCGCGTGCCCGCCGGCGGCGAGTCGACGCAGTGGTAGGTCGGCTCGACGTTCGGGTGATGTCCGCCATCGACCTGGCGCGCGCGCTCGACTGGGCCGCCGCCGAGGGCTGGAATCCGGGCCTCGACGACGCGCGCGCCTTCCAGATCGCCGATGCCCGGGGTTTCCTCGTCGGCCTGGACGACGGCGAGCCGGTCGGTTGCGTGTCGGCCGTACGCTATGGCGACGACTTCGCTTTCCTCGGTTTCTACATCACGACGCCGCAAGCGCGCGGCAAGGGCTACGGCATCCAGCTCTGGAACGCCGGCATGGCGCGGCTTCAGGGCCGTAACATCGGCCTCGACGGCGTGCCGGCGCAGCAGGACAACTACCGCAAATCGGGATTCCGGCTCGCCTGGCGCAACATCCGCTACCAGGGTCCGGCCGCTGCGCGCGGCCTGCCACCGCCGGGCGTCGCGCTCGTCGACGCCAAGACGCTGCCGTTCGACGGTGTCGCCGCATACGACCGCCGCTTCTTCCCGGCGCCGCGCGATGGCTTCCTCGCCAATTGGATCGGCGCGCCGGGTCATGTCGCGCTGGCGGCGATACGCGACGGCGCGCTCGCCGGCCTCGGTGTCGTCCGCCCATGCCGCGCCGGCTTCAAGATCGGGCCACTCTATGCCGCCGACGCCGCCATCGCCGCCGCTCTGATCAGCGGCCTGTGCGAGCGAGCCGGGCCGGGCGTCGTGGCGCTCGACGTGCCGGAGAACAACGCGGCGGCGGTGCATCTGGCGGAATCGTTGGGCATGGTGCCGGCCTTCGAAACCGCGCGCATGTATACCGGCACCGACCCCGAGGTCGATGCCGCGGGCCTGTTCGGCGTCACCACATTCGAGCTCGGCTGATGCGTCTGCTGCTGATCAATCCCAACACGACACAGGCGATGACCGACAAAGTGCTGGCGGTCGCGCGCGCCGGCGTCGGCGAGAAGGTCGAGCTGGTGGGCGCCACCGGTCGTTTCGGCGCCGCCTATGTCGCCAGCCGCGCCGCCTACGCCATCGCCGGCCACGCCGCGCTCGACGCCTGGGCCAACGCCGAGGGTCACTTCGACGCGGTGGTGCTGGCCTGCTTCGGCGATCCAGGCCTCGACGCGTTGCGCGAGATCTGCCCGGTGCCGGTGGTCGGCATGGCCGACGCCTCTCTGATGGTCGCGGCGCAGCTCGGCGCGCGAATCGGCGTCGTCACCGGCGGCGAGCGCTGGGGACCGATGCTGCGCGAGTTCGTCGCCGCGCGTGGTTTCGCCGACCGCGTCGCCTCGATCCGCACCGTGGCGCCCACGGGTGCGGACATCGCGCGCGATCCCGACGGCTCGCTGGCGCTGCTGGCGCAGTCCTGTACCGCTGCGGTGGAAGAGGGCGCCGATGTTGTGATCCTCGGCGGCGCCGGACTGGCGGGCCTGGCCGAGCGGATGCGCGAGCGCGTGCCCGTGCCGCTCGTCGACGGCGTTCTTGCCGCCGTTGGTCAGGCTGTCGCGCTCGTCGGCCTTGGCGTCGGCAAGGCGACACGCGGCAGCCTCGCGCCAACGCCGGCGGTGGAGAGTACCGGCCTGTCGGCACCGCTGGCCCGTCGCCTCGGCGGCCACTGATACAAGGGGAGAGCACCATGACGAAGCCGCTGGCCGGCAAGGTCGCGCTGATCACCGGCGCGGGGAAGAACATCGGCCGCGCCATCGCGCTCAAGCTCGCGGCCGATGGTGCGACGATCGTGGTCAACGGCCGGTCGGACCGGCCCATCGTCGATGCGGTCGTGGGCGAGATCACGGCCGCCGGCGGCAAGGCGATGGCGGCGATGGGCGACGTGTCCGACGTGCGCGCGGTCGAGCAGATGATGGGGGCCGTGATCGATCGGATGGGCGGCGTCGACATCGTGGTCAGCAACGCCGGTTTGCGCCGCCAGACGTCGTTCCTCGACATGCGGCTCGAGGAGTGGCGCGAAATCATCTCGGTGGCGCTCGATGGCGCCTTCATCCTCGCCAAGGCAACGGTGCCCTCGATGATCAAGCGCGGCGGCGGCGCTTTCGTCGCCATGTCGGGCATCTCGACCCATGTCGGCACGCCCAATCGCTGCCACGTCTCGGCGTCGAAATCGGGCCTCGAGGGGTTGATGCGCGCGCTGGCGATCGAGCTGGCGTCGCACCGCATCACCTTCAACTGCGTGGCGCCCGGCGCGGTCGACACGACGCGCGGCGCGACCGCCGGCCCGATGCCGTCCACCCTGGCCGATCGCGGCATTCCGCTTGCGCGCAAGGCCACGGTCGAGGAGATCGCCGGCACCGTGCGCTATCTCGTCGGGCCGGAAGGCGCCTACACCACCGGGCAGACCATTCACGTCAACGGCGGCGTGTTCCTGACGTGACAGCAGGGGCGCCGTTCTACAGCGGCTCGTTGAGGAACCGGTCGACCAGCCGGTCAGCGCCGGTTCGGTCGGTGAAGACCAGGTGGCGCGCGAGGTTGCGGGCCGACGACGCGAGGTAGAAGCGCTCGTACTGTTCGTTGCGGCTGGCCAGAGCGCTGCCGGTGTAGTCCCAGGCGAGACGGAAAATGCGGGCGCGTTGCTCCGCCGGCATGCCCTTGGCGCCGGGCAGGTAGGTGTCGATCAGCGGACGCAGCGCCTTGTCGGCGAACTGTGACGCCGTCGGTGTGGCGAAGAGATTGTGCGAGCCGATCAGGCGGATGATCTCGTTCACGCGCGGGAACCACAGCGGCAGGGTGCAGCGCAGGGCGTGCAGCGGTCGCGGGTCGCAGGCGACCATGCCGGCGCCCCATTCGCGCGCGCCGGTCTCGGCCGCCAGCACGGCGGAGCGCGTGAACTCGGCGTAGGTCCAGATCTCGCCGATCATCTGCATCGTGTTGGGATCGGCGGCGTTGATCGCCTCGGCCATGCGCATCGCCACGCCCCACGCGAACTCCAGCTTCACCGCGGCGCGGATCATGGTCTGCTGCTGGATATTGGCCGGCCAGCTCGAACGCATGACCGTGTTGTAGGCTTCCATGTTGCGGTCGATGAACACGCGCTCGCGCGGCACCTCGACATCGTCGAAGATCACGAAGGCGTCCTGCTCGTCGAAGCGGCTCGACAGCGGATGGTCGAAGCGGCTGGTGCCCGCGCTGACGCTGTCGCGGCAGAGGAACTTCAGCCCCGGCGCCGACATCGGCACGCAGAAGGAGAGCGCGTAGTCGTTCGCGCCCGGCGGCAGCGGCAGGCCGGGATAGACCGCGATCTCGTCGGCGAAGGGCGCAAGGGTCGCCAGGATGCGCGCGCCGCGCACGACGATGCCGTGCTCGGTCTCGCCGACGACGCGCAGCGCCTGCTGGTTGCCGGCCTGCGGCGCGTCGCCCAGCGCCTTGTCGACGGTGGGCTGCACGATGGTGTGGGTCAGCGAGATGTCGTGGCGGCGCAGGAATTTCTGGTAGGCGACCAGCCGCGCGGCGCCTTCCTCGTTGCCGTGCGCGCCCCATTCGTCGGGCCTTCCGGCGAATCCCGCGTAGGTGACGTTCATGTAGTCGGGCGTGCGGCCCATCAGGCCGACGGAATACTCCGACACGCGGCGCAGCGCCTTGTGCCGGCGCTCCAGATCGGCGCGCGAGCGCGGGATTATGTGGCTGACGGCGATCGTCTCGCCGGTCTCCGGATCCGGCATCAGGCACTCGTCGGCGTGGCGATACTGCAGGTCGAAGACCTCGGCCAGCGCGTGCGCCGCGCCACTGAGCGCCGGGTGGTCGACGACGTCGGAGACGCGATCGCCGTCGACCCAGACCTGGCGCGCGCCGCGCAGGCCTTCGAGGAACTGCTTGCCCGTGCGTGCCGGCATGGCGCTACTTCGTGCTGGTCACGGGGGCGCTGGCGGTGATCACCGCCGTGACGTCGCACTGCACCAGGGCGTCGCCCTCGCCCGTCAGGCTCTGGGTGTGACGCGCCGGCCGCGACTGGGCGTGGGGGAACATCTTCACCCATTCGGCATTGATGGCGTCGCGCTTGTGCGGCGCGCGCAGCCAGAAATTGATCTTCACGATGTCGTTGGTCGTGCCGCCCGCCGCTTCGACGAGAGCGCGCACATGGGCGAAGAGACAGGCGAGCTGGCCATCGAGCGTCTCGGGCAGCTTGCCGGTCTTGGGATCGCGGCCGGCGATGATGCTCGACATCATCAGGTTGCCGACGATGCTGGCGCCTGGAATCGGGTTGCTGTGCTTGAAACCGTCGATCTCGATGCTGCGCCGCCAGGTCATGTCGCTGTCTCCCTCGTGGTGACGCCATCGATCCATCGCGATAGGCGCGCCGTCAAGCCATGTCGGTGATTGCCGGCTCGTACGGCGGGAGCGTGCCGCCTACGCGCCTGGTCGGGCGTTCTGGATCGCCGCCCAGACGCGATCGCTGGTCGCCGGCATGTCGAGCTCGCGCACGCCCAGCTCGGCGAGCGCGTCCATGACGGCGTTCATCACCACGGGCATGGCGCCCACCGTGCCGGCCTCGCCGGCGCCTTTGGCGCCCAGCGGGTTGAACTTGGTCGGTACCGGGTTGCTCTTGATCTCCATGCTGCACAGCGTGTCGGCGCGCGGCATGGCGTAGTCCATGAAGCTCGCGGTGTAGAGCTGGCCGGTCTGGCGGTCCCACACCACGCGCTCCATCAGGATCTGGCCGACGCCCTGCGCCACGCCGCCATGGATCTGGCCCTTCAGCCCGATGGGATTCATCACCGTGCCGACATCGTCGACCACGGCGTAGCGGTCGAGCTTGACCTCGCCGGTCTCGGGGTCGATCTCGACCTCGCAGATGTGGCAGCCGTTGGGATAGGTGTCGCGCGGCGAGAGGTAGGTTGCGTTCTCGAACAGCCCCATCTCCTCGCCCTTGGGCAGGCGGCCGGGCTGGAAGGCGGCCATCGCCACCTGCTTGAGCGACACCTTCTTGTCGGTGCCGGCCACGGTGAAGGTGTTGTCGGCGAACTCGATGTCCTGCTCGCCGGCCTCGAGGATGTGGGCGGCGATCTTCTTGCCCTTGGCGATCACCTTGTCGGCGGCGAGGAACAGGGCGGAGCCGCCGATCACCGTCGAGCGCGAGCCCATCGTGCCCATGCCGAAGGCGACGCGGTCGGTGTCGCCGTCGATGAACTTCACATCGGCGGGATCGATGCCCAGCTTCTCGTTGAGGATCTGCTTGTACATGGTCTCGTGGCCCTGGCCCTGGGCCTTGGTGCCCATCAGCAGCAGCGCGGTGCCGGAGGGCGTGAAGCGCACCTCGGCGTATTCCGGCTGCACCGTGCCGGCGGCCTGCTCGATGGCGTTGACGATGCCCAGGCCGCGCAGCTTGCCACGCGTCTTCGACGCGGCCTTGCGCGCGGCGAAGCCCGGGACGTCGGCCAGCTTCAGCGCCATGTCGAGATTCTGCTCGAACGCGCCGCAGTCGTAGTAGGGACCGAGCGGCGACTGATAGGGCAGCGCCGAGGCCGGCAGCATGTTCTTGCGCCTGAGCTCGACGCGATCGACGCCCAGCTCGCGCGCCGCGTCGTCGACCAGGCGCTCGATCAGGTAGATCGCCTCGGGCCGGCCGGCGCCGCGATAGGGCGCGGTGGGATTGGTGTTCGACAGCAGGCCGGTGATGTGCACGTAGGCCGCCGGGATGTCGTAGACGCCGACCACCGTGCCGATCTGGCCGAACGGCGTGAGCAAGTTGCGGTCGGAGCCGATATAGGCGCCGATATTGGCCAGCATGTGCAGGCGCAGGCCGATGAACCTGTTGTCGGCATCGAGCGCCAGCTCGATATCGCCGATATTGTCGCGGCCGTGCTCGTCGGCCATCACCGCCTCGGAGCGCTCGCAGGTCCACTTCACCGGCCGGCGCAATTTGCGCGCCGCCCACACCGTCAGGCGGTGCTCGACATACTGCCAGCCCTTGCTGCCGAAGCCGCCGCCGACATCGCCGGCGATCACCCGCATGTCGCCTTCGGGGACGCGGAAGATCGACTGCGCCAGCATGGTACGCACGCGGTGGGGGTACTGCACGTCGGCGTAGAGAACCAGGCGGTTCTCCTGGGCGTCGAAATTGCCGATGGCGCCGCGCGGCTCCATGTACTGGGCGTGCACGCGGGTCACGACGTAGCGCCGGCGGATGATCTTCGCCGCCTTGGCGAAGGCCGCGTCGGTCGCCGCCTTGTTGCCGCGCTCCATGACGTGCGAGACGTTGTCGGGGCATTCGTCGTAGACCGGCGGCGCGCCAGGTTGCGTGGTCGTGCCGGTGTCGGTCGAGGAGGGCAGCGGCTCGTAGTCGACCTCGACCAGCTCGGCGGCGTCCTTCGCCTGGGCCAGAGTGTCGGCGATCACCATGGCCACCGGATCGCCGACATAGCGCACGCGATCGACGCACAAGGCAGGGCGCGGCGGCGCGAACATCGGCGAGCCGTCGGCCTTCTTGCGCGGCATGTTGACCTTGGGCACGCCGAGATTGTCGGCGGCGTAGTCCGCGCCCGTGAACACGGCGACGACGCCCGGCGCCTTGCGCGCAGCGGCCACGTCGATCGAGCGGATCTTCGCGTGCGCGTGCGGCGAGCGCACCAGCACGGTGTAGGCCTGCCCCGGCAGATTGACGTCATGGATGTAGCGGCCTTCGCCGCGCAGCAGCCTGGGGTCCTCGAAACGCAGGACGGGTTGCCCGATACCGTACTTGGCCATGACGCGTGATCTCCCGATTCCAATCCGATCCTAGCGCACCACGTGCGCCAAAGGCTTCCACTTCGCCATATCGGCCATGACGCGCGCGCGGAAGGCGTCGGGGCCGTCCGCCAGCACGTCGTTGCCGAGCTCCTCCAGCTTGCCCTTGACGTCGGGCCGCGCCGCGGTCCGCTGGATCGCCGCCACGAGCTTGTCGCGGACTGGCTGTGGCAGGCCCGCCGGGGCGGCGAAGCCGAGCCAGGACACGACGTCGAAACCGGGTACCGTCTCCGACACGGCCGGCACGTCGGGCTCGAAGCGCGAGCGCTCCTTCGAGGTCACCGCCAGGCTGCGCAGCTTGCCGGCGCGCACCAGCTGGGTGCTGAGCGTCAGGGTCGAGACATGGATGTCCAGTTGGCCGTTGGTCAGGTCGGCCAGCGGCTGGGCCATGCCACCGCGATAGGGCACGTGCACGATGTCGATGCCGATCTGCGCGCGCAGCAACTCCATCGCCATGTGCAGGGTCGAGCCGATGCCGGAGGAGCCGTAGCTCAGCTTGCCCGGCCGCTGCCTGGCCTCGTCGACGAAATCCTTGAAGGTCTTGAAGCGCGACTCGGCGGTGACCACGAAGTTGAAGGGGAAGCGCGTGACGATCGACAGGAAGTCGAACTCCTTGTCCAGCTTGTAGGACAGCTCGGGATCGGTCGCCGAGACCACGGCCTGCCCGCCGGTCATCATGTAAAGCGTGTAGCCGTCGGCTGGCAGCTTGGCGACCTGCGCCGCCGCCAGCCGTTCGGCGGCGCCGGGCTTGGGATCGACGATCATCGTCGCGCCCAGCGCCTCGCCCATCGCCGGCGCCATGTGGCGCGCGATGGTGTCGGGGTTCGAGCCGGCGGCGTAGCCGTGCACGATGCGGATCGGCTGCGACGGCCAGGCCTGCGCCTTCGCCACCGCGCCGAGCCCGATGAACGCCGGCGCCGCCAGCATCGCGGTGCGTCGCTTGAGTGTCACGTGTCCATCTCCCGATCGGCCGCGTCGCGGCGATTGCCTCGGGCGATCGTGGCGGGAGGATGGATCGCTGTAAACGAGTGTCGCCTTCTCGCCGACGACTAAGCCGGCCGGCGCGCCGGCGTGTGCGCCGGACCCTTGAGCTCGATCTGGTTGCCCTCGGGATCGTCGAAGTAGATCGACGGGCCATCGCCCTCGGCGCCATAGCGGTCGACCGCTTCGCCAGGCTCGATGCCGTACGGCTTCAGCCGCGCGGCGATGTCATTCGGATCGAACGGATCGATCCGGAAGCACAGATGGTCCATGTTCCTGCCGGTGCGCGGCTGATCGTTGGCGATGAGGTCGAGCAGGCAATCGCCGGCGCGCAGCTGGACCAGGCTGATGCGATCGAGGCGACGCTCGACCTTGCAGCCCAGCGCCTGTTCGTAGAACGCGATCATCGCAGCCATATCGCGCACGCGCAGCACGACGTGATCGATACGGCGGATCTCGAAGGACATCGGCGCCTCCTTGCGGCCGTTATACTCTCGCACGCCTTTTTGGCGCCGTATTGCCGTTCCTTGAATCGATTGTCCGGACATTGGGGAGTGACCGCTGCTCGCGCTACGCGCCATCGCCTCGCTGTGCACCGCCGCTCTGGCGCTTGGCGCCATCGCGTTGTCGGGGATTGTCGCGCGCGGCGAGTGGGAACCGGCGGCCTACAATCCCATGCCGTTGGCCGACGATTTCATCCTGCCGATGCCCTGCGGCGGCGCGATGGCGTTCCGCCGCGTCGAGGTACCGCGAGCCGATCCCCGGCGACTTCGCGGCCTGGTGGTGCTGGGCGGCGACGACCCGCGCCACGCCGTCTCCGAGGGCAGCCGCGAGGAGCCGATCGAAGGCGCGTTCAGCGATGGCGGCGATCCCAGGCGGCGCTATTTCTATCTGGCGAAGTACGAGACCACGCGATTGCAGATGGCGGCGCTGCGGGACGAATGCCTCGCCCCCCGACGCGAACGGTTATTGCCGGCGACGGGCGTGAGCTGGTTCGACGCGGTGCAGGCCGGCCATCTCTATTCCGAGTGGCTGATGCGGCACGTGCCGCATCGCCTGCCGCGGGAGGCCAACGCCATCGGCTATCTGCGCTTGCCGACGGAAGCCGAGTGGGAGTTCGCCGCGCGCGGCGGCCTGGAGGTCTCGCCGAAGGAGTTCGCCGATCGCGCCTTCCCCATGCCGGGCGGTATCGAGCAATACGTCTGGTTCCGCAGCACGCGCTCCTCCAATAGCGAGCTGCAGATCGCGGGCGTGCTGAAGCCCAATCCGCTGGGTTTGCACGATATGCTGGGCAACGCCGACGAGATCGTGCTCGAGCCCTTCCGTATCGTGCGGCAATCGCAGGCGCGCGGCCAGGCCGGCGGCCACACCATTCGCGGTGGCAGCTATCAGACGGCGGAACCCGATATCCGCTCGTCGTATCGTCAGGAACTCTCGCCCTTCGACGAGAAGGGCGCGCGTCGCGCGCCGACCGTCGGATTCAGGCTGGCCCTGGTGACGTCGGTGCTATCCTCGCCGGCGCGCTACGACGAGTTGCGCCGCATGCCGCCGGTGCCGCCGCCACCCTCGACGGCGATCTCCGCGCCGCCGCCGCGCGAGAACCAACGGCGATGATTTTTTCCTTCTCCCCGCGAAGGCGGGGAGAAGGTGCCCGAAGGGCGGATGAGGGGCTTCGCGGAGTTTCAACGGCGACGGCATTGGTTGTGGCACGAGGAAGCCCCTCATCCGCCTCGCTGACGCTCGGCACCTTCTCCCCGCCTTCGCGGGGAGAAGGAAAGAAATCACACCAGCCGATACACCAGCTCGGGCTCCTGCCGACCACGCACGGCCTGTTCGCCGACGAAGAGCGGCTCGACGCCCAGCGCGGCGCGATCCTGCAGCATGTTGAGCGTTTCACCGCTGACCAGCACGATGACCTCGTCGGCTTCGCCCATGAAGCGCTTGCCGAGCTGCTCGAAACGCTGCGCCACGTTCACCGTATCGCCGACCACCGTGTAGTTCACCCGGCCGGGCGCGCCGATATTGCCGACCACGACCGGGCCGGAATGCAGACCGATGCGCAGGCGGATCGGCGGCAGGCCTTGGTCGCGGCGTCTGGCGTTGTCCTCGCGAATCAGGCGGGCGATCTCCAGCGCCGCGCGGCAGGCGGCGTCGGCGTGATCGGACATGCGGCGGATGCCACCCCACACCGCCATCACGCAGTCGCCGATGTACTTGTCGATCACGCCATGCTCGCGGTCGATGGCGCCGCCCAGCATCTCGAAGTGCTGGTTGAGAAGCTCGGCGGTGCCGATCTCGTCCATGTCTTCGGCCTGCGGCGTGAAGCCGACGATGTCGGTGAACATCACCGTGACGACGCGGCGGCGCGACACCAGGCTGTCGTTGCCTTCCTCCATCAGCCGCGCCACCAGCCGGCGCGGCACGTACAGGCCGAACCATTTCAGCGCGCCATGCGCCTTCTCCAGCGCCTCGCCTGCGTCGTCGAGCTCGCGCAGGCGCGAGCGCACCCGCGGCGCGGTCTCGAAATCGAGCCGCTCCAGCGCCCGCGCCGCGCCGCCGAGCTCGCGGATCGAGCCGCCGACGCGCACGCCCATGACGATCGCCAGCAGGAGCGCGACCAGCAGCGCCGAGCCACCGCCGATCACGCCCCAGCGCAGCCGCTCGAGATCCTGCGCCGCCACTTCGATGGGGAAATAGCGCCCGACCAGCCAGTTGCCGCCGAAAGCCGTGACCTCGCGGTAGAGGAAGACCCATAGCCGGCCGTCGACCTCGACGATATGGCCGGTGCCCTGCAGCGACGGGCCGAGACGGCTGGTGACCGGCTTGCGCCAGATCGCCGCCAGCACCGAATCGCCGACCCGATCGATCGTCGGCAAGGGATTTTCATCGCTGAGCGCCAACCCGACCGGATTGACCAGGCGGCGGTGGGCGATGACGAACTTGCGGTCGACCAGGATGAAGCTGCCGTCCTGGCCGCCCAGCTCGGGATCCGACACCTGGCGCGAGAGATCGCCCATCGTCACCGCGGCGACCAGCCCGCCCAGAAATGCGTTGTCGTCGCGCCGCACCGGGATGCGCACATTGAGCATCGGCTGGCGCGCCTCGGGGTTCCAGAAGATGTCGCCCCAGACCGGCCCTCTCTCGCCGCGCAGCTTGACGAGACGCTCGTAGCCGCCGGGGACCTCGAACACCGGCACGGCGTCGAATACCACCCGGCCTTCGAGGCGACGTGCGCGGTAGCTCATCAGGTCGAGCCCGGCGAAGGCGGCGCCCGAGGTTTGCGGCAGGCTTTCGACGAAGGTGACCAGCGTATCCGACATTGCCGCCGACGACGTGATGTCGATGCGGCCGCGCGCCGCGAGGCGTGCGACATAGGCAAGCTGGTCGGCGACCGGATCGAGGCGATCGTGCAGGAGGCGGATTTCGGCGTCGAGGATACGGCGGCTACGATCGAGCAGCAGGCGCTCGGTGGTGTCGCCGGCGCCAAACACCGTCCAGGCGAACGACGCGACGGCGATGCCGGTGACCACCAGGAAACCCAACGTCAGCGCGGTGACGATGCGTATGCGTATCTTGCGTTCGGCGAGCTGGGCGCGCAGCAGGCGCCTGACGCGCGCAGTCCTGTCGCCGACGCGCAGGAAACGTCGCAGGCGGCCTTCGCGGGGTTCGGTGTCGAGCGACAAGGCGGGTTCAGCCAGTGGCGGGTCCTCAGTATAACATGGGGTGCCACCGCTGACGCCGCCACTTGATCGCCTACAGGTGCGCGTACATCGCCTTGCCCGCGACCGGCATCTCGGCGCTGAGGATGGTGCCGCCGGGCACCTTGCGGCTGGAGCGCGAGATGACGCAGAACAGCGAGCGATTGTCCGCGCCGCCGAAGGCGATGTTGGTGCAGAAGATGTCGTCGCCGGCGTCCAGCAGGTGCGTCGGCCGGCCAAGCGAATCGAAGCGCCAGACGCTGGTGCTGGGCACGGCGACGATCACGCCGCCCTCGGCGTCGAGCGCGATGCCGTCGGGGCCGGCATGGCTGCCCGAGAGCTGGATGAAGCGGCCGACCTTGCTGACCGTGCCGTCGGGCATGATCGGCAGGCGCCAGATCGCGTTGTCGCGGGTGACGCCGACGTACAGCACGTTTTCGTGCAGGTTCATCACCAGCCCGTTGGGGCTGGGCACAGTGTCGATCAAGCGGTCGAGCCGGCCGGCCGTGTCGTAGCGATAGACCCGGCCGGTGGGATCGTGCAGGCCGGTCTGGCCCTGGTCGGTGAAATAGAGGTCGCCATTGGCGGCGAAGAACAGGTCGTTGACGCCCTTGAAGCTCTCGGACTTCACCGTGTCGATCAGCGGCGTGACCTTGCCGCTGGCCGGATCGAGCAGGACGATGCCGCGCAGATAGTCGGTGATGAAGATGCGGCCGTCCCGATGGATCTTCAGCCCGTTGGGCCAGCCCTCGTACTCCGTCACCAGGGTCCACTCACCCTGCGGCGAGACGCGGAAGACGCGGCCGAAGGGAATGTCGGTGACCCATAGATTGCCGGCGCGGTCGAAGCTCGGTCCCTCGAGGAAGCTGTCGAGCTCCTGGCCGGCGGCGTTGAAGTCGCCCCATTTGGAGCGCCGCTTCTTGCGAAACCGCTCCGGCATCGAGCTGAAGATCGTGGCCGGGATCGGCTGGGGCAGGGCGTACATCGGCGGGTCTCCTTTGGCGCAAAAAACTAGGGCCTGCCGGGTTGGCTGCAAACCGTGATACTGCTTGCGCAACGCCAACCTGGGAGGACCCGATGGTCATCGTCCAGATCAACTACCGCCGTCCCGACATGCCTAAGGCCGAGTGGAACGCCCGCTATACCGACGACACGGCCAAGCCGTTCCTGTCGGTCGACGGCCTGCAATGGAAGATTTGGCTCGACGACGAGGCCGAGCTGCGCTCGGGCGGCATCTACTGCTTCGAGGACCGCGCCAAGGCCCAGGCCTACGTCGACGGCCCGATCGTGGCACGCATGAAGGCCAACACGGCGCTGGGCGAGCTGCAGATCCGCATCTTCGACGTGCGCGCGCGGCAGAGCGAGATCACCCACGCGCCGGTGCCAGGCCTCGCCAAGCGGATGGCGGCGGAGTAGCGGACAAACGAAAGGCCCGCACGGCGTGCGGGCCTTCGCGGCGTTGCGCGTGATCCGGATCAGGCCGCGGCGCGGATCGCGGCCTTCTTGACCTTGTCGTCGACCGCCGGCTCGAACTGCTTGAAGTTCGACTCGAAGCGCTGCGCCACGTCGCGCGCGGCGCTGTCGTAGGCCTTTTTGTCCTTCCAGGCGCTCTTCGGGTTGAGCACGTCGGCCGGCACGTCGGGGCAGGCCGACGGCACCTGCATGCCGAAGTTCGGATCGGACGTCGTGGCGACCTGCGCCAGGCGGCCGTCGAGGGCCGCGCGCACCATCGAGCGGGTGTGCTTGATCGCCATGCGCTCGCCGACGCCGAAGCCGCCGCCCGACCAGCCGGTGTTGACCAGCCAGCACTTTACGTTCTGCCTGCTCATCTTCTCGCCCAGCATCTTGGCGTAGACGGTCGGATGGCGCGGCATGAAGGGCGCGCCGAAGCACGTCGAGAAGGTCGCCTGCGGCTCCTTCACACCCTTCTCGGTGCCGGCGACGCGCGCGGTGTAGCCGCTGAGGAAGTGGTACATCGCCTGCTCGGGCGACAGCCGGCTGATCGGCGGCAGCACGCCGAACGCGTCCGCCGTGAGCATGATGATGTTCTCGGGCGTGCCGGCGATGCCGGTCAGGCTGGTGTTCGGGATGAAGTTCAGCGGGTAGCAGGCCCGCGTGTTCTCGGCGTATTTCGCGCTGTCGAGATCGAGCAGGCCGGTGTTCGGGTCGATGACCACGTTCTCCAGCACCGTGCCGAAGCGCTCGGTCGTGGCGTAGATCTCGGGCTCGGCCTCGCGGCTGAGCTTGATCACCTTGGCGTAGCAGCCGCCCTCGAAGTTGAAGACCGTGCTCTCGCCCCAGCCGTGCTCGTCGTCGCCGATCAAGGTGCGCGAGGAGTCGGCGGAGAGCGTGGTCTTGCCGGTACCCGACAGGCCGAAGAAGATCGCGACGTCGCCCTTGGGCCCGATATTGGCCGAGCAGTGCATCGGCAGCACGTTCTTCTCGGGCAGCAGGTAGTTCAGGATGGTGAACACCGACTTCTTGATCTCGCCAGCGTACCAGGTGCCGCAGATCGCCACGAGCCGCCGGCCGAAATCGCAGACGATGGCGCAGTCGGAGTTGGTGCCGTCGATCTCCGGGATAGCCTGGAAGCCGGGCAGCTGCAGGATGGTGAAGTCGGGCTCGAAGTCGGCCAGATCGGCCATCGGCGGCCGCAGAAACATGTTCATGGCGAACAGGTTGTGCCAGGCGGTCTCGTTGATCACCCGCACCTTGATGCGATGCGCCGGATCGGCGCCGCCGTAGCACTCGCGCACGAAGAGATCGCGGCGCTGCGCGTAGGCGAGCATGCGCGCCAAGAGGCCCTCGAACTTCGCGGGCTCCATCGGCCGGTTGGTCTTGCCCCAGTCGATCTTCGATTCGCTGCCGGGCTCGCGCACGAAGAATTTGTCGTTGGGCGAGCGGCCGGTGTGCACGCCCGTGAGCACGCAGAGCGGGCCGCCGGCGGCGAGCACGCCTTCCTTGCGGCGCAGCGCCTCCTCGTAGAGGGCCGGCACCGAGAGGTTCCAGTAGACGTTGCCGAGGTTGTTCAGCCGAAACGAGGCGTTGCCCGGGACACCGGCGCCGAGCGCGCCGAGGCCATGTTTGGAAATGACCGGTCCTGCCTGATGCACGTGAAGCTCTCCTGGGCTTTGCTCGTCGTATGGCGCGACGCGAGGGGGTATTCGTTTCCGCCCTTGGACTTAAGGCCGGCGACCATACTGGCGACCGGGGACGCAATGAAGCCGAAAACACGGCTTTTATCGGGATGGACGTGGAGAAGTTTCCGGACTGCGACACCCCGTCGCCCGGGTCTTCCGCGTGGCGGCTTTTTCGCCGCCGCACAAGGTACTTGCTGCGACTGCGAGATGCGTCTCAGTGAGCCATGGCCCGGGCTCGCCGCACCAGTTCCACCAGCGCCGTGCGCGCCGCCTCTGCATCGAACACCGGGGAGTCGAAGTTGATGCGCGCCACCTGGCCACGCCAGCGCAGGTCGCAACCGAAGGCATCGATCCCGGTCATCCGCCACTCGCCCGGGGCGAGTCCCAGCAGCCGGGTGGCATAGAGGCCGACGGCCTCTGCGTGATCCTCGTTCATGTGGGAGACGACGTCGGCTTCGCGCTCGACCAGCGCCTGCCACGGCGTCGGATCGACCTTCAGCGCGGCGCCCTCGATGGCGTCGATGCGGCCGAAACCGGCGACGAAATGGGCGCGTTCGATGGCGATCCGGTAGAAGTTGAAGTCGCGGAAATCGGCATACATCTCGGCATCAGGATGCCGGGCCAGGAAGCGTTGGCGCAGCCGCGTCTCGTGGCTTTTCGCCGCCACGCCCAGGACCGAGAGCCGCGGACCGGTCAGTGGCTGGTCCAGCCCGCCGGTGCCGTCGAACAGCAGGCAGACCCGGGCGGTCGAGGCGATCGCCTTGCTGTGCTCGGCCAGGTCGCTGATCAGCAGAATCGGGGCCAGGTCGTGGTCGACCGCCGTCAGCACCAAAGACGCGTAGGGCCAAGCCGATCCGTCGGCTGGCAACGAGGTCGCCAGCGATACGCGGTCCAGCCTGCGCATCAGGTCTTGCGCTCGGGTCGCCGACGGTATGTCGAGGGAGGCCGGCATTCGCAGGAAACCTGAATCAGGGGTTGGGTCGGGTCAACAGCTTATGCGCCGGGAGCGGCCCCAACCCCTTTCGCCTCGCAGCTTCCTGTGGTCAAACGGGGCCACGCGCGCCTGGGGCGCGACCAGCCTGGAGACATGCCGTGAAGAAATCGATCGCCCTGGTCGACGACGACAGGAACATCCTGACGTCCGTGTCCATGCTGCTGGAAGCCGAGGGCTTCCAGGTTCGCACCTACAACGATGGCGTCAGCGCCCTGGAAGGGCTGAGTCAGGCGCCGCCCGACCTCGCCATCCTCGACATCAAGATGCCGCGAATGGACGGCATGGAGCTGCTCAACCGGCTGCGCAAGACCCAGACCCTGCCGGTCATCTTCCTGACGTCCAAGGACGAGGAGATCGACGAAGTGCTCGGGCTGCGCATGGGCGCCGACGACTACATCCGCAAGCCGTTCTCGCAGCGGCTGCTGCTGGAGCGCATCCGCGCCCTGCTGCGGCGCGGCGATCGCGGCCCGGCCGGCGCCGAGGGCGAGGGCAAGGAGGCCGACCGGCTGGTGCGCGGCGAACTCACCCTCGATCCGTCGCGGCATCTGTGCGTGTGGAAGGGCAAGCAGGTGAACCTCACGGTCACCGAGTTCCTGCTCCTGAAATCGCTCGCCGAGCGACCCGGCCACGTCAAGAACCGCGACCAGCTGATGGACGCCGCCTATGGCGAGACCATCTATGTCGACGATCGCACCATCGACAGCCATATCAAGCGCCTGCGCAAGAAGTTCCGCGAGGTCGACGACAACTTCGAGCAGATCGAAACGTTGTATGGCATCGGATACCGGTACCGCGACGGCTGATCCTCCGGACCCCAAACGGCCACCGGAGACGACGCGCTCCGCGACGAGCTGGTGGCGTCGCTGGACGACCGACTGGCTCTTTCCGGCGCGGCGCGGCGCGGGATCGCCGCCGCGCGACGCGGAGGCGGCCAGCAGCGCGACCCTGTGGAGCCGACGCGGCCGCGCCCGTCGCTTTTCGCCTCTTACGCGGCGCATCCTGCTGGTCAACACGCTACCGGTGGCGTTCCTCGCCGGCTCGATCGTTTTTCTCAGCGACTACGAAGATACGCTGATTGATACCGAGCTGGCCGCGCTCACCCTGCAGGGAGAGGTGGTGGCGGCGGCGATCGGCGAGAGCGCGGTGCGCGGCGGCGAGGCGACGATCAACCGCGTCGACCCGGAGATGGCGCGCTTGCTCATGGCGCGGCTGACCACGCCGATCGGCGCGCGCGGTCGCATCTTCGGCGAGACCGGCGAGATGTTCGGCGACACCGCCAATCTCGGCGACCGTCAGCGTCGCATCGTCAAGCAGGCGCTGCCGCCGCCCGACGCAGGCGCGGGCGATGGCTGGTTCCGCCGCGTCATCGACGACGTCGAGCGGCAGTTGCGCGCCGGCCGCTCCGATGGGCCCTACAAGGAGATCGCCGATCCCGTGGCGCGCGACTACCCCTGGGTCGAGCAGGCGCTGCGCGGCTACAACACGCGCACCGTGCGGCGCGCCGACGACGGCCGGCTGATTCTTTCGGTGGCGATTCCGGTGCAGCGCTACAAGCAGGTGTTGGGCGCGCTGATGCTGCAGCGCGATGATTCCGACATCGCCCACCGCATCCATCTGGTGCGCCTCGACCTGCTGCGCATCGCCGGCGTGACCTTGGGCTGCACCATCCTGCTGTCGTTCTTTCTGGCGCGCACCATCGCGCGACCGATCACGCGGCTGGCGCGCGCCGCCGATCGCGTGCGCCTGGCACGCGATTCGAAGCCGACGATGCCCGACATCGGCGCCCGCAACGACGAGATCGGCGACCTGTCCGACTCGCTGCGCTCGATGACCGACGCGCTGTGGCTGCGCATGAACGCCATCGAGAGCTTCGCCGCCGACGTCGCGCACGAGCTGAAGAACCCGCTGACCTCGCTGCGCTCGGCCGCCGAAATCGCCGCGCGCATCGAGGATCCCGAGAAGCGCGCCAAGCTGATGGCGATCGTGCTCGACGACACGCGCCGGCTCGACCGCCTGATCAGCGACATCGCCGACTCCTCCCGGCTCGACGCCGAGCTGATGCGCGGCGAGCTGCATGTCGTCGATATCGAGGCGCTGCTGCGCTCGCTGGTCGAAGCCTATGCCGCGACCACGGCGAGCGAGGCGGGTGTGCGCGTCGAGCTCAACGCCCTGCGCGGTGGGCCGTTCCGCGTACTGGGCCATGAGGGGCGCTACGGCCAGGTGTTCCGCAACGTCATCGACAACGCGATCTCCTTCAGCCCCAAGAACGCGCGCATCGTCGTCGGGCTGATGCGCGAGAAGAGCGCCGTCGTCGCCACGATCGACGACCAGGGCCCGGGCATTCCCGACGTCAATGTCGAGACGATCTTTCGCCGCTTCTACTCGGAGCGCCCGTCGGCCGCGTTCGGCCGCCACTCCGGCCTGGGCTTGTCGATCTGCCGGCAGATCGTCGACGCCTATGGCGGCTCGATCACAGCCGGCAACATCAAGGACGCCCAGGGCAGGACGCTGGGCGCGCGCTTCACCGTGCGCATGCCGCTGGCGGGATAGCGGGGCAGCTATCGCTCTGTGGAATGGCGGGCGCCCGGTTTGCGGATGCGTCGGCGCGAAAATCCGGTTAGGAACGAGACATGGACCGCGGCGAAACCGTGGCCGCGCTGCGTGTCTTGTTCGACGCGCTGCAGGCGGGCCGCATGGCCGAAGCGCTCGAGCGCCTGGGCGAGATGCCCGACGCCTCGGTGATGCCCGATTTGTGGCTGGCCTGCGTGCAGGGCGCGGTGATGACGGCGCGCGCCGACGACGATCTCGATCTCTACGCCGCCGCGATCGAGGCCGCCGAGCGCGCGCTGGAGATCCTGCGCGGTCCCGACAACGCCATGCGCGTCGGCCTGATCGAGCGCTACGCCGGCGAGGCGACGCACGCGCTGGCGCGCCACGATAACGACGTCGAGGCGCTGCGCACCGCGATCGACCACTACGATCGCTCGCTCAACGGGCTGGTCGGCGGGGAATTGCGCATCGAGCGCGCCGAGGCCTATTTCCGCCGCGGCTGCGCGCTCAACGACATCGCCCATCACGAGGACGATCCGCGCTACTCCGAGCGCGCCATCGCCAGCTGGGACCAGGCGCTGCCGCTGGTGTCGATGAAGGACGAGCCCCGCCTGTTCGTGAAGCTGTGCACCGAGCTCGGCCAGTCGCACGCGCGGCTGTCGATGTTCGACGACGACGAGGAGCGGCTCGACAAGGCGATCGGCATGCTCGAACGGGCGCTGTCGGTGCCGCGCGGCCCCGACGTGGCGCGGCCGCTGGCCGAGGCGCGCATGGCGCTGGGCGCCGCCTTGCTGCGGCGTGGCAAGCAGCGCGACAACGACGACGATCTCGAGCGCGCCACGGCGATGCTCGAGGCGGCGGCCAACGGCTTCGAGCGGCGCGACGCCAACTGGTCGGCGGCGCAGAACAACCTGGCGGTGGCGCATCTGGTGCGCGCCGAGGGGCGCGACGACCCCGAACCGCTGCGCGCCGCGGTCGCCGCCTTCAAGCGCGCCCAGTCGGTGCGCTCGCCCAAGACCGATCCGCGCAACTGGATCAACACCCAGCGCAATATCGGCGCGGCGCTGATGACGCTCGCCGAGCGCAGCGGCGAGCTGGCGATCGCCGAGGAATCGGTGGTGGCGCTGGAACTCGCCGAGAACCAGGCACCCGAGCTACAGCCCGCTGCGCTCGAGGCCATCCGCGAGGCGCTCGGCGCCGCGCGCACGCTCGCCACGCGGCTGAAGCGAGCAGCCGACCGGCCGGGATAGCGCTAACCCAGCACGTCCCTGGTGTGCTCGCCCAGTCGCGGCGCGCGCTGGCGGAATTTCGGGCGTTGGCCGTCGAGCTGGATCGGCAGGCCGATCAGCTTCACGTTGCTGCCCAGGTTGGGCACGGATTGCAGCATGCCCATGGCCTGGGTCTGCGGCTCGGCCAGCATCTCCGGCAGCGTGTTGACCGCCGTGCACGGCACGCCGGCCTCGGTGATCGCCTTCAGCCAATGCGCGCGCGGCCTGGTCTTGAGGATGCGCTGGGTCTCGCCCAGCAGGTGCTCCTTGTGCTCGACGCGGCCGCGGTTGTTGGCATAGGCCGGCTCGGCCTTCCACTCAGGCTTGCCCAGCACGTCGGCCAGCTTGTGGAACAGCCGGTCGCTGCCGGCGGCGATGACGATGGGCGCGTCGGCGGTGTCGAAGCCGCTGAAGATCACCACGCCGTTGCTGCCCGAGGGATGGCGCTCCGGCACCTCGCCCGTGGCGGCGTAGTTGGAGTAGGGGTTCATCCACCACGCCGTCGCCGTCTCGAACAGCGAGGTCTCGACCAGCTTGCCCCGGCCGGTGCGGCCGCGCTCGATGATCGCGCTCAGCACACCGATCGCCGCCCACATCGCGCTGCCGTGGTCGAGCACCTGCGTGCCCATGCGGATCGGCGGGCCGCCCGGCCAGCCCGACATCATGCACATCGCCGAGAAGGCCTGCACGATCGGCTCGTAGCCCGGCTCGTTCTTCTTCGGGCCCGCGTTGCCGTAGGCGCTGACCGAGCAGTAGATCAGCCGGGGATTGCGCGCCATCAGCTCCTTCGCGCCCAACCCCATCTTCTCCAGCACGCCGGGCAGCATGTTCTGCACGACGACGTCGGCGCCATCGATCACCGTCAAGAGCCGGTCGCGCTCGGCCGGGTCCTTGAGATCGAGCACGATCGACTTCTTGTTGATGTTGATGGCGTTGAACGAGGCGCCGGCGTCCTCGGTCAGGAGCTTGCCCCAGTGGCGCGCGTCGTCGCCGATCTTCGGCTTCTCGACCTTGATCACCTCGGCGCCGAGATGCGAGAGGATCTCCGCGCAGAACGGCCCGGCGAGATTCTGCGCCAGTTCGACGACCTTGATGCCCTCCAGCGGCAGCATACGCGTTCCTCCCGATCCCTTGATCCGACCAAACCTAGCGGCCACATGCTATCCTCGCATCAGGAACATCGGGGTTGCTGCCGCATGGCGCGTTGGCTGGTCTGCGTTCTTGCCGTGCTGTTCGCCGGCCCGGCGGCGGCGGCCGACGTCGTGGCGATCGAGATCGTCGAGAGTGGCCTCTACCGCGCGCGCACCACCGGCTATGTCCCCGCGCCGCTGGCGGTGAACGGCCAGACGCAGACAATCGTCGACATCGAGTTCTACAGCGCCACGGCCAAAGTCCCGGCGCGCCAGGGCATCCGCTTCGGCACGCGCTTTCGCGTCGTCGGCACGCCGGCGGACCAGCCGGTCACGCTGCGCTCGATCTGGCGCATCCCGGAGCCGGGCATCCAGAACCCCGAAACCGGCATCGTCTACCGCCAGAGCGTCACCGAGTTCACGACGAGCACGGGCGCGCAAACCATGCGCGGCTTCAGCTTCGCCCGTCCGTGGCAGATCCGCTGCGGCGACTGGATCCAGGAGCTCTGGCTCGGCGCGCGTCAGCTGCTGAGCCGGACCTTCACCGTCGAGGATTGCCAGAGCGTGCCTACGGCAGCACGTAGAGCAGCAGCGCCGGCAGGGTGAGGAAGGACAGCAAGGTGGTGATCACGATCATGCCGGCGACATCGGCCGGCTCGCGCTCGTAGCGCAGCGCGAAGAGGTAGTTGAAGATCGCCACCGGCATCGAGGACTGGATCAAGAGCACGCCGCGCGCCGCGCCGCTCAGCCCGAACGCCCAGGCCACCAGCCACCCGACGGCGAAGCCGCCCAGCAGCCGCAGCAGCGACAGCGCGAAAGCGCGGCCCGGTCGGCCGACGGTGAGGCTGGCCAGCGAGGCGCCCAGCGACAGCAGCATCAGCGGGATCAGCATGCCGCCCAGGATCTCGGTGGTCTTGGCGACGAATTCGGGCGGCTTGGTGCCGCTGAGGATGAAGGCGAGCGCGACGATCAGCGTGTAGATCAGCGGTTGGCGCGCCAGCGAGCGCGGCGAGAAGCTGCCGGCGGCGATGCCGATACCGACGGTGAACTGGCCCAGCGCGCCGATCGCGAACCAGGCGATGCCCAGCGCCAGGCCCTCGGCGCCGAAGGCGAGCAGGCAGAGCGGCAGGCCAACATTGCCGCCATTGGGAAACATCAGCGCCGGCAGGTAGGAATGCGCCGGCAGCCGCGCCAGGCGCAGCACGAGGAGTCCGAGCACCGCCATGCCGGCGTAGCAGCCGAGCGCCGCCGCCGCGATCGTGCCCAGCATGTCCTTCGAGATTTCCACCCGCGTGAGCGCGCTGAAGATCAGGCAGGGTGCGCCGATGCCGGAGACCAGCGCGGTGGCGAAACCCGGATCGAACGGCCGCCCCAGCCGCGTCCAGCCATAGCCGATGCCGACGCACAGCAGCACCGGCGCGATGATGGTGAAGAGCTGGCCGATCAGGTCGAGAGTCATGCGCGCCGCACCATGCGGGCGGGGACGCGGGCGATCAAGCTATCTCCCTTCCCCCGCCAGCGGAGGAAGGTATCAACGCATCTTCATTGACGGAGCACGCGCCGCTCAGCAGGGTTCGGCGGTGTCGAGCCAGATCCATGCCACCTGTGTCGCGCTGCCCGAGGGTGGCGTGCTGCTGCGTGGCCGGTCGGGATCCGGGAAGTCCGATCTCGCGTTGCGCCTGATCGACAACGGGGCGCGTTTGGTCGCCGACGATCGCGTCGAGCTGTCGCGCGACGGCGATCGATTGATCGCACGTCCGCCCGCGACCATCGCCGGCCTGATCGAGGCGCGCGGCGTCGGCATCCTGCGGTTGCCCCCCGAACGGCTCGCGCCGCAAGCGGCCATCGTCCTGATCGTTGACCTGGTCGACCCCGCCGCCGTCGAGCGTCTGCCCGAGGCGACATGCGAGGATCTGCTGGGCGTGTCGTTGCGCCGCGTCGCGCTCTCGGCTTTCGAGGCGTCGACGCCGGCCAAGATCAGGCTTGCCTTGCGCGCGTCGGGATCAGCATCATCGCCGCCGTGAAGAGACCAGCCGCAAGCGGGACCAAGCCGCCATCGCGTCGCCGCAAGCCGGCACCGACGCGCCGGCCCGTGGTGCTGGTCACCGGCCTGTCCGGCGCCGGCCGCAACACCGCGCTCAACGCGCTGGAGGATCACGGCTACGTCGCCGTCGACAATCTGCCGCTGTTCCTCGTCGACGACCTGCTGCGTCCCGGCACCGGCGACGCGCACCCGCTGGCGCTCGGCATCGACGTGCGCTCGGGCGGCTTCACCACCCCGGCGGTGGTCGACCACGTGCGCGACCTGAGGGCGCGCGCCGATCTCGACGTGCGCCTGCTCTATCTCGACTGTGACAACGACGTGCTGCTGCGGCGCTTCACGGAGACGCGCCGCGCCCATCCGCTGGCCCGGGACCGTCCGGTGCTCGATGGCATCATCGACGAGCGTCGCCTGTTACAGCCGTTGCGCGATCATGCCGACGTGACCATCGACACCTCGCAGCTGGCGCCGCAGGAACTCAAGGCGCTGATGCTGGGCCACTTCGCGCGGCGCGCTGAAGCCGGCCTGCGCATCGCGGTGATGTCGTTTTCCTTCCGGCGGGGCCTGCCGCGCGAGTCGGACCTGGTGTTCGACGCGCGCTTCCTGCGCAATCCGCACTATGTCGAGGCCTTGCGGCCCTACACCGGGCGGGACGGGGGCGTGGCGCGGTACGTGAAGGCCGACAAGGACTTCAAGGGGTTTTTTCGGGGCATTACGTCGCTGCTCGAACCCCTCTTGCCGCGCTTCGATACTGAGGGCAAGAGTTACCTGACCGTCGCGGTGGGCTGCACCGGCGGCCGGCATCGCTCGGTGCTGGTGGCCGAGGAATTGGCGGACTGGCTGCGGCGGCGGGGGCGTGTCGTCACCTTGACCCATCGCGACCTGGAAGCGGGCGCGGCGCGGCCGGTGGCGGGGATTGGGAGAACGGGATGATCGGCATCGTGCTGGTGACGCACGGCAAGCTGGCGCGTGAGTTCGTGGCCGCCCTCGAACATGTTGTCGGTCCACAGAAGCAGGCGGTCGCGGTCTGCATCGAGGCCGACGACGACATGGAAAAGAAGCGCGAGGAAATCCTCGCCTCCGTCTCGGCCTGCGATTCGGGCCAGGGCGTGGTGCTGCTGACCGACATGTTCGGCGGCACGCCCTCCAACCTCGCGATCTCCGTCATGGACCGCGCGCGCGTCGAGGTGATCGCCGGCGTCAATTTGCCGATGCTGGTGAAGCTCGCCTCGGTGCGGGTCGATCGCACCATGGCCGAGGCCGTCGCCGCCTGTCAGGACGCCGGCCGCAAGTACATCACCGTCGCCTCGCGCCTGATGGCCAAGGACGCGAGCTGATGGCGGATGCCGGCGGCGCGGATGGCGAGAAACGCACGCTGCGAATTCTCAACAAGCGCGGCCTGCATGCCCGCGCCGCCGCCAAGTTCGTGCGCACCGCCGGTCAGTTCGACGCCGCGGTGCGCGTCAGCCACGGCGGCCAGTCGGTGTCCGGCCTGTCGATCATGGGCCTGATGATGCTCGCCGCCGGCATCGGCAGCGACATCGAGATCAGCGCCTCCGGTCCCCAGGCCACCGAAGCGATGGCCGCGCTCAGCGAGCTGGTGACCCTGAAGTTCGGCGAGGACTAGAATCCGCTGTCATCCCGAGCGCAGCGAGGGATGACCGGCGCGATCTATCTGCTCGACTTTCTTGCTTTGCGGCCCATTCCCACATCAGCATGTCTTTATATCGCCCGCGTTGTCGCTGCCCGATGGCGCTGATATAGGGCGCTCCACCATTCAGGAGCCGTTCCATGGCCAAAGACTACGTCGTCAAGGATATCGGGCTGGCCGATTGGGGCCGCAAGGAACTCGACATGGCCGAGACCGAGATGCCCGGTCTCATGGCGATCCGTAAGGAATACGGTCCGTCGCAGCCGCTCAAAGGCGCGCGTGTCGCCGGCTCGCTGCACATGACGATCCAGACCGGCGTGCTGATCGAGACGCTCAAGGCGCTGGGCGCCGACGTGCGCTGGGCCTCGTGCAATATCTACTCGACGCAGGACCACGCCGCGGCGGCGATCGCGGCGACCGGCACACCGGTCTTCGCCGTCAAGGGCGAGTCCCTGAAGGAGTACTGGGACTACACCCACCGCATCTTCGAGTGGGGCGATGGCGGCACGCCGAACATGATCCTCGACGACGGCGGCGACGCCACCCTGCTGGTGCATCTCGGCATGCGCGCCGAGAAGGATCCGTCGCTGGTCGCCAAGCCGACTAACGAAGAAGAAGAGGTGCTCTACGCCTCGATCCTCGAGACCAACAAGAAGAAGCCCGGCTGGTACGCCACCCTGGGCAAGAACATCCGCGGCGTCACCGAGGAGACGACCACCGGCGTGCACCGTCTCTACGACATGGAGAAGGCCGGCCGCCTGCTGTGGCCGGCGATCAACGTCAACGATTCGGTGACCAAGTCGAAGTTCGACAACCTCTATGGCTGCCGCGAATCGCTGGTCGACGGCATCCGCCGCGGCACCGACGTGATGATGTCGGGCAAGGTGGCGATGGTCGCGGGCTTCGGCGATGTCGGCAAGGGCTCGGCCGCCTCGCTGCGCCAGGCCGGCTGCCGCGTCATGGTCTCGGAGGTCGATCCGATCTGCGCCCTGCAGGCGGCGATGGAAGGCTACGAGGTGGTGACCATGGAGCAGGCGGCGCCGCGCGCCGACATCTTCGTCACCGCCACCGGCAATGTCGACGTGATCACGGTCGACCACATGCGGGCGATGAAGCATCGCGCCATCGTCTGCAACATCGGCCACTTCGACAGCGAGATCCAGGTCGCGGCGCTGAAGAACTACAAGTGGACCAACGTCAAGCCGCAGGTCGACGAGATCGAGTTCCCCGACGGCAAGCGCATCATCCTGCTGTCAGAGGGCCGGTTGGTGAACCTCGGCAACGCCACCGGTCATCCGAGCTTCGTGATGTCGTCCTCCTTCGCCAACCAGACCCTGGCGCAGATCGAGCTGTGGGCCAACCCGGGCAAGTACCAGAAGAAGGTCTACACGCTCCCCAAGCACCTCGACGAGAAGGTCGCGGCGCTGCACCTCGAGAAGATCGGCGTGACGCTCACCAAGCTGCGCCCCGACCAGGCGAAGTATATCGGCGTGCCGGAAGCCGGGCCGTTCAAGTCGGATACGTATCGGTACTGATTTGGGCCGGTACTGATCAGGGGAGTCGGACTTCCTTCCCCCGCCAGCGGGGGAAGGTATGGGAAATCCCACAGAACAGGCGTCGCCTCGGCGACGCTTGTTTGTGTTAAATCGGCCGCTGTGTCCGGCCCCTCATCAATGGTCGTTAACCTGGCGCTGCCCGACCTCGCCGCTACCAAGCGGCTGGGCGCGGCGGTGTCGTGTCGATTGGCCGTCGGCGACGTCGTGGCGCTGCATGGCGAGCTCGGCGCCGGCAAGACCGAGTTGGCGCGCGCAATCATCCGCGCCGCTTCGGGCGAGGAGGCGCTGACCGTGCCCAGCCCGACTTTCACCCTGGCCGAGACCTACGACACGCCGCGCGGGCCGATCTGGCACTTCGACCTCTATCGCCTCGACGCGCCCGAGCAGGTCTGGGAGCTGGGCTTCGAGGAGGCGTTGGCCGGCGGCATCAGCCTGATCGAATGGCCGGAGCGCATCGGTTCGCTGTTGCCGGCGAAGCGGCTCGACGTGACGCTGCGCATCATCGAAGGCGAGAGGCGTGACGCTGTGTTGACCGCGGATGCCACGTGGGCCGAGCGTCTGGCGTTGCTGGCGCGCGAGGTCGCGCATGGCTGACCGTGTCGACGCGCGGCGCGCTTTCGTCGTCGCCAGCGGCTGGGGCGACGCGCGCGAGTCGCTGCTGGCCGGCGACGCCTCGTTCCGCACCTATTATCGGCTGACGCGCGGCGATCGGACCGCCGTGGTCATGGACGCGCCGCCGCCGCAGGAGGATGTGCGACCGTTCGTGCGCCTGGCGCGCCATCTGCGCGCGCTCGGACTGAGCGCGCCGGAGATCCTCGCCGTCGACGAGACCGAGGGCTTTCTGCTCGAGGAGGACCTCGGTGATTCGACCTACGCCCGCTGGTTCAACGCGGGACACGCCGCTCGCGACGAGCGCGCGATGTACGCACTGGCCACCGACGTACTGGTGCACCTGGCCGCGCAGGGATCCGCCGCCATCCTGCCCGGGCTCGCGCGCTATGATGGCGAGCCATTGATCGACGCGGCGATGCTGCTGCCGGAATGGTACCTGCCACAGGTCGCCGGTCGGCCCGCCTCTGAAGCGGAGCTCGACTCCTATCGCGCGGCGTGGCGCCAAAGCCTGCGCGCGCTGCCCTCGTCGCCGACGACCCTCGTGCTGCGCGACTATCATCAGGACAACCTGCTGTGGCTGCGCGAGCGGCCCGGCGTGCGCGCCTGCGGCCTGCTCGATTTCCAGGACGCGACCACCGGCCATCCCGCCTACGACCTGATGTCGCTGGTCGAGGACGCGCGGCGCGACATCGCCGACGATCTGCGCGCGGCGATGATCGAGCATTACCTCGCCCGCGCCGGCGTGGCTGATCATCAGGGCTTCATGGCCGCCTTCGCGATCCTCGGCGCGCAGCGCCATGCCCGCGTCGTCGGGCTGTTCGTCCGCCTGCTGCGTCGCGACGGCAAGCCGACCTACCTGCCGCACCTGCCGCGCGTCTGGCACCTGCTCGAACGATCACTGAAGCACGAGGCGCTGGCGCCACTGCGCCACTGGATCGACACGCACATCCCACCCGACCGTCGCGGCATTCCGACATGAGCCGGGGCGTTCGCATGGGGATCGTTGACTGCAAGGTCGGGGCGCGCCACTCCAGTGGCGCGTCTTCTCGATCGTCCGCCGCGCCGCTGGAGTGGCGCGCCCCTAGCCTCTTGAGGATTGGGTGCAGCCACCGCGGTATCCCGAAATGAGCGCGGTGCCGCGGCGGGCGATGGTGCTGGCGGCGGGGTTGGGCCAGCGCATGCGGCCGATCACCGACAGCCTGCCCAAGCCGATGATCGAGGTCGCCGGCCGCACCTTGATCGATCGCGCGCTCGACTCGCTGGCCGCAGCCGGGGTCGAGACCTGTGTCGTCAACACGCACTATCTCGGCGACATGCTGGCGAGGCACCTCGCGTCGCGGACGACGCCGCGTATCGTGCTCTCGCCCGAGGACACGCTGCTCGATACCGGCGGCGGCGTCGTCAAGGCGCTGGCCCATTTCGGCGACGAGCCGTTCTTCACCGTCAACGCCGACACCTTCTGGCTCGACGGGCGCACGCCGATGTTGGCGCGGCTGGCGGCGCAATGGGATGCTGGGCGCATGGACGCGCTCCTGCTGCTGCACGCCACCATCACCGCGCACGCCTACGAGAGCCACGCGGCGGGCGACTATCACCTCGCCGCCGATGGCCGCGCGCGCTGGCGCGGGCGCGTCGGCGTGGCGCCCTTCGTCTTCGCCGGCGTCACCTTGTGCGATCGTCGGCTGTTCGCGGGCGCGCCGACGGGCGCCTTCTCGCAACTGAAGCTGTGGAACGAGGCCGAGGCGCGCGGCCGGCTCTACGGCATGCGCCACGACGGCGAATTCTTCCATGTCGGCACGCCGCAAGCCCTGGTCGAGACGCGGGCGTGGTTCACCAGCGGCGGCGCGCCGCGCCAGGCGATGGAGTAGGCGCGATGCGCGGCCTGTTCCACATCCCGCCGCGCCACGCCTTCGTCGACGCTCTGGCGGCTGGCCTGCTCGACGCCTATGGCGGCGACAGGCTGGCCTTCGCCGACGCGCTGGTGCTGCTGCCCAATCGCCGCGCCGTGCGCGCGCTGCGCGACGCCTTCCTGCGCGCCACCGACGGCCGCCCGCTGCTGCTGCCGCGCATCCGCCCGATCGGCGATATCGACGACGACGAGCTCGCGTCCGCCGCCGCGCCCGCGCTGGGCGAGGATGTCGAACGCATCGACGATCTGCCGCCGGCCGTCGCCGCGGAGGGGCGCGAGGCATTGCTGGCGCGCCTGGTCCTCGAAGAGGGCCCGCGTCTGTCCGGCCTCGAGGCATCGTCGTTCTCGCCGGCGCAGGCGCTGCGCCTGGCGCGCGAGCTGGCGGGTCTGCTCGACGAGTTGCAGATCGCCGGCGTGTCGCTCGACGCCCTGTCGGGCCTGGTGGCTGACGATCACGCCGATCACTGGCGCGGCACCCTGGAGTTCCTCGACATCCTGCGCACACGCTGGCCGGCGGAACTGGCCCGGCTGGGCGCGATGGACCCGGTTGAGCGGCGCAGCCACGCACTGCGCGCCCAGGCGGCGCAGTGGCGCGCGCATCCGCCGGATCACGCCGTGATCGCCGCCGGTTCGACCGGCACCCAGCCGGCGACGCGCGAGCTGCTGGCGGCGATCGCCGAACTGCCGCGGGGCTGCGTGGTGCTGCCCGGACTCGACCTCGACCTCGACGAAGACGGTTGGGCGGCGCTCGACGAGACGCATCCGCAGTTCGCGCTGCGCGAGTTGCTGGCCGCTCTCGATCGGACACGACATGAAGTGAAGCCGTTTCCTTCTCCCCGCCTTCGCGGGGAGAAGGACAACGCGCGCGCCGCGCTGCTATCGGAATCGATGCGGCCGGCGGCGACGACGGATCGCTGGATCGGCGGCATGACCGACGCCGACAGCGCGCTCGCGAAGGTCACGCGCATCGATTGTCCGACCGAGCAGGCCGAGGCCGTCGCCATCGCGCTGGCCCTGCGCGAGACCCTGGAGACGCCCGAGCGCACGGCGGCGCTGGTGACGCCCGACCGCGGCCTGGCGCGGCGCGTCGCCGCCGAGCTGGAGCGCTGGGGTATCGACATCGACGATTCCGCCGGCGTGCCGCTGGCCGAGACACCGCCGGCGGCGCTGGCACGGCTGCTGATGGCGATGATGGCCGAGGGCTTTGCCCCCGTGGCCACGTTGTCGGTGCTGCAACATCCCTTCGTCTCCCTGGGCATGACGCGCGACGCCTGCCGGCAGCGCGCGCACCTGCTCGACGCCGGCGTGCTGCGCGGCCCGAAGCCCGCATCCGGCCTCGACGCGCTACGCGACTTGGTGGCGCGCGGCGACGCCGCTCGATGCGACACGCTCACCGAGCTGCTGGCCGCGCTTGATCGGGCCTGCGCACCGCTGTTGGCGTTGGGTGAGAGCGCGGCGCACCCGGTATCGGCGTGGCTCACGGCGATGGCGCAGGCGCTCGAAGCGCTGGCCGCCACCGACGCGCAGCCCGGCGCGACGACGATGTGGCGCGGCGATGCCGGCGAGGCGCTGGCGCGCATGATCGCGGCGCGCCGCGACGAGGGCCGGCCGGATGTGACTCCCTCTCCCCGCAAGCGGGGAGAGGGTCGGGGTGACGCGCTGCCGCCGGTCACCTTGGCGCAGTTTCCCGATCTGCTCGATGAGCTGCTCGCCGGGCCGGTCGTGCGGCCGCGCTACGGGCGTCATCCGCGCCTGGCGATTCTCGGGCCGCTCGAAGCGCGCTTGCAGCGCGCCGATCGCGTCGTGCTCGGTGGGCTGAACGAAGGCACCTGGCCGGCGACGGTCGACACCGGACCGTGGCTCAACCGGCCGATGCGCCGCGCGCTGGGCCTGCCGCAGCCCGAACTGCGCATCGGCCAGGCGGCGCACGACTTCGCCCAGGCCTTCGCCGCCGACGAGGTCTTCCTGGTGCGTAGCAACCGCGTCGGCGGCACGCCCACCGTGCCGGCGCGCTGGCTGGCGCGACTCGACGCGCGGCTGGGCTACGATGCGCAGGACAAGGACGCCAGGCCGCCGGCCTATGTCGCGGCGGGGCTGGCCTATCTCGACTGGGCGCTCGACCTCGACGCCGCCACGAGCCGCGCCACGCCGGTGCGGCCGGCCTACAGCCCGCCGCTGGCGACCCGCCCGACGCGTCTGTCGGCGAGCGCGATCGAGCAGTGGCGGCGCGATCCCTACGGCCTTTACGCGCGCCGCATCCTGAATCTCGAGCCGCTCGACCCTCTGGAGCAACCCTACGGCGCGGCCGAGCGCGGCACGGCGATCCACGACGCGCTGGAGGCTTTCGTGCGGGCGTGGCCGAACGACCTGCCCGACGACGCCGAGGCCAAGCTGATCGAGCTCGGCCGCCAGACTTTGGGGGCGTTGCTGACGCGACCGGCCGATCGCGCCTTCTGGTGGCCGCGCTTCGAGCGCCTGGCGGGCTGGTTCTGCGATGTCGAGCGTCAGCGCCGTGCCCAGGGATGGCGCGCCTATGCGCTGGAGAGGCGCGGCGAACGGCGTATCGGCCCGGTGACGATCAACGCCATGGCCGATCGCATCGATCGCAACGGCTCGGCCTGGGAGATCATCGACTACAAGACCGGTCGCATCCCGACGCGCGACGAGATCGACGCGGTCTACGCGCCGCAGCTCGCTCTGGAGGCCCTGATCGCGCGCGCCGGCGGCTATGGCGAGACGGCAGGCGACGATATCGCGCTCAGCTACTGGCGTACCGGCGGCGGCGAGGCGCAGCGCGCCATCGCGGTGAAGGACCCGGCGGCGGTGATCGGCGAGACCGAGCGTGTGCTGGGCGAGATGATCGACGCCTTCTACCGCGACGGCGCGGCCTATGTCGCGATCCCGCAGCCGGCCTATGCGCCCGTGTTCAACGACTACGCGCATCTCGAGCGCATCGACGAATGGGCGACGCGGATCGATGGCGACGAGGAGGAGCCCTCGTGAGCGCCGTGCGCGCCACCGCCGACGCGCAGCAGCGTCTGGCGATCGATCCAGGCCGGTCGACCTGGGTGATGGCCAATGCCGGCACCGGCAAGACGCATGTGCTGACCAACCGCATCCTGCGCCTGCTGCTGGGTGGCGCCGCGCCGCAGCGCATCCTCTGCCTGACCTTCACGCGCGCCGCGGCGGCGGAGATGCGCAACCGGCTCGCTGGCCGGCTCGGCCGCTGGACCCTGATGGACGACGCGGCGCTCTCGGCGGAGCTCGCGAAACTGGCGCTGCCGTCGCCCGACGCGGCGACCTTGCGGCGCGCGCGCCAGCTCTTCGCGCATGTGCTCGACGCGCCCGGCGGCGTGCATATCCTGACCATCCACGCCTTCGCGCAGTGGCTGCTGGCGCGCTTTCCGCTCGAGGCCGGCGTGGCGCCCAACGCCAAGGTGCTCGACGAGACCGAGGCGCGTCAGCTGCTCGACCAGGCGCGCGACGTGCAAATCGCCGCCATCGCGCGTGGCGAGGATCCGGCGCTGGTCGCCGCGCTCGACACCGTGGCTCGCCGTGTGAGCGAAGCCGACTATGCCACGGCGCTCGACCGGCTGCTGCGCGAGCGCGGGCGGCTGGCGGCGCTGGGCGACGATGTCGAGGTGGTGATCGCGGCGCTGCGCGAGGGGCTGGGCCTCGGCGAAGGCGACGACGAGGCGGCGGTGCTGTCGGCGGCGTGGCGCGAGACCGACGCGATGGCGTCGACGCTGTACGAGATCGTCGGAGGCCTGGCGGGTGCGCCAGGGGCGAAGAACGACGCCATGGCCGACGGCATCAAGGGTTGGCTCGAACGCGGTGAGGGCGGTGAGGCCGAAGCGCACCGGCTGTGGCCGCAGTATCGCAGCGCCTTTCTCACGGCCAAGGACGAGCCGCGCAAGGACGCGCCGACCAAGAAGTGGCGCGACGCCAATCCTGGTCTCGTGCCGGTGATCGAGCGCGAAGCGGCGCGGCTGATCGCCGCCGAGGAGCGGCGACGCGCGGCGGTGCTCGCCGACATGAGCGGCGCGCTGTTGCGGCTGGCGCTCGACATGGCCGGCCGTTACGAGGCCGCCAAGCGCGCGCGCGCCGCCCTCGACTACGATGATCTCATTCTGCGCGTGCGGCGCCTGCTTTCAGGCGATCGCGCCGCCGCCTGGGTGCTCTACAAGCTCGATGGCGGCATCGACCATGTACTGGTCGACGAGGCGCAGGACACCAATCCCGATCAGTGGGATATCGTGCGCGCGCTGACCGGCGAGTTCTTCAGCGACTCCAGCGCTGTCGCACACGACCGCACGGTGTTCGCGGTCGGCGACGCCAAGCAGTCGATCTTCAGCTTCCAGCGCGCCGATCCGCGCAAGCTGATGGATATGCGCGCGCATTTCGACGAGGCGGCGCGCCTCGTGGGACGGCGCTTTGGCGCCGTGGGCCTGACCGCCTCGTTCCGCTCGACCGAGGCGGTGCTGGCGGCGGTCGACGCGGTGTTCGCGGCGGGCCTGCCGGCCAACGAGGGCGTCGGCGAGGCGGGTGCGATCGAGCATCTGGCGACGCGCGAAGGCGAGCCCGGGCTGGTCGAGCTGTGGCCTTTGTGCAAGCCCGAGGGCGAGAGCGACGAGGTGCCGCCGGCGCGGCGCATGGCGCGGCTGGTCGCGGCGCACTGCCAATCGCTGATCGGCCACGAGCGTCTGGCCGATGGGCGGCTGATCGACGCCGGCGACATCATGGTGCTGGTGCGCAAGCGCAACGCCTTCGTCGGCGCGCTGATCGGCGAGCTCAAGGCGCGCGGCATCGATGTCGCCGGGCGCGACCGGTTGAGCCTGTTCGAAGATCTGGGCGTCCAGGATCTGGTGGCGCTGGGCCGCGCGGCGCTGCTGCCGACCGACGATCTGACCTTGGCCTGCGTGCTGAAGGGGCCGCTGATCGGCTTCGACGAGGCGGCGCTGTTCACGCTGGCGCATGGTCGGGCGGGCGATCTGTGGGGCGCGCTGCGCACGCGAGCAGCGAAAGGCGAGGCGCCGTTCGCGCGTGCGCATGAACGCCTGTCGGCGATCTTCGCGCGCGCCGATTTTCTGCCGCCCTACGCCTTCTATGCGCGCGTCCTCGGGCCGGAGGGTGGCCGGCGCGCATTGCTCGAACGGCTGGGGCCCGACGCGCTCGATCCGATCGACGAGTTCCTGGCGCAGGCGCTGGCGTGGTCGAGCGCCGGCCATGGCTCGTTACAAGGCTTCCTGCACCACATCGCGACCGAGGGCGGCGAGATCAAGCGCGACCTCGACGGGCTGCGGCGCCGCGAGGTGCGCATCCTGACCGTGCACGCGGCCAAGGGGCTGCAGGCGCCGGTCGTCTACCTGCCTGATACGTGCGCGGCGGTCGACGATCGCGAGCGCGTGCTGTGGGTGCCGCAAGGGCCGCCGCTGTGGGCGTTCCGCGCCGACGAGACGCGCGTGCCGACCATCGACACGCTGAAGGGCCTTGCGGCGCGCCTCCAGCGCGAAGAGCACCACCGCCTGCTCTACGTCGCCATGACCCGCGCCGGCGAGCGTCTCTACATCGGCGGCTATCACGGCAAGCGGCCACCGCGCGCGGGCAACTGGTACAGCCTGGTGGCGACCGGGCTAGGTCCGGTCAGCGAATCCGTCTCATTCGCATCTTCATCTGCCACCGGCCTGCGCCTGACTCGCGGCCATTCATCCGATGCCCCCCTGCCGCCTGCCACGCCGCCGGCCCGACGGGCCCTGCCGGCCTGGGCGCTTCGGCCCGCGCCGGCCGAGACGGTGCCGCCGCGCCCGCTGATGCCCTCGCGGCCCGACGACGAGGACGAGGGTGCGGCGCGCGCGGCGCAGGGCGGCTGGGCCGAGCCGGCGGCGCTCTCGCCGCAGGCCGGCCGGTTCCGTCGCGGCACCCTGCTGCACCGCCTGCTGCAGCGCCTGCCCGACCTGCCGGCGGCCGCGCGGCTGGCCTTCGCCGCGGCGTGGCTGGCGCGCGAGGCGGCCGACCTCGACGCCGCGACGCTGGCCGGCTGGGCCGCGGAGGCGATGGCGGTGCTGGGCCTGCCGGACGCCGCGGCGCTGTTCTCGCCCGGCTCGCGCGCCGAGGTGCCGGTGGTCGGCCTGGTCGAGACGCCGGCGGGCCGCGTGGCGATCAGCGGCCAGATCGACCGGCTGGCGGTCACCGACGGCGCCGTGCTGTTCGCCGATATCAAGACCAACCGCCCGCCGCCCTCGCGCGTCGAGGATGTGCCGCGCATCTATCGCCGCCAGCTTGCGCTCTACCGCGCCCTGCTCGCCGGCCTCTATCCCGACCGGCCGGTGCGCGGCTTCCTGCTGTGGACCGATGGGCCCAGGCTGATGGAGGTGCCGGCCGCGCTGCTCGACGCCGCCCTCATGCCGGGCTGAATTAGTCTTGTGCCGGCCCTCGCTTGACCCCCTTATGGCGCCTTCCTAGATTCCGACCTCGTTCAACCGGAGTTTCCCATGGCGACCATCAAGGCCAGCGACGCGACCTTCGAGCAGGAGGTCCTGAAGTCGGACCAGCCCGTGCTGGTGGATTTCTGGGCCGAGTGGTGCGGCCCCTGCAAGCTGATCGGGCCGTCGCTCGAGGAGATCTCCGGCGAGCTGGAAGGCAAGCTCAAGGTGGTCAAGGTCAACATCGACGAGAACCCGATGGCGCCCTCGAAGTACGGCGTGCGCTCGATCCCGACCCTGCTGGTGTTCAAGAACGGCCAGGTGGCGGCGACCAAGATCGGCGCCGAGCCCAAGCAGCGCCTGATGCAGTGGATCAACTCGGTCGTCTGACCGTCGGCGCGCAAGGGGATCGACCGATGGTGACGATAGAATTGGCGCGGCCACTGGCCATCGTGGCCGCGCTGGCGATGGCCGCCTGCCAGACGACGGCGAGCTACGAGCCGTCGCCCAACTACGCCACGGTGGCAGCGCAGACACAGGCCAACACCGGGCCTGGCGCCGGCTGCCTCGACGAGGCCGAGCACAACGCGGTGCGCGCGCGCATCCTGCAGAACTCGCTGGCGACGGCGACGCTGAGCTGCCTCGATGCCCAGCGCAAGCGGCTGCTCGAGGTGAAGTACAACCAGTTCGTCCAGCGCTACAATTCGGAATACGCCGAGAACGCCCGCACGGTGCGCCAGATCGCGGCGCGCCGCGGCCGGAACTTCGACGTGCTCAACACCGACATGGCCAACCAGGCCGCCGCCCAGATGAGCGCCGACCGGCAGTTCTGCGATCGCGCCAGCCGGGCGCTCGACTGGGCACTGAGCCAGAAGGTCACGTCGGTCTCGCAGGTGCCGCCGCCGGTCGACTACACCGGCATGGTCGGCCTGCGGGTGTGCAAGGCGAAGGCGTAGAAGTCTCTTCGATTATCCGAAACGAAACCGGCGACCGGTGGGAGCGACCGGTCGCCGGCGGGGTTGACGGGCGACGCCGTGGGGCGCGTCAGGCCCGCCAGAAAGGCTTGCTCGCCTCGATGGCGAGGATGCCCGGGTCGAGACCGAGGTCGCGCGCGTCGCGGGCGGTGATCTTGGTGAGCTCCGTCCGCTCGCGCGCCCGCTTGCGCCACAGCGCCAGGGTGCCGGACACGCGCTCGACAATGCTCTCGGCGGGATGGTCGCGCAGATCGGCGACGGTGAAGATGGTCATGGAAGTCTCCTGCGAATTCGAGTGGTGGGAGCGGCGCCAAGGGTCAGAACTGGGCACGGCTCTCGACGTGGAGGCGGGGCACCGGTGACCTGGTTTCACTGAGGTGCGTCACGCGCCGCCACAGCCAGGCGACGCCCGCGCCGATGAACTCGCCGATCGCGGCCGCCCTCGCCTCGTGCGCCCTGGCCTCGATGGCGTGGCGGTCGATCGTGCCTGACGTAACCAGGTCACGGTCGAGATATCGGATGAGATCGGTTTATGCTGTGTCATGTGGGTTGATGCTGCGAACGGTGGTCATGGCGACCTCCTTGTTTGGCTCTTTGATGCGTCAAACCTGCGCTCCTACAGGCCTCTTTACAAACGACGACTCGTCCCTCATAGATGAGGGAATCTTATGAAACGCGGGACCGTCCGATGCGTCGAGCGCTACCATCACTGAACGGGCTGCGCGCCTTCGAGGCCGCCGCGCGCCATCTCTCCTTCACCGAGGCGGCCGGCGAGCTCAACGTCACGCAGGCGGCGATCAGCCATCAGATCCGCGGGCTGGAGGATCGCCTCGGGCTGAAGCTCTTCATCCGCCGCAACCGCGCGCTGCTCCTGAGCGAAGCGGGCCAGGCTTACCTGCCGGGCATCCGCCAGGCCTTCGACCTCTTGCATGAGGCGACCGAGCGCCTGCTGCAGAAGGACGCCTCGGGCCCGCTCACCGTCACGACCACCGCGTCGTTCGCCACCAAGTGGCTGGTGCCGCGCCTGGGCGGCTTCCAGCAGAAGCATCCCGATATCGACGTGCGCATCTCGACCGGCACGGCGCTGGTCGACTTCGGCCGCGACGACATCGATGTTGGCATCCGCTACGGCCGCGGCCATTGGGGTGGGCTGCAGGCGGAGTTCCTGGTCGCCGAAGATGTCTTTCCGGTCTGCGCGCCGTCGCTGCTCAAGGGCTCCAAGGCGTTGCGCAAGCCGTCCGACCTGAAGAACCACACGCTACTGCACGTCTCGACCTTTCGCGACGATTGGCAGGTCTGGCTGACGGCGGCCAACGTCAAGGGCGTCGATCCCTCGCGCGGTCTGTTGTTCGATCTGGCGCTGGCCTCGATCCAGGCGGCGATCGACGGCGTCGGCGTGGCGCTGGGCCACCGCCCGCTGGTCGCCGCCGACCTGAAGGCCGGCCGACTGGTGGCGCCCTTCGACGTGGCGCTGCCCAGCGACAGCGCCTACTACGTCGTGGCGCCGGCCGAGCGCATGCGCCGGCCCAAGATCAAGGCCTTCGTCTCGTGGCTGCTGGAGAGCGTGGCGCGCGAGCGCGCGGCGAGCTGAAACGACGACGGGCCGGATCCGCGGTCTGATGTCCGGATGTTCCGCAGTACTCGGCATGACGGATGTTCAGCCCGCGAGGACTCTGCTCTAAGATCGTCGCCATGGCCGATGTCATGGATGCCGACCAGACCTATGACGGCAAAGGATTGCTTTGTCCGTTGCCGGTGCTGCGCGCCAACCGCGCGCTGCGCGCGCTGGCGCCCGGCCAGACCTTGAAGGTGCTGGCGACAGATCCGGCGGCGGCGCAGGACTTCCCGGCCTATTGCCGCCAGACCGGCCACGAGCTTCTCGCCACGGCCAACGACGGCGCCACGCTGGTGTTCGTGATCCGCAAGCGCGCCGCGTAGGCCATCCCTCTTCCGTATAGCCAGCAGGAAATGTGATGCCCGATTTCAGGACTCTCGACGGCGCCAAGCTCAGCGGCCAGCGCGTGCTGATCCGGGTCGACCTCAACGTGCCGATGGAAAACGGCCGCGTCACCGACATGACCCGCATCCAGCGTGTGGCGCCGACCATCGCCGAGCTGGCGGGGAAGGGCGCGAAAGTCGTGGTGCTGAGCCATTTCGGCCGGCCTGGCGGCAAGCCGGTCCCCGAGATGTCGTTGCGCCCGTTGGTCGAGCCGCTGGCCAAGACCTTGAAGCGGCCGGTGGGCTTCGCCGAGGACTGCGTCGGCGACAAGGCCAAGCGGGCGGTCGAGGCGATGAAGGCCGGCGACATCGTGCTGCTGGAGAACGTGCGCTTCCACAAGGAGGAGGAAAAGAACGAGCCGGGCTTCGTCGACCAGCTCGCCACGCTGGGCGACATCTACGTCAACGACGCCTTCTCCGCCGCCCATCGCGCGCATGCCTCGACCGAGGGCCTGGCGCGTCGTCTGCCAGCGCTGGCCGGTCGCCTGATGCAGGCAGAGCTCGAGGCGCTCGAGGCGGCGCTGGGCAAGCCGAAGCGGCCGGTGATGGCGCTGGTCGGCGGCGCCAAGGTGTCGAGCAAGCTCGAGCTGCTGGGCAATCTGGTGAGCCGCGTCGATCGCCTGGTGATCGGCGGCGGCATGGCCAACACCTTCCTGTTCGCGCGCGGCATCGCCGTCGGCACGTCGCTGTGCGAGAAGGAACTCGCCGACACGGCGCGCGACATCCTCGCCAAGGCCGAGAAGGCCAAGTGCCGGATCCTGCTGCCGGTCGACGCGGTGGTCGCCAGCGCGTTCAAGGCCGGCGCCGCCAATCGTGTCGTCGACATCGCGGCGGTGCCCGACGACATGATGATCCTCGATGTCGGTCCGAAATCGGTCGCGGCGCTGAAGGCCGAGCTGGCGCAATGCGCCACGCTGGTGTGGAACGGCCCGCTCGGCGCCTTCGAGGTCGCGCCGTTCGACGCCGGCACCGTGGCCGTGGCGCGCGCCGCGGCGGAGCTGACCGAGGAGGGCGGGCTGCTGTCGGTCGCTGGCGGCGGCGACACCGTCGCGGCGATGATCCACGCTGGCGTCGAGGAGAAGTTCACCTATATCTCGACGGCGGGCGGCGCCTTCCTCGAGTGGATGGAAGGCAAGGAGTTGCCGGGTGTCGCCGCGCTGATACGCGCGGCCTGAACCGCCGCGGCGGGAGGCAACGATGTTGAACCTTCGTCTTGCTCCTTCTCCCCGCCTTCGCGGGGAGAAGCGGATAAGCCTCTTTCTCGCACTTGCCGCCGCGCTTTTCTGCACCACAGCCTCCGCGCAGGAAGAGCGCAACCTGCCGCCAGGCACGCGTATCCGCATCGACGCCGCGACCATGCCGGCGCCCTTCGCCAGTCCCAGCGTCGCCAACCCCGCCGATCGTGTGCGTCGGCCGGCCAACGCGACCTTGCGCGCGCCGCCGGGCTTCACCGCCCAGCTGTGGGCCGACAATGTCGGCAACGCGCGCACGATCGTCTTCGCCGCCAATGGCGACGCCCTGATCGCCGATTCGAGCGCCGGCCATATCGGCATCCTGCGCGACGCCGATCGCGATGGACGCGCCGAAACGCGCGCGGTTTTCTTCGAGGGCTTCGACCGCCCCTTCGGCCTGGCGATCCGGCCCGAGGGCCTCTATGTCGCCGACATCGCCGGCGTCTGGCGCCTCGATTACAAGCCGGGTGACTTGAAGGCGCGGGCTGCGCCGGTGCGCGTCACGGCCCAAGGCGCGCTGGGTCCCGGCTCCGGCCACTGGACACGCAGCCTCGTCTTCCACCCCGACGGCGAGCGCTTCTATGTCGGTGTCGGCTCGCGCGGCAATATCGGCGAGGAGCCCTTGCCGCGCGCCACCATCCAGGAATTTCGCCGCGATGGCTCGGGCCAGGCGACTTTCGCGTCGGGCCTGCGCAACGCCATCGGCATCGCCTTCTATCCCGGCACGCAACGCCTCTACGCCGCCGTCAACGAGCGCGACGGCCTGGGCGACGAGCTGGTGCCGGATTATCTCACCCTGGTCGAGCGCGACTCCTTCCATGGCTGGCCCTACGCCTATGTCGGCGGCCGGCCGCAGCCCGGGTTGGCCGACAAGCGCCGTGACCTGGTGGCCAAGAGCGTGATGCCGCAGTTGCTGATCCGCTCCCACTCCGCGCCCATCCACTTCGCCTTCTACGACGGCACGCTGCTGCCCGAGCGCTATCGGGGTGGCGCCTTCATCGCCCTGCAGGGCTCGTGGAACGCCGACAAGCCGCGTGGCTACTTCCTTGCCTTCGCGCCCTTCGTGAAGGATCCGCGCACCGGCGTCGAACAACCATCGGGCGACTACGAGGTCTTCGCCAGCGGTTTCTGGGTCTCGGGCAACGAGCGCGCGACCATCTGGGGCAAGCCGGCCGGCGTCGCCATCGCGCCCGACGGCGCGGTGTTCCTGAGCGACGATGTCGGCGGCACGATCTGGCGCTTCGCGCCGCAGGGACGGTGAAGCCGGTGCGACTGGACAAGCGTGCCGGTCGGGTCCGATGATCCGACATGTCCGAGACGCCCCAGAGCAAACCACCGCGCCCCGCCTGGGCGCCCCCCGAGAATTTCCGCCGGCGCGTGCCCGATGGCGACACGCACGAGCGGCTGGTCTGCGACGATTGCGGCTTCATCAACTATGAGAACCCCAAGATCGTCGTCGGCGCGGTCTGCCTGTGGGAGGACCGCATTCTGCTGGCGCGCCGCGCGATCAATCCCCGCAAGGGCTACTGGACCCTGCCGGCGGGCTTCATGGAGCTGAGGGAGACGACCGAGGAGGGCGCCGCGCGCGAAGCGTGGGAGGAGGCCTGCGCCAGGATCGAGATCGACGCGCTGCTCGGCGTCTACAGCGTGCCGCGCATCGGCCAGGTGCAGATGATGTACCGCGCCAAGCTGGTCTCGCCCGACGTCGCGCCCGGCCCCGAGAGCCTGGAGGTCGCGCTCTTCGCCTGGGACGAGATCCCGTGGAAGGAGCTGGCCTTCCCCAGCGTCACCTGGGCGCTCAACCACTGGCGCGAAACCCGCCACCTCCCGTCCTTCACACCGTTCGTGTCGCCGGCGGATTATCCCGGGTTGCGGTAGGTCACCGCCGTCGTCCTGAGCGCAGCGAAGGACCTCGCGGTATTGCGGTCACGTACTGTAACCGAGGCGTTCACTCCTTGCGCTCGGGCGCGAAGGGGTTGTCGTCGCCGTCCCAGTGGCGCTTCAGAAGCGGCGTCTGCGCCAGTGCAAAGATGATGGTCAGCGGCATGCTGAGCGCCATCTTCGAGGCGATCCAGGTGTCGGTGCTGAAGAAGCGCCACATCACCTCGTTGACGCAGGCCAGCACCAGGAAGAACACCGCCCAGCGCTTGGTGAGGATCGTCCAGCCCTCGTTGGTCAGGCGGAAGGCGGCGGCGAACATGATCTTCAGCAGCGGCCGGCCGAACAGCAGTCCGGCGCCCAGGATGGTCGCGAACAGCGTGTTGACGATGGTCGGCTTCATCTTGATGAAGATCTCGTCCTGCAGCCACAGCGTGAGGCCGCCGAACACCAGGATGAAGAAGCCGCCGACCAGCGGCATGATCGGCCAGCGCCGCTCCAGCACGCGGTAGATCGGCAGCACGATCATCGTCGTGATCATGAACACGGCGGTGCCGACGAACAGACGCTGCTTCTCATCGGCGCAGGAGTCGAAGATCCGCTGGCAATTGCCGTTGGTCAGGAAGAAGGCGAGCAGCGGCCCCAGTTCGAGCAGCGGCGGCACCAGCTTGCGCCAGGCCGGCACCTCGGCCTTCTCGGTGCTTTCGCTCATGCAGCCTCCAGGCCCATCAGGCCGCGCGCGAACTGCCGGGCGTCGAACGGCCGCAGATCGTCGATACCTTCACCAACGCCGATCGCCACGACGGGCACCTTGAACTTCTCGGCCAGCGCCACCAGCACACCGCCCTTGGCCGTGCCGTCGAGCTTGGTCAGCACCAGCCCGTCGACCCGCACCATCTCGCGGAACACCTCGACCTGGCTATGGGCGTTCTGACCCACCGTGGCGTCGAGCACCAGCAGGCAGGAATGCGGCGCGCTCTCGTCGAGCTTGCGGATCACGCGCACGATCTTGGCCAGCTCCTGCATCAGGCCGCTCTTGTTCTGCAGCCGGCCGGCGGTGTCGATCAAGAGCACGTCGGCCTTCGCATCCTGGGCCACCTTCAGCGCCTCGAAAGCCAGCCCGGCGGCGTCGGCGCCGGTCTCGCGCGCGATCACCGGCGCCTTCGAGCGCTCGCCCCAGATTTTGAGCTGCTCGACGGCGGCGGCGCGGAAGGTGTCGCCGGCGGCGATCATCACCTTGCGGCCCTCGTCGCTGAACTGGCGCGCCATCTTGCCGATGGTCGTGGTCTTGCCGCTGCCGTTGACGCCGACCACCAGCACGACATGCGGCTTCTTCGCCACGTCGATGGCGAGCGACTGGGCCACCGGCGCGAGGATGCCGGCGATGTCGTCGGCGAAGGCGCCGCGCACCTCCTCGTCGGTGACTTCCTTGTCGAAGCGTGTGCGCTTGAGGTTGGCGACCAGCTGGCCGGCGACGGCGACGCCGAGATCGGCCTGGATCAGCACGTCCTCGAGCTCGTCGAGCGTATTCTGGTCGAGCTTCTTCTTGGTGAAGATCCCGGTGATGCTCTGGGTGATGCGCTGCGTCGACTTGGTCAGGCCTTCCTTCAGTCGGCCGAACCAGGACTTCTTGGGCTCGCTCATGCCGCGACGCGCTCCACCGAATCGGCGATCAGATGACCTTCGACGACATCAGCCACGTGTAGCGGCGCGATGGCGCGCGCGGGCAACCGGCGCGAAGGACGGACGGGCGCGAAATGCGCCGTGCGGCCAGTGCCGTCAAGCTCGATCAGCGTCTCGACCATGTGGCCGATCTGCGCGCGCAGGAAAGCCTCGGCGCGCCGCGCGCCCGCCGCGCGTAGCCGCGCTGCGCGTTCGCGCCTGACGTCGCCCGGCACTTGCGGCATGCGCGAGGCCGGCGTGCCGGGGCGCGCGGAGAAGGGAAACACGTGCAGCCAGGTCAGCCCGGCCTCGTCGATCAGCCGCAGCGTGCTCTCGAACATCGCTTCGGTCTCGGTCGGAAAGCCGGCGATGAGATCGGCGCCGAACACGACATCCGGCCGGCGTGCGCGCGCGCGCTCGACCAGGCGCAACACGTCGTCGCGCAGATGGCGGCGCTTCATGCGCTTGAGCGTGAGATCGTCACCGGCCTGCACGCTCAGATGCAGATGCGGCATCAGCCGAGGCTCGTCGCCCAGCAGCGCCAGCAGCTCCTCATCGATCTCCACCGGATCGAGCGACGACAGCCGTAGCCGCGGCAGCGCGGGCACGAGCTTCATCAGCCGCCACGCCAGCGCGCCGAGGCTGGGCGCGCCGGGAAGCTCCCGCCCCCAGGCGGTGAGATCGACGCCGGTCAGCACGACCTCGTTGTAGCCGGCGTCGACCAGCGCGCGGGTCTGCGCGACGACGTCGCCGGCCGGCACCGAACGGCTCGGGCCGCGACCGAAGGGGATCACGCAGAAGGTGCAGCGGTGGTCGCAACCGTTCTGCACCTGCAGAAAGGCACGGCTGTGGCCGGCGAGATCGGTCAGCAGATGGCCCGATGTCTCGCGCGCACTGATGATGTCGTCGACCTGCGTACGCGCGCCGTCCTCGGCATAGGCCGTCGCGTCGAGCTTTTCGACATTGCCCAGCACGCGATCGACCTCGGGCATCGCCGCCCACGATCCCGGGTCGATCTGCGCGGCGCAGCCGGTGACGACGATGCGCGCGCCCGGCCGCTCGCGCCGCAATCTGCGCACGCTCTGCCGCGCCTGGCGCTCGGCCTCCGCCGTCACGGCGCAGGTGTTGACGACGATCGTGTCGCGCGCGCAGGCGGCCTTGGCGCGGATCACCTCGGACTCCACGGCGTTGAGCCGGCAGCCGAAGGTCACGACCTCGACGGCATGGCTCATGCCAGCAGCGCCGGATCGAGCGTGCCGGTGAAGGATTGCGCCACGCCGCCGGTCATCAGGACGTGGCCGTCGCGCAGCCACTCCATGGTGAGCGTGCCGCCATCCATGACGATCTCGGCCTTGCGCGACGTCAGCCCGCGCCGCGCCGCCGCGACGATTGCCGCGCACGCGCCCGAGCCGCAGGCCAAGGTCTGGCCGGCGCCGCGCTCCCACATGCGCAGGCGCAGGCGATCGGTGCCGGTCAACCGCGCGAAGCCGACATTGGCTTTCTCGGGGAACAGCTTGTGCTGTTCCAACTGCGGGCCGAACTCGCGGATGGGCTTGTCATCGAGCAAGGCGACGTCGTCGACAAAGAACGTCGCGTGCGGATTGCCCATCGAGCAGCCGACCGGGTCGCCGTAGGGGCCCATCGCCAGCGGCAGGTGCAGCGTGTCGCAGGCCACCGAGACCGGCACGTCACGCCAGTCGAGCCGCGCTGGCCCCATGTCGACGCTGATCACCGGCAGGCCGTTGCCGCCGACGCCGACCTTCTCGGCTTCGAGCAGCCCGGCGACGGTCTGCACGACCGCCGCTTCGCCGCCGCGTTCGGCCATCAGGACGGAAGCGACACAGCGCGTGGCGTTGCCGCAGGCGCCGGCCTCGCTGCCGTCGGGATTGTAGATGCGCATGAAGACGTCGGCGTCGCGCTCGGCCGGCGGCTCGAGCACGATCAGCTGGTCACAGCCCACGCCCAGCTTGCGATCGGCGACCCGGCGGCGGCTTTCGAGCGACAGGCCGAGCGCATGGGCGCGTGCATCGAGCACGACGAAATCGTTGCCCAGCCCATGCATCTTGCGGAATGGCAGTCCGGCGGCGGTCATGCGCGGCTATATGGCGTGCGGCCGGGTGCGAGTCCATCGCTGGACCTTTGCCAAAGTTACAATTTGTAACTTCGTCGGATACGTCTCGCGGCCGGTCATTGCCGCGTCGCTACTCGACACCCAGGCTCTTGCGTATCTCGGCCAGGGGCATGGTCGGCTCGTCTGGATAGGCCCGGTGATGCGCCAGGCGAAAACGCAACTCACGGCGTTGCGCGTCCGTGACGGCGGCGGCCCTTGGCTCTCCTTTGGAGCCGGTCGGCAGCGGGTCGATACCATCCTCGTTCACCGGATCCCATCAGGCCGAAGCGAATGGCGCTATGGGTTGAACCCACCGGGCGTTGGCGGCCGCGTGCGGTCCTCGCCGGGCGGAACATAGCGCACGGTCATCCAGCGCGTGCCGCCGCCCAGTTGCGCTATCTCGAAGCTGGGTGTGGTCTTGGTGTAGATCGTCAGGTGCAGGATGCCGAGCGGCAGGTGCGGCAACGACGGCTCGACGAAGAGACCGCGTGTCTCGTCCCAGGCCGGCAGCGCGTGATGGACCGGCCAGTTGCACAGGCTGGGCAGCGGCTCGTGCCGCAGGCCGCGCTCGTAGATCGCGACGTTGAGCGCGATCTGGTCGACCATGTTAGTCGAGCGCTGAAGCCCCTCGTGCAGCGTGTCTTCCCAGATGCGCCAGCCCGGTGAATCGGCGCGCATGGCGAAGACGCCGGCATTGATCAGCGGATAGCGGATCAGCTTGTCGGCTTTTGCCTGGCCGAAGGCCTCGGCATAGGCGGCGCCGTTGACGCCGCTGAACTCGGCCCAGGCGTGATAGTAGTTGCGGAAGGCGCGATGGATCTCCGGCGCCACGGCGATTTCGGCACGCCGCGCGCCCTCGAGGAACAGCTCGATCGCGATCCACTCCTGAACCCAGACATCGGCGTCGAGCCACAGATAGATGTCGTGACCCGGCGCGTAGCGCGGCAGGAAGGGTCGCGCGGTCAGCGACTTGAAGGCCTCGCCGACACGCTCGCGGCCGGGGAACTCGAAGTCCCAGTTGGCGCGCAAGAGCGTCGCGCCGATGTCGCGGCACCATCGCGCCTGCTCGTCGGTCAGGCCGACGTCGAAAACGGCGATCGGCACGTCGCGTCCCTCGGGCTTGTCGCGCAGCGAGCGCAGCATGCCGCGCAGCAGCTCGAAATAGCCGGCGTCGGCGGCGGTGAGGATCAGGACCTTCTCGCGCATGGCTGACGGTATGCCACAGCGCGGCCCCATGGGGACAACGATGATCGTCGGGAGGCCGCCGTCGCGGCGCCATGGTTGCGGATCGTCGGCGGCGATGATTGGATGCGCGCCGCTCCAGCGAAGGACCACGTCATGGCCAAGAAGCACGTCGACTACTACGTCTCGCTGAACTCGCCGTGGACCTATCTCGGCTCGGCGCGTTTCGACGCGATGTGCGCCAAGCACGGTGCCGACGTGGCGATCTATCCAGTGTCGTTCGGCGACGTCTTCGCCGTCTCAGGCGGCCTGCCGCTGCCCAAGCGCGCGCCACAGCGCCAGGCCTATCGCATGATGGAGCTCAAGCGCTGGCGCGATCATCTCGGCATTCCCATCCAGCTCGAGCCGAAATTCTTCCCGTCCAACGAGGTGCCGGCGGCGCACGCCGTGATCGCCGTGCGCGAGTCGATGGGCCATGCGCCGGCGATCAAGCTGGCGCACGCGGTGCTGAAGGCGCTGTGGGAGGAGGAAAAGAATCCCGGCGACGCCGCGACGCTCGACGCCATCATCGCCTCGGTCGGGCTCGATGCCGCGAAGGTGACGGCGATGGCGGCGGACCCGAAGATCGCGGCCCGGCGCGAGGCCGACACCAAGATGGCGATCGAGCGCGGCGTGTTCGGCGCCCCGAGCTACGTCATCGACGGCGAGATCTTCTGGGGCCAGGACCGCGTCGACTTCGTCGAGCGCAAGCTGGCGAGGGGCTAAGGCCTTCCGTCATCCCGAGCGCAGCAGGTACGAAGCAAGCACCGCCACGGTGTTGTTGGCGACGTGGGCGGCGATCGCCGGCCACAGCGAGCCGGTGCGCAGGCGCGTCCAGCCCAGCAGCACGCCGATTGGCAGCACCAGCGCGACATGGATCGGCTCGACATGCGCCGCGGCGAAGGCGAGCGAGCTGACGATCAGCGCCGCCATGGCGCCAAAGCGGCCCTCGACATAGCCGTAAAGCAGGCCGCGGAAAACCAGCTCCTCGACCAGCGGCGCCAGCACGCCGATCACCAGGATCGCCAGAACCACGCGGCCGGGCGTGGTGGCGATCTCGGCGATGACCGCGTTGACCGTGGGCAGGACGTCCGATCCGGCGAATTCGCGCACCAGGCGCAGGATGCCCTCGTCGATGGAGAAGGAGACGATCAGCACCGCGATCGGCGCGAGCCACAGCCAGCGGCCGCCGCTGAGATGCAGCGCCAATAGCGCTGGGGCGGCGCGGCCATGGCGCGCGACCGCGATCGCCACGGCCGGTAGGCCGATCAGGAAGAACGTCGCCAGCAGGGCCAGCATCGCCATCGGATCGCCACCGCCCGCCTCCGGCATCGCCTTGGCCAGCCGTTCCGGTCCGATCCAGGCGGCCAGCAGCACGGCCGCGCCCACGGCCAGCCCGAGGAGGCTCGCCAGGAAGATCAGCAGGTCGACGAATCGCAGGTGGCGCGGGGGCGAATTCATGTTCTCAGTCAAAGGTTTACTCCGGTCCGAGCGCCGCCGATGACAGTGGCGCCGGCCAATTGACTCCGAGCGTGCCAGCGGCGTATACCCCGGCCGTCCAATCGGGAAGCAGTTTTCCCGGTCCGCACCGGCTTCAGGCCGGAGGGGCCCCGTCGATCCGCGAGTGTTCGCGCATCGGCGCAATTGCCGTTTGGACGAGGTTTGGAGGCCGCAAGGTCGATGTTCGAGGGTTTGAGCAAGAAGCTCGGTGACGTCTTCGACCGCCTGCGCGGTCGCGGCGCGCTGAGCGAAGCCGATGTCGACACCGCGCTACGCGAGGTGCGCGTGGCGCTGCTCGACGCCGACGTGGCGCTGCCGGTCGTGCGTGACTTCATCGACGGCGTGCGGGCCAAGGCGATCGGCGCCGACGTGATCCGCTCGGTCACGCCCGGGCAGATGGTCGTCAAGATCGTCAACGACCATCTCATCGAGATGCTCGGCGGCCAGGCCAGCGAGCTCGACCTCGTCGCCGTGCCGCCTGTGGTGATCCTGATGGTGGGCCTGCAGGGTTCGGGCAAGACCACGACCACGGCCAAGATCGCCCATCGACTCACGCTCGGCCCGCAGGGCATGGCCGCGGGCGCCTTCGGCGGCTCCTTCAAGGAGCGCAAGAAGGTGCTGATGGCGTCGCTCGACGTCAGCCGCCCCGCGGCGCAGCAGCAGCTCGCCATCCTCGGCCAGCAGGCCGGCGTCGCCACCCTGCCGATCGTGCCCTTCGAGATGCCGCTGGCGATCACCCGGCGCGCGATCGACGAGGGCCGCAAGGGCGGCTACGACGTGGTGATGCTCGACACGGCGGGCCGCCTGTCGATCGACGAGCAGCTGATGGCCGAGGTCGCCGCCGTGCGCGATCTGGCCAAGCCCAAGGAAACCCTGCTGGTCGCCGACGCGATGACCGGCCAGGACGCGGTCAACACGGCGCGCGCCTTCAACGAGAAGGTCGGCGTCACCGGCATCGTGCTGACCCGCGTCGATGGCGACGCGCGCGGCGGCGCGGCGCTCTCGATGCGCGCCGTCACCGGCAAGCCGGTGAAGCTGATCGGCGTCGGCGAGAAGCTCGACGCGCTCGAGCAGTTCTATCCCGACCGCATCGCCAACCGCATCCTCGGCATGGGCGACATCGTCTCGCTGGTCGAGCGCGCAGCCGAGACGATCGAGCAGGAAGACGCCGAGAAGCTCGCCGCCAAGGTCCGCAAGGGCCAGTTCGATCTCGACGACCTGCGCAAGCAGCTCCAGCAGCTGCGCAAGATGGGCGGCATGCAGGGTCTGCTCGGCATGTTGCCGGGCGCCGCCCAGGCCAAGGCCGCCATGGCGAAGAACAATCTCGACGAGAAGCTGTTGAAGCGCCAGGAGGCGATCATCGGTTCGATGACGCCCAAGGAGCGGCGCAACCCCGACATCATCCATGCCTCGCGCAAGAAGCGCATCGCCTCGGGCGCGGGCATGCAGGTGCAGGACGTCAACAAGCTGCTCAAGCAGCACGCCGAGATGGTCAAGATGATGAAGCGCGTGAACAAGCTCGGCGAGAAGGGCTTCATGCGCTCCATGGGCAACATGATGCCGCCGGGCTTCCCGCGCGGCTGATCGGTTTCGAAGGAGAAAGACGGAATGCTGGCTATTCGCATGGCTCGCGGCGGCGCCAAGAAGCGCCCCTACTACAACATCGTCATCGCCGACTCGCGCTCGCCGCGCGACGGCCGCTTCCTCGAGAAGGTCGGCACCTACAACCCGATGCTGCCGCGCGAGCACGCCGACCGCGTCAAGCTCAACACCGAGCGCCTGACCCATTGGCTGAGCGTCGGTGCGCGGCCGAGCGATCGCGTGGCGAAGTTCCTCGCCGGCGCCGAGCTGATGAAGCCGCGCGTGCGCCGCGAGCAGACCAAGAAGCCGCTGCCCAAGGCCAAGGCGCAGGAACGCGCCAAGGCCGCGGCCGAGGCGGCGGGCAAGACGGAAGAGGCGGCGGCGAGCTAGAGCCGCCGGCTGACCGCGGATGTCGGCTGACCGACGCGTGCTGCTGGGAGTGGTCGTCGCGCCGCATGGCGTTCGCGGCGAGGTGCGTATCCAGAGCTTCTGCGAGGATCCCGCCGATATCGGATCGTATGGCGCGCTGACCGACGAGTCGGGCAGGCGCGGCTTCACGATCCATCCGCTGGGCGAGGTGCGCGGCAACGTGCTGGCGCGCATCGACGGGGTGGCGGATCGCGACGCGGCGGAGAAGCTGCGCGGTCTTCGGCTCTATGTGGCGCGCGCCGCGCTGCCGCCGGCGGCCGAGGGTGAGTGGTATCACGTCGATCTCATCGGCCTGCGCGCCGTGGGGGTCGACGGCAAGGAGTACGGCAAGGTGCTGGCGGTCGAGGATTTCGGCGCGGGCACGTTGCTGGAGGTGGGCGATAAAGCGGGCGGACGCTCGTTCCTGCTGCCCTTCAGCGATCAGGCGGTGCCGACCGTCGATATCGCGGGAGGCGTGGTGACGATCGATCCGCCGGTGGGATTGCTCGAGCCTGTGCGGAAAGGAGAGAGGTAGGACCTGTGTGGCGGGCGGTGGCCCTGTCGATCTTCCCCGAGATGTTCCCGGGGCCGCTGGCGATGAGCCTGGCCGGTCGGGCGCTGCGCGAGGGGACATGGTCGATCGACGCCATCGACATCCGCGGCTTCGCCAGGGATCGCCACGGCAGCGTCGACGACACGCCGTTCGGTGGCGGGGCGGGCATGGTGATGCGCCCGGACGTGCTGTCCGACGCGATCCAGGCCAGCCGGCTTCCCGGCGCGCCGGCGATCTATCTCAGCCCGCGCGGCGTGCCTCTGACACAGGCGCGGGTGCGGGAACTGGCGGCGGGGCCAGGGGTCACCCTGGTCTGCGGCCGCTTCGAGGGGATCGACGAGCGCGTGATCGAGGCGCACGGGCTGGAGGAGGTGAGTGTCGGCGATTTCGTGCTGTCAGGCGGCGAGATCGCGGCGTTGGCGTTGCTGGATGCCTGCGTACGGCTGCTGCCCGGTGTGATGGGCACGGCGCAGTCGCTGGCGGAGGAGAGTTTCGAGGACGGTTTGCTCGAGTATCCGCTGTACACGCGGCCGGCCACCTGGACCGGCCCGGATGGCGGCGAAAGGGCGGTGCCGGAGGCGCTGCAATCAGGGCATCACGCGAAGATCGCGGCCTGGCGGCGTTCGATGGCGGAAGAGATCACGCGGCGGCGGCGGCCGGACCTGTGGGACCGGTACGACGCGCGACGCAAGGAACGAGAGATAGAGAAGAAAGGAACCACACGATGAACGCGATCAAAGAGATCGAAGCCGAGCAGATCGCCAAGGTCGAGGCCGAGCGCAAGGTGCCGCGCTTCGAGCCGGGCGACACCCTGAAGGTGCATCTCAAGGTGCAGGAAGGCTCGCGCGAGCGCATTCAGGTCTACGAGGGCGTCTGCATCGCGCGCAAGAACGACGGCGTCAATTCGTCGTTCACGGTGCGCAAGATCTCCTACGGCGAGGGCGTCGAGCGCGTCTTCCCGCTGCACAGCCCGCAGATCTGGGAGGTCGAGGTGGTGCGCAAGGGCATCGTGCGCCGCGCCAAGCTCTATTACCTGCGCGATCTGCGCGGCAAGGCCGCCCGCATCGTCGAGGACACCGAGGCGCAGCGCGAGATGATCGCCGAGCAGGTGGCCACCGGCTACCAGCGCCGCGAGAAGATCAAGAAGGAGCGTCCGGCCGGCGAGAAGGGCAGCGTCCGCGCCGCCAAGGGCGGCGGCAAGAAGTAGTTTTTCCTTCCCCCGCTCGCGGGGGAGGGTGGCGCGCGAAGCGCGACGGATGGGGGTGGCTGGTGCGACGACATCGGCCTCCGAGACTGGCCGCGATGTCCGCACCCCCATCCGCCCTTCGGGCACTTTCCCCCGCGACGCGGGGGAAGGGAATATGAGTGACCATCGCAGTGGGGAGGAAGATCAAGATGGCGAAGAAGCCCGCGCCGCCGCCGCCGGCACCCGCCGGTCCGCCGCGCACGCTGTTCGACAAGATCTGGGACGCCCATGTCGTCGAACGCCGCGACGACGGTTCGTGCCTGATCTACGTCGATCGCCATCTCGTGCACGAGGTCACCAGCCCGCAGGCCTTCGAGGGGCTGCGCATGACTGGCCGTAAGGTGCGCCGGCCCGACCTCACCATTGCGGTGGCCGACCACAACATCCCGACGCTCAACCGCGCGGCCGGCATCGACGACGAGGAGTCGCGCATCCAGGTCGAGACGCTCGAGGCCAACGTCAAGGAATTCGGAGTCCCGTACTACCCGGTCGACGACGTGCGCCAGGGCATCGTGCACATCATCGGGCCGGAGCAGGGCCTGACTCTGCCGGGCATGACCATCGTCTGCGGCGACAGCCACACCTCGACGCACGGCGCCTTCGGCGCGCTGGCCTTCGGCATCGGCACGTCCGAGGTCGAGCACGTGCTCGCCACCCAGACGCTGATCCAGCAGCCGGCCAAGAACATGCGCGTGCTGGTCGACGGCGATCTGCCGCTGGGCGTGAATGGTAAAGACCTTATCCTGAAGATCATCGGCACCATCGGCACCGCCGGCGGCACCGGCCACGTCATCGAGTACACCGGCAAGGCGATCCGCAACCTGTCGATGGAAGGCCGCATGACGGTCTGCAACATGTCCATCGAAGGCGGCGCGCGCGCCGGGCTTATCGCGCCCGACGAGACGACCTTCCGCTACCTCGCCGGCCGGCCGAACGTGCCCAAGGGCGGCGCCTGGGAGATGGCGCTGTCGGCCTGGCGCCGCCTGCCGTCCGACAAGGACGCCAAGTACGACCGCGAGATCGTCATCCCGGTCACCGACATCGATCCGCAACTCACCTGGGGCACCAGCCCGCAGGACGTCGTGCCGATCACCGGCGTGGTGCCAAACCCGGACGACGCCCCGGACGAAGATCGCCGCGCCGCCTGGGCGCGCTCGCTGGACTACATGGACCTCAAGCCGGGCACGCGGATGAGCGACATCCGCATCGACAAGGTGTTCATCGGCTCGTGCACCAACGGCCGTATCGAGGATCTGCGCGAGGCCGCCGCCATCGCCCGCGACCGCAAGGTCGCCGATCACGTGCACGCCATGATCGTGCCGGGCTCCGGCCTTGTGAAGGAGCAGGCCGAGCGCGAGGGGCTCGACAAGATCTTCACGGCCGCCGGCTTCGAGTGGCGCGAGCCCGGCTGCTCGATGTGCCTGGCCATGAACGCCGACAAGCTGAAACCCGGCGAGCGCTGCGCCTCGACCTCGAACCGCAATTTCGAGGGCCGCCAGGGCCGCGGCGGGCGCACCCATCTCGTCAGCCCGGGCATGGCGGCCGCGGCGGCGATCAAAGGCACCTTCGCCGACGTGCGCGACTATCAGTGACGTGATAGCCTGATCCCGACGGCCGCCTGTTGCGGCCGTCGGACCTCCCGGGGGGAGCCGATGAGTCAGATTCCGCCGCCACCGCCGCCCAACTGGCAGCAACAGCAGCAGCCGCAGCAGCCTTACCCGCCGCAGTCCTATCAACAGCAACCGTATCAGCAGCAGCCGCCGTATCCGCCGCAGCAATACGGCGCGCCCTACGCCGCGGCGCCGGCCGCGCAGTTCGGCGGCTTCTGGGTCCGCTTCGTCGCCTACTTCCTCGACGGTCTCATCGTCGGCATCCCGATGTGGATCCTCATCGCGGTCTTCGCCGGCGGCACGGTGGCGAGCCTGGGTGGTACCAGCACCGAGCAGGAGCAGGTCGCGGCCGCGGCGGCGGTGGGCGGCATCATCTTCCTGATCTTCATTGTCGCCTTCGTCGGCGTCTGGCTCTACGAAGCGCTGATGACCAGCTCGGAGCGCGGCGCCACGCTCGGCAAGCGCGCGCTGGGCCTGCGTGTCGTGAAGTCGGACGGCACGCGGCTGAGCTTCGGCCGCGCCACCGGCCGCTTCTTCGCCAAGGCCTTCATCACCGGCCTCATCCCGTTCGGCATCGGCTACATCATGGCCGGCTTCACCGACCGCAAGCGCGCCCTGCACGACATGATCGCCGATACGGTGGTGGTGAAGGTCTGAAGTAGCCCGCTCCCGGCTTGACCGGGACCGGCTTCGCCCGCTAAGTGCCCCGGTTCCGCCGGGAGGAAGGGATCATGGACAAGTTCACCACGCTGACGGGCGTCGCCGCGCCGCTGCCGATCGTCAACGTCGACACCGACATGATCATTCCCAAGAACTTCCTCAAGACCATCAAGCGCACCGGCCTGAAGGACGGGCTGTTCTACGAGATGCGCTGGTCGGCCGACGGCAAGAAGCTCGACTTCGTGCTCGACAAGCCGGCCTACCAGAATTCCAAGATCATCGTCGCCGGCCCGAATTTCGGCTGCGGCTCGAGCCGCGAGCACGCGCCCTGGGCGCTGCTCGATTTCGGCATTCGCTGCGTCATCGCCGAGAGCTTCGCCGACATTTTCTATAATAACTGCTTCAAGAACGGCATCCTGCCGATCAAGCTGCCGCGCGAGGACATCGCCAAGCTGATGGACGACGCCGAGCGCGGCGCCAACGCGGTGGTCACGGTCGACCTGGTGAACCAGGAGATCAAGGGACCGGACGGCGGCACGGTGAAGTTCGAGATCGACGCCTTCCGCAAGAAGTGCTTGCTCGAAGGCCTCGACGAGATCGGCACCACGATGCAAAGCGGCGCGACCATCGACGGCTTCGAGGCGCAGCGCAACGCCAGCCAGCCCTGGCTGGTGCCGTCGATCGCCGCCTAGTCCTCATCATCCATTCGTACCGTGACGAGCGCCCACTGGGGCGCTCGCGCTCTTTCGGAGGAAACGAACATGGCCGGCTCCAACCGCAATCTCCTCGTGCTGCCGGGCGACGGCATCGGGCCGGAGGTGATGAACGAGGTGCGCAAGGTCATCGCCTGGATGGGCAAGAAGCGCGCCGTCGGCTTCGACATCCAGGAGGACGTGGTCGGCGGCTCGGCGCTCGACAAGCACGGCGTGCCGCTCTCCGACGCCACGATGAAGACCGCGCTCGAGGCCGACGCCGTGCTGTTCGGCTCGGTCGGCGGCCCGAAATGGGACAATGTCGAGTTCGACAAGAAGCCGGAGCGCGGCCTGTTGCGCCTGCGCAAGGAGATGGATCTCTTCGCCAATCTGCGTCCGGCCAAGGTGTTCGACGCGCTGGTCGACGCCTCGGCATTGCGGCCCGAGATCGTCAAGGGCCTCGACATCATGATCATCCGCGAGCTGACCGGCGGCGTGTATTTCGGCGAGCCGCGCGGCGTGACGACGCTGCCCAACGGCGAGAAGGAAGCGATCGACACGCAGCGCTACAAGAGCAGCGAGATCCGCCGCGTCTGCGCCGTGGCCTTCGAGCTGGCGCGCAAGCGTAAGAACAAGGTGTGCAGCTCAGAGAAAGCCAACGTCATGCACACCGGCGTGCTGTGGCGCCAGGAAGCCACGAAGCTGCACCAGGAGAGCTACAAGGACGTCGAGCTCAGCCACATGTACGCCGACGCGCTCGCCATGCAGCTGGTGCGCTGGCCGGCGCAGTTCGACGTGATCGTCACCGACAACCTGTTCGGCGACATCCTCTCCGACGAAGCCTCGATGCTGACCGGCTCGCTCGGCATGCTGCCCTCGGCCTCGCTCGGTGCGCCCGACGCCACCGGAAGACGCAAGGCGCTCTACGAGCCGATCCACGGCAGCGCGCCGGACATCGCCGGCAAGGGCCTGGCCAACCCGATCGCCGAGGCGCTCTCCTTCGCCATGATGCTGCGCTTTTCCTTCGACCTCGGCACCGAGGCCGATCTGGTCGAGAAGGCGATCGAGAACGTGCTCGCGGCCGGCTACCGCACCGCCGACCTGCTAGGCGGCAAGAGCGAGGGCGTCAAAAAGGTCGGCACCCAGGAAATGGGCGATGCCATCGTCAAGGAGCTCGACCGGCTGGCCTGAGCCTCAGGCGGCCGTCGAGAGCGCCTTCTCGACGGCGGCCAGGTCCCGATCGGATCGTGGGCGGGTGTATCAATACTTGCAGTGACGGTATCACCATCCGTTGAGAACAGCTTCCACATCGACGGCTTGAGCATGCGCTATCTACGCATAGACTCTGCTGGCCAGCCGAGCCGCAGCCCACCGAACCGGTTCAGCACGTTGAACAGGATTCGCGAGACGTTGTTGTCGTAGTTGGCGTGGCTGAGGCTTCCGCAGAAGGTGATCGAGCCGGTCGAGAACACGGCGCCGCCGCCGGTGACGTCCATATAGGTCATGTCGGCGCGGATCAGCTTTTCGGCCGATTCGCCGTTGGTCGTGTTGTAGATCCCCAGCACGTCCTCGGGCACGGGGACGAAGTGCGACTGGTGCTTCTCTGACGAGGCCACGACGATGGCGTTGCGCGGCGTGCCCAGCAGCACGTCGGCGCGATCGAGTTCGAAGCCCGCCGCACCGCCGCCGCTCAGTCCGAAATCGCCGAGGATCTCGTCGCCGACGCCATCGAAGATCCACGCCACGCGCGGATCGGACGACGCGGGCTGGCGGCGGTAGTAGGAGCCCTCGAAGCGGCCCTGGCCCGAGAAGCCGACGCCGGCCAGGCGCTGCGGCGGCCGGCCGTTGTGGCGCCACAGACCTCCGAGCCCGCCATCGAGCGCGTTGTAGTGCTCGCCCGGCTCGGCCGCCCAGGTGCGAATCGCCGGGCCGACGCGGCGGATCTCCAAGGTGCCCGGCAGTCGCGAGGAGCGCGCGACCTTCCAGTAGAAGCCGTTGCCGCCGAGATAGGCCAGCTTGCCGCCGCCATCGACGAAGGCCTGGATCGCATCGAGCGTGGCAGGCGTGTGGTACTCGGGATGCGAGCCGGTGACGAGGCAGGCATAGGGCTTGATCAGATCGAGGCCGAAATCGTCGAGATCCTCGTCGGTGATCACGTCGAATGCGATGCCCATGCGCTCGAGCCAGTCCGCGAGATGCGTGTCGGCCGGGAAGTGGCGCAGGCCCGAACCCTTGGCGTCGTTGAAGGTGAGGAAGCCTGGCCGGATGGTGAGCTGCGGGCGCAGGCGACTGGAGTAACAGACGCCGCTGCGGTCGCGATGGAAGTTGTAGGTCGAGCGGCCGTACTGCGGATACTCGTCCGGATTCCACGGCGAGGCACCCCACGCGGTCATGCGCGCGCGGAACGCCTCGTCGAACTGGCCGCGCATGTGATTGGTGTAGACTTGATGCGTGAAGCTCGAGGCGAGCACGGCGATCTTCGCCGTCGGCTTGCCGACCTGTGGCCGCACGTAGAACGGTATGGTGTCGACGCTGTCGGCGGTCTTCAGGCGCATGCCGTAAATGCCGCTGCGCAGGCTCGCCGGAATCGTGACGCTGAAATCCGTCGACCAGCGGCAATCGTCGAGATCATCGGCGTGGAAATGGATCGCGGCGTAGTCGCGCGGCGCGTCGGTCCAGCGATGGGCGCGACCGGTCCAGGCCGAGCCGGTCACCGCGCGCGTCGGCAGGTTCACCAGCACGCCATGCAGGTGGTTGGGCCCGACGTCCTCGACGTCGAGCGTGTCGATGCTGCGGGAGAAGTCCCAAGCCGCGAGCGTGCCCAGTGGCGGCCGTATCGGATCGAGGCGCTGCTCGATGATTTCCGGGCGGGCGCCAGCGACGATGACCGGATCCTCGATGCGGCCGTTGAAATGCCGCGCCGAGGGCCGCGCTTGCTGCGCGCCAATGAAGACCGGCCGCCGTGCGTCGTGCGCCAAGGTCGCGTCGAGGGGCGCCCATGCGTCGCCGGCGTCGTCCCAGCCGGCCTCGGCGCGCAACGGTCGCTGACCAAGGCGCACCGAACGCGCCTCGGGATCGACGATCAGCCACACGCGATACCAGGCGCGCGCGCGCGGCTGCTTACCGATCGAGAGGCGCAGGGTCGGCGCGCCGATGCGGCCGACCTCGGCGGTGAAGCCATCGGCGGTGGCCAACAGCGCGAATCCGGTCGCGGTATCCGGATCCCAGCGCGCGATCACGCACTGGTCGCCGGTGTCCTGCAGGGTGGGGCAGGCGAGCACGCTCAAGCTCATCGCGCCCAGCGGCGACAGCGCGGTGGCGCCGTCGACGCGGATGTAGGAGCCCATCTCGATCTTCTGCTCGCGCGCCTCGAAGGTCGTCGAGAACACCGACGACAGGTCCTCGATCTTCATGCCGGGTCCTGCGGGACTAGGATCGGCATGGATGATGCGCACCAGCGAGGCGGTGCACGGCCCGGGCGTCTGGCTCGAGACCTTGAAGGCGATGTGGTCGCCCGATGCGCCGGAGACCTTGTCGGCGTAGCCCGTCAGCGGAACCATGTATGCTATCTCCCAGTCGAAGGACCGAACCGTAGGCGGCCGGGGAGTTTTCGTAAATGAGCGGACCTGTTCTGGCGATCCATGGTGGTTGCGGTGTTGCGCCCCGGGGCGGCCTCTCCGACGCGCAGGAGCGTCACGCGCGCGGGGGGCTGAAGGGCGCGCTGCGCGCGGGATGGGCGGTGCTCGACAAAGGCGGCGCGGCGCTCGACGCGGTCGAGGCGGCGGTGGTCGCGCTGGAGGAGCACACCGCGTTCAACGCCGGCCGCGGCGCGGTGTTCAACTCTGACGGCAAGCACGAGATGGACGCCGCGATCATGGATGGGCGCGATCTCAGCGCCGGCGCCGTCGGCGGCATCGCGCGCGTGCGTAACCCGGTCCGCGCGGCGCGCGCCGTGATGGAGCGCACCGATCATGTGCTGCTGATCGGCGGGGGCGCCGAAGCGCTGGCGGCACGCGCCGGGCTCGAGCTGGTGGCGCCGGACTGGTTCTCGACGGAGGAACGACGCGCTTCTTTGCTGCAGATGAAGGCGTTGCAGGCCAAGGGCGATGCTTCGCGGGCCAGTGAACGCTTGAAGCACGGCACCGTGGGCGCGGTGGCGATCGATCGCGCGGGTCATCTCGCGGCGGCGACTTCGACCGGCGGCTACACCAACAAGCTGCCCGGCCGCGTCGGCGATACGCCGCTGATCGGCGCCGGCACCTACGCCAACGACGCGACCTTGGCGTACTCGGGCACCGGCAAGGGAGAAATCTTCATCCGCAGCGTGCTGGGCCACGAACTGCACGCGCGCATGGCCTACAAGGGCGAGAGTCTCGCGACCGCCTGCGACGCCATGGTCTTCGGCGAGCTCAAGCGCCTGGGCGGCGGCGCCGGACTGATCGCCATCGGCCGCGACGGCGCGATCGCGCTGCCGTTCAACACCGCGGGCATGTACCGCGGCGTGGCCTCCGACAGCGAAGGCTGGGTGTCGATCTACGACGAGCGCGAGCCGCTTTGATCCTTCCTCCGCCTGCGCGGCGAGAAGGACGTCACTTCAGGATCGAACCCAGCACGCCGCGCAGCAACGAACCGGCAATGCCGCCGCCGCGGCCACCGATCACCGCCTTGGTCGCCTCGCGCACGGCAATGTTGGTCGCCGTGCGCGCCGCGCTCTTGACGATGGTGGTGCCCAGGCTGTCGCTGCGCCGCGCCGCTGGCGCGCGACCGCGCGGCTCGGGCTGTTCCTCGGGCGGCAGCGACTGGCGCAGGCGTGGCTGGCCGCGTTGCGGCGGCGGCGGTTCTTCGGTTGGCGGTGGCGCGCTACGGCCCCAGGGCGACGATGGTGGCGGCGTGTCGAGCGGCGGTGGCGGCGGTGGCGGCGCGCCGTACTGGCCGCGCCGGCGCGGACCGCCGGACTCGGCCGGCGCGGGCTGCGCCTGGGCGCGGCCCATCAGCACCTCGAAGGCCGAGGCGCGATCGACCATGTGGTCGTACTTGCCGGCGACCGGGCTGGCGCCGGCGATGGCGTTGCGCTCGGTGTCGCTCAATGGGCCCAGCCGCGATTGCGGTGGTGCCACGAAGACGCGCTCGACCGGGCTCGGCACGCCCTTGGCGTCGAGGAACGAGACCAGCGCCTCGCCCACGCCCAGCTCGAGGATCGCCTTGGTGGCGTCGAAGGCGTCGTTGGCGCGGAAGGTCTGCGCCGCCGTCTTCACCGCCTTCTGATCCTTGGGCGTGAAGGCGCGCAGTCCGTGCTGCACGCGGTTGCTGAGCTGGCCCAGCACCGTCTCCGGCACGTCGAGCGGGTTCTGGGTGATGAAATAGACGCCGACGCCTTTGGAGCGGATCAGGCGCACGACCTGCTCGATCTTCTCGACCAGCGCCTTGGGCGCGTCGTCGAACAGCAGATGCGCCTCGTCGAAGAAGAACACGAATTTCGGCCGGTCCAGGTCGCCGACCTCGGGCATGGTCTCGAACAGCTCCGAGAGCATCCACAGCAGGAAGGTGCCGTAGAGCCGGGGGTTCTGCATCAGCCGGTCGGCGGCCAGCACGTTGATGTAGCCGATATTGCTGGAATCGCGGCGCAGCATGTCGCGCAGGTCGAGCGCCGGCTCGCCGAAGAAATGCTCGCCGCCCTGCTGCTCGAGCACCAGCAGCGCGCGCTGGATGGCGCCGACGGTGGCCTTGCTGACATTGCCGTACTGCGTGGTGAGCTGGCTGGCGTTCTCGCCGCACCATTGCAGCAGCGCGGTGAGGTCCTTGAAATCGAGCAACAGCAGCCCCTGCTCGTCGGCGATCTTGAAGACGATGTTGAGCACGCCTTCCTGGGTGGCGTTGAGGTCGAGCAGCCGCGACATCAGCAGCGGGCCGATCTCCGACACCGTCGTGCGCACCGGATGGCCCTTCTCGCCGAACAGGTCCCAGAACACGACCGGGAAGGCGCGGCCGGCGAAGCCGTCGATCTTGAGCTGCTTGGCGCGTTCGACGACGCGCGGATTGTCGCCGCCCTTCTGCGAGATGCCGGCGAGGTCACCCTTGACGTCTGCCATGAACACCGGAACGCCGAAGCTCGCGAAGCCCTCCGCGATCGTCTGCAGGGTGACCGTCTTGCCGGTGCCGGTGGCGCCGGCGATCAGGCCGTGCCGGTTGCCGTATTTCAGCAGCAGGAACTGGTCGTTGTCGGCCTTGCTCGTACCGACGAAGATCGAGAGGTCGTCGCTCATGGAGTCTCCGGTTCCCTGTCCCGCACGGTGGCAGTAAACCAGATTGGGGGCAGGGGGGTCCAATGCTTGGTCATGTGTCTTTCGGCGTCGAGGACCTCGCGCGCGCCGCCGCCTTTTACGACGCTGTGGTGGCGCCGATCGGCTGGGTCAGGGTCTGGGACAGCGTCAAGGGCGTGGGCTACGGTCCGCCTGGCAAGGGCGACAAGCTGACGTTGTTTCCGCGGCCCGGCCAGGTCGTGGCGCCGGGCGCCGGCTTCCACTTGGCGTTCGACGCGCCGGATCGCGCCGCAGTCGATGCTTTCCACGCTGCCGCCATGGCCCAGGGCGGCCGCGATCTTGGCGCGCCCGGCTTGCGCGAGCACTACGGCCCGACGTACTACGCCGCCTTCGTGTTGGATCCCGACGGCTACAAGATCGAGGCGGTACATCAATGACCGGAACGCCGCTGGAAATGCCCCGCCTGCAGCTGGCGGTGATCGGCGACGAGATCAGTCCGTCGCTCGACGACATGATCGATTTCTGCGCCGAGAACGCCGTCGGCCGGCTGGAGATGCGCACGGTTGGCGGGCGCAATCTCCTGGGCATGGAGCTCGATGAGATCGCCGAGATCGCCTCGCGCATCCATCAGGCGCGCCTCACCGTGCCGACCTTCGTCTCGCCGGTGCTGAAATGGCGCGCGCCGGGCCAGACCGACAAGGGCGGCAAGGTCGACTTCGCCTTCGATCCTGACATGTGCCCGACCGGCGATCCGTTCCAGCATGCGTTCGACATCTGCATCATGCTGGGCGCGACCCGCCTGCGCATCTTCAGCTGGCTGAAATACGACGACTACCAGCCCGGCGATCTCGCGGGGCCGCTGGGCCAGCTCTGCGATCTCGCCGACGAATACGGCGTCGACCTGCAGGTCGAGAACGAGCCGGTGTGCAACGTCGCGTCGATCGCCGATCTCAAGGCGGTGATGGAGACGTTCTCGCATCGCCGCATCCGGCCGCTGCTCGACATCTGCAACGCCTACAGCATGGGCCAGCCGCCCACCGTCGAGGAGCTCAAGGCGCTGGCGCCGCGCACCGATCACCTCTCGTTCAAGGACCGCAAGCTGGCCGAGCGCAGGACCGTGCCGGTCGGGCAGGGCGACGTGCCCTACGCCCAGCTGCTGCCGGTGATCTTCGCCGGCACCAAATCGCGCGAGGTGCTGGCTTCGATCGAGACGCATGTGCCCGAAGATCCGCGCAACGCCACGCGGCAGAACGTGCACGCCCTGCGCCACCTCGCCGAGCATCTCGGCGTCGAGGTCGATTGAGTGGATCGCCGGCGCTTCCAGGAAGGCTCTACGCCGCCGTGACGACGTAGCCAGCGCGCGGGAAGTGCACGACCAGCTCGCCGGCCTTCTCGTCAGTGCGGCGCACGGCGATCTCGTGCGCATTGAGCGTCGCCAGCTGGCCCTTCACCGGGATCTTGCCGGTGTCGTCGGGTGTCACGGCAACGCTTGCGCCGGCCTTCAGGCCGCTGGGGTCGTTGGCGTCGACGCCCGCCGGCGTGTCGGGGCTCGCGGCGCGGGCGATCTCGAGCGCGTCGGGACCGCTCAGCTCGCTGTTCACGCCATGGCCGAAGCGCGTCATGCGCGTCGCCCATTCGCCGAGCAATGGCAGGCGATCCATCGGCGGCGCGGCGGGCGACAGGCGTTGGCGCACGAACCACACCGGGTTGTAGACCGCGACATCGGCCAAAGTGGGCTGCTCGCCGAGCAGGTAGGGGCGCTTGTCGGCGAGCATCGCCTCGGCGTGGCTGAGACTGGCGTATAGCTGGTCGCGCGCGAAGGGCGTCGTCTTCTTGAGCGCCGCGGCGTCGAAGTCGCGGCCGGAGAACGCGCTGCGATCCTTCTTGAAGGCGTCGGGGAGCTGATCGGCGATCTGGCCCATGACCACGCCGACCGCCGCCCAGAACAGCGTGCGATCGGCCCAGAACGACAAAGCCTCGGCGATGCCCGCCAGCCCCGCCGGCATCAGCGGCATCGGTGCGAAGCGCCGGTCGAGCTCGCGCATGATGATTTGCGTGTCACAAAAGATGTCGGCGCCGATCTGCATCACGGGTGTCTTGCGATAGCCGCCGGTCAGCGGCATCAGGTCGGGCTTGGGCATGATGTTGGGGATGATCACCGATTTCCAGGTCAGGCCCTTGATGCCGAAGGCCAGCCGTACCTTCTCGGCGTAGGGCGACGTCGGATAGTGGTGCAGGATGATATCGGCCATGTCTCGCGGTCCGCTGTGATGTCGGGTCGAATACGACCTTAGCCGGCGCCGGGGATGCGAACGAGAGACGATTAGGTTCGCGGCGATTGACTTGGCCGGGCGGTGGCCTCACATGAGGGGGATTGACCCGGAGATCGCGCATGGCCGCCGCGCCCCAGGCTTCGCCCACCGCTAATACCAAGACCCTGGTGCTCACCGGCGCCAGCCGCGGCATCGGCCACGCCACCGTGAAGCGCTTCGGCGCCGCCGGCTGGCGCATCGTCACCATCTCGCGCCAGCCGTTCAGCGCGCTCTGCCCGTGGCCTGGCGGCGGCGAGAACCATGTGCAGCTCGATCTCGCCGATCCGGTCGATATCGGCCGCGGCGTCGAGATGATCCGCGCCAAGCTGCGCGACGGCCGGCTCGACGCGCTGGTCAATAACGCCGCGATCTCGCCCAAGGGGCCGGGTGGCCGCCGTCTGGGCGCCGTCGACACGCCCTTCGACCTCTGGCAGCAGGTCTTCAACGTCAATTTCTTCGCGCCGGTCATGCTGGCGCGCGGCCTGATCGAGGAGCTGTCGGCGGCCCGGGGCTGCGTCGTCAACGTCACCTCGATCGCCGGCTCGCGCGTGCATCCCTTCGCCGGCTCGGCTTACGCCACCTCCAAGGCGGCGCTGGCGGCGCTGACGCGCGAGATGGCGCATGATTTCGGCCCGCGCGGCATTCGCGTCAACGCTATCGCGCCGGGCGAGATCGACACCACCATCCTCTCGCCGGGCACCGAGAAGATCGTCGCCGAGCAGATCCCGATGCGCCGCCTTGGCACGACCGACGAGGTCGCCGACGTGATCCACTTCCTCTGCGAACAGGGTTCGTCCTACGTCTCCGGCGCCGAGATCCAGATCAATGGCGGCCAGCACGTCTGAGGCGATTGCCCGCCGCCCGTCGCGGCTGCTAGAAGCGCGCCGCCCTTTCATTTCAGGAGTGCAGTTGATGACCGGAATCAGCCGCCGTCATGCGATCGCAGGCGCCGCCGGCGCCGCCACCTCTCTGGCCACGGGCGCCGGCTTCGCCCAGGCCTGGCCGAACAAGCCGCTGCGCTGGGTCGTGCCCTACACCGCCGCCGGCATCACCGACACCACGACGCGGCTGGTCGCCGAGCGGCTCTCGACCGTCCTCGGTCAGCAGATCGTCATCGACAACAAGCCGGGCGCCAACTCGATGATCGGCGCCGACATCGTCGCCAAGTCGGCGCCCGACGGCTACACGCTGCTGACCGTGATCGCCGGCCACTCGGCGAACGCCACGCTCTATGCCGGCCGCATGACATTCGACCCGGTGAAGAGCTTCGAGCCGGTGTCGCTGATGGGCATCGCGCCGGTGATCCTCGTCGCCAACAACGACTTCCCGGCCAAGGACGTGAAGGACCTCATCGCCTACGCCAAGGCCAATCCCGGGAAAGTCTCCTATGGTTCCTCGGGCGTCGGCGCCGCCGCGCACCTCACCAGCGAGCTGATCAAGCAGGTCACCGGCATCCAGATGGAGCATGTGCCCTATCGCGGCACGGCGCCGGCGCTGCAGGATCTGATGGGCGGCAACATCCAGGTGCTGATCGACGTGCCGTCCTCGATGATGCCGCATGTCAACAGCGGCAAGATCAAGGCGCTGGCCATGTTGTCCAAGGCGCGCCTGCCGTCGGCGCCCAATGTGCCGACCATCGTCGAGGCGGGCGGCCCCGACATCGAAGCGTCGACCTGGATGATGGCGCTGGCCCCGGCCGGCACCCCCAAGGCCATCGTCGATCGTCTGTCGCAGGAGATCGCCAAGCTGGTGACCGGCCCCGAGCTGAAGCCCAGGTTCGAGGCGCTGGGCATCATCCCCGGCGGTTACACGCCGGAGAAGACCGGCCAGTTCCTGCAGGACGAGATCGCGCGTTGGAAGAAGGTCATCGAGATCGCCGGCGTGAAAGCCGAGGGCTGATTCCCGCGCTCTAGACGACGGGGTGGTCAGCGGTCCTCGATCCGGCGCACGATCGTCGCGATCTCGCCGGGCGCGAAGACCGGCAGCGAGCAGGCGCCATTGGCGCAGGCGAAGGCTGCGGCCTGCGGCAGATCGGGATACTCGACATCGGGGTTGGGCATCGGCCCTTCGCGCTTGTCGATCCATTCGATGCGCAGGTAGCGCGTCGGGTAACGGCGCGCCGCGGCGTAGAGCGCGCGCGCCTCGGGATCGTCCTTGCGGCCCATGATGGTGACATGCATGGGCTCGCGCGACAGCTCGGCGTCGGCCAGCGCCGCGCCCGGAAGCACGATGTCGTTGACCGCCAGCGCCACCAGCCAGGCCATCCCGTGGCGCGCCGCCGCGTCGAAGGCCGTCTCGCCGCTGTAGTGGCGCGCGAGGTTGAGGAAGCGCACGACGCCGACGTTCTCGTCGATCTGCTTCACCGGCTTGCGCAGCACGCCGATCGCCTTCGGATCGGGCTGACGAACGACGAAGCCGCCGTCAGCGTCGCGGAACTGTGTGTCGATGGCGCGCGCGACCTCGATCGCCAGGGTCAGCCAGCGCCGCTCGCCGGTTGAGCGCCACAGCGCAAGCGCCGCCTCGCCGATCGCCAGCGTGTCGCCGAGATGCGTGTCGTCGTCGGTCGCACGGGCGTGGCCGAAGGCGCGGTTGGGCGCCCGGCGATGCGTCACCGCCCAGTCGACGGCGCGGATCGCGGCGTCGAGATAGGCGGCCTCGCCGGTTACGTCGTGCAGCGTCGCCAACGCCGCGGCGGCCCAGCCGGTCTCGCGGGCGTAGAGATTGCGATCGATGGTCGGCTCACGGCCGAGCTTGCGGCGGCCAGCGTCGTCGAGGGGGTAGAACACCTTGCCGGTGATCGCGCGGTCGAGATCGGCGTCCTGGCTGACATAGAACGCACCCTCGGGCGATCGCATCCGCTCCATCAGCCAGCGCGCGATGTCGCGCGCGGCGGCAAGGTCGGCGGTGTTGCTGTCGATCTGGTAGGCGAGCACGTAGGCCCGGATCGCGTCGCGCTGGATGTTCAGCAGCTTCTCGTAATGCGGCGAGGACCAATCGAGCGTGTCGGAATACTGGTACATGCCGCCCCACGCGGGGTCGATCAGCCGGCGCGCGCCATCGAGCGTCTTGCGCGTGACCGACGCGAAGAAGGCGCGATCGACGTTGCGCTTCAGCGCGCGGCCACGATCGAGCGTGTACTCCAGCGTGTCGGCGTGGATGAAGCGATGCACCCGGCCGAAGCCGCCGTTCTCCACGTCGAGCTGTCCGCGGAAGCTCGCCTCGAGCTTGCGCCGTGTCTCCTCGTCGAGCGCGTGGCGGCCGGCGTCGGCTTTCGCATCGAGGCCGGAGGCGGGCAGGGCCGAGGGATCCTCGATCACCGCGACCAGCAGCCTGGCGAAGAGCTCGGGCGGCAGGTAGCCCTGTCGCCTGAAGATCTCGTTGCCATCCTTGTCGAACATGATGGTCGCCGGCCAGCCCCAGTTCTCGTAGCGATAGGACAGCTCGGGGTGGGAATCCTGGTCGACGCGCACCGGGATGTACTTCTCGCCGATCAGCTTCAGCACGGCGGGATCGCGATAGGTCGTGCCCTCCATGACGTGGCACCAATGGCACCAGACGGCCGCCATGTGCAGCACGATGTAGCGGTTCTCCCGCGCGGCGCGCTCGAAGATCGCCGGGCTCCACTGCTGCCAGCCGATGGGGTGCGTCTTGGGGTCCTCGCCCGCCCGCGACGGGGCGGCGAGCAGCAGGGTGGCCAATGCCAGCAGGAGTCGAAACGCGCGCATCCGGTCCCTCGCGATCGTGACAGGCAGGATACGCGCGGCGGGGTCGCGCCGACGCCCTGGTCACGCGCTGTTGATCAGCCCTGAGGCGGGAACTCGGGGAACACCGGCAGGCCGTCGGCGAACTTCATCCACGGCAGGCGTCGGCTGTCCCAGTAGTGCAGCTGCGGCGGGATCGCCGCCGGGTCGTCGAGGCTGCCGATGGTCAGATCGATCAGGCCGGGGATGAAGCTGGCGGTGAAGCTGAGCGGCGTCCCGCAATGCGGGCAGAAGCCGCGCCTGCCTTCCGACGAGGAGGCGTAGGTCTTGGGCTTTTCCTTGGGAAACTCAACCTGGTCCTCGGCGAACATCGCCCAGGCCACGGCCGGCGCGCCGCCGGCGCGGCGACACATCGAGCAGTGGCAGATCGCGGCGAAGACCGGCTCGCCGCTGATCCGGTAGCGCACGGCGCCGCATTGGCAGCCGCCTTCGAGCGTTCGTGTCGCCATGGGCTCCTCCTGATTCGGGTAGGGCGGAAAACGCCTGGTCAGGGCGAGCGAATCTGGTGCTTCATCAGTTCCTTGCCCAGCTGGCCCGATACGAACAGCCCTAACATCTTGTAGTCGGAGATCAGCGACCAGACGGGATAGGTGAAGGTCGCGGGACGGTTCTTCTCGACGAAGAAATGCGCGATCCAGGCCGGCGCGTAGCCGAACACCGGTACCGCCAGCAGCCACCACCAGTTCTGGGTGGCGATCGCCCAGACCAGCACCAGCGGGGCCAGTACCGTGCCGACGTAATGGATGCCGCGCGTCTCGGGCTTGGCGTGCTCGCGCAGATAGAACGGCCAGAACTCGGCGTAGGTCTGCAGCTTGCCGGCCATCGCGGGCCTCCTGGAGGTCTTGCCGGTCAATGTCGTCGCTGGTGGCCGGCTTGCCAACCCCCTGGCGCGCGGGTAAACCGCCGGCTCTCATCAGGAGCGTCAGTCATGGGCTACAAGGTCGCCATCGTCGGCGCCACCGGCAATGTCGGTCGCGAGTTCCTCAACATCCTCGCCGAGCGCCAGTTCCCGGCGGACGAGATCGTTCCGCTGGCCTCCTCGCGGTCGGTCGGCAAGGAGGTCTCCTTCGGCGAGTCCGGGAAGCTGAAGGTGCGCGATCTGGCGACCTACGACTTCAAGGGCATCGACATCGTGCTGTCCTCGCCCGGCGCCAAGGTCTCGGCCGAGAGCAGCCCGCGCGCCGCCAAGGCCGGCGCCGTGGTGATCGACAACACCTCGTATTTCCGCATGGACCCCGACGTGCCGCTGGTCGTGCCGGAGGTCAACCCGCAGGCCATCGCCGGCTGGACCCGGAAGGGCATCATCGCCAATCCCAATTGCTCGACCATCCAGATGGTCGTGGCGCTCAAGCCCCTGCACGACGCCGCGACGATCACCCGCGTGGTGGTGTCGACCTACCAGTCGGTCTCGGGCGCCGGCAAGGAAGGGCTCGACGAGCTGCATGCCCAATCCAAGGGTATCTTCGTCGCCAACCCGGTCGAGCCGAAGAAGTTCACCAAGCCCATCGCCTTCAACGTCATCCCGCATATCGACGTGTTCATGGACGACGGCTCGACCAAGGAAGAGTGGAAGATGGTGGTCGAGACCAAGAAGATCCTCGATCCCCGGATCAAGGTGACCGCCACCTGCGTGCGCGTGCCGGTCTTCGTCGGCCACTCCGAGGCGGTGAACATGGAGTTCGAGCGGCCGATCGACGAAACCGAGGCGCGCGCCATCCTGTCGCGCGCCAAGGGCGTGCGCGTGCTCGATCGGCGCGAGGACGGCGGCTACGTCACCCCGGCCGAGATCGCCGGCGAGGACGGTGTCTTCGTCAGCCGCATCCGCGCCGACGCGACGATCGAGAACGGCCTCAACATGTGGGTGGTCAGCGACAACGTGCGCAAGGGCGCCGCGCTCAACGCCATCGAGATCGCCGAGCACATGATCAAGGGCGAGATGGTGCGCAAGGCGGCGTAGCGCGTTCTGCCTCTCCCCGCGCGCGAGGAGAGAGGGTACTCTGTGGTCATGTCCTCGTCTCCGACCGCGTTTTCGCCGCGCGGTATCGCACCCATCGCGACTATTCCGTTGTTGCCGGCGGCGCCAAAGGCGCCGCAGCCCGGCCCGGCAGCCGCCGTCGACGTGAAGCGCTGGCTGCGCGAGGCCTTTGAAAAGCAGAAGAAGGACGACCTCGAGGGCGCGACGGTCGACTACCGCCGGGTGCTGGCGGCGCAGCCGACCAACCGCATCGCCTGGGGCAATCTCGGCGTCGTCTACCGCAAGGCCAAGAAGCCGGACATGGCGGTGGCCTGCTACATGCGCGCGCTGGAGGGCGACGAGGACAACGCCGGCGTGCTCGGCAATCTCGGCAACGCCTACAAGGATCTGGAGCGCTTCGACGAATCGCTGGCGGCGCACCAGCGCGCCATCGCGCTCGATCCGATGTCGGTCGGCCTGTTGCACAATTACGGCGTGGCCTTGTCGGAGGGCGGCATGCCGGTCGAGGCGCGGCGCGTCTTCGACCGCGTCCTGGAGATGGATCCCGATCACGTCGACACGCATTGGGACCGCGCCATCTGCTCGTTGCGCCTGGGCGATTTCAGCCGCCAGGCCTGGGACGACTACGAATGGCGCTGGAAGCTGCAGGAGCTCGGCGACTACGTCGCGCCGACCAAGGCGCCGGTGTGGCGCGGCGAGAAGCTCGAGGGCCGTACGCTGCTGGTCTATTCCGAGCAGGGCTTCGGCGACACGCTCTTCGCGCTGCGCTACCTGCCGCGGCTCAAGGGCCTCGACGGCACCGTGATCCTGCGTTGCCAGCCCGACCTGATGCGGCTGGCGAAGGGCGTCGAGGGCTACGACGCGCTGGCCTCGGCCAAGGACCCGGCGCCCAGGCATGACCTGGCGTTGCCGATCATGAGCCTGTTGGGCCGCTACACGCGCTCGATCGACGACATCCTGCCGCCGGCCAAGCTCTCCATCCCCGCCGGCGCCGGCGCCAAGGCGCTGCCGCGTATTGCCGCGTCGGGCTCGAAGTTCAAGATCGGCATCGTCTGGTCGGGCAGCGTCACCTTCCGCGGCAATCTCAGGCGCGCCGTCACCCTGGACCGCTTCCTGCGCTTCGCCGAGGTGCCCGGCGTGCAGCTGTTCAGCCTGCAGAAGGGCCCGCCTTTCGAGGAGTACCGCTGGCTGGCGCCGCATCCGCTGGTCGTCGACCTCGGCTCGACCTTCGAGGATTTTGCCGACACCGCCGCCGCGTTGCGCCAGCTCGATCTGGTGCTGATGACCGATTCCTCGGTGGCGCATCTCGCCGGTAGCCTCGGCGTGCCGATCTGGGACCTGCTGAACTTCAACACCTACTGGATCTACTTCACGGAGCGCGAGGACTCGCCCTGGTACCCCTCGATGCGCCTGTTCCGGCAGAAGAAACCGGGCGATTGGGACGATGTCTTCGAGCGTGCGGCACGGGAGCTTTCGCGCCATGTCGCGGAGGTACGCCGCGGCTGAAACTCCGCACCACGGAATTTCCTCGCCGAATCCATCGGAATAGGGTGTAAACTTAGCGTGTCACTTCGGCTTCGCCGGAAAGAACAACGCACCGTGAAGGATAACTCGGCCCTGGACGACGGTGACGTCGCTATCGCGTCGGCCGAACAGCCGCATGTGCTGTTCCGCAACGAGGACGAAAGCTTCCAACAGCAGGTGCGGCTGGCGGCGGCGGCGCAGCGCGCCGGCCGGCTCGAGGAGGCGATCAGCGCCTATCTGCGCCTGCTGGCGGTCAAGCCCTACAATGCCGAGCTGCACAACAATCTGGGCGTGGCGCTGCGCCTGATGGGGAAGCTGGATGCCGCCATCGCCCACCACCGTCAGTCGCTCGAGCTAGACCCAGACAATGCGGCGTTGCACAGCAATCTTGGCAACGCGCTGCGTGTCGCGAGCCGCACCCGCGAGGCGGTGCGCCATCACCTGCAGGCGGTGTCGCTGAAGCCCGACTACGCCGAGGGCTTCTTCAATCTCGGCCTCTGCCTGCGCGACCTCGGCCGCTCCGACGAGGCGCTGGCCTGTCTGTCCAGGGCGCTGACGCTCAGCCCGCAGAACAAGCGCGCGCGCGTCGAGATCGCCATCACGAGGCTGGCGCAGGGCGACCTGGCTCGCGGCTTCGACGAGTACGAGTTGCGCAAGCAGCTCGACGACGTGCCGGCGCCGGAGTTCCGCCAGCCGGCCTGGACCGGCGACGATCCCAAGGGCAAGCGCATCCTGCTCTATCCCGAGCAGGGCCTGGCCGACGTACTGATGTTCGTGCGCTACGCGCGCGCTGAAGCACCGCGGCGCCTCGGTCATCGTGCTGTGCCAGGCGCTGCTCAAGGAGCTGCTGACGCGGCTCGACTATCTCGACGGCGTGGTCGCCGAGGGCGAGCAGCTGCCGGCGTTCGCGACCTGCACGCCTCGCTGCTGTCGCTGCCGCATCTGTGCGGCGGCGATCTGCCGATGGCTGGCGGGAGCGAGCCCTACCTGCTGCCGCCCGAGCGCGGGCGCATCAAGCTCGGCCGCCTGCCGCGCGCCAAGCTGCGCGTCGGCATCTACTGGGCGGCGATGCCCGGCCAGGCGCTCGACCGCCAGCGCTCGGTGCCCTTCCCGCACTTCATGGCGCTGGCCGGCGATCCCGAGATCCTGTTCTTCAGCCTGCAGGGCGGCGCGCACCAGAAGGACATCCAGGCGCATGGCGCCAGCGGCCTGGTGCACGATGTCGGTCGCGGCATCTTCGATTTCGCCGAGGCGGCGAGCGCGCTGGAGCAGCTCGACCTGCTGGTGACGATCGACGCGCCGATCGCCCATCTCGGCGCCGGCATGGGCATGCCGACCTGGTTGCTGCTGCCCACCGTGCCGGACTGGCGCTGGCAGCAGGGCCGCGGGGACAGCCCCTGGTATCCCAGCCTGCGCCTCTTCCGTCAGACCACATCAGGCGATTGGGACCCGGTGTTCGCGCAGCTCGCGGCGGAACTGGAGAGGTTGAAAGTGACCATTCCGCGGGCGTAGGAAATTTGGTCGGGGCGCGCCCCCAGCTCTACACCGCCGTGAAATCCGGCGGCGGGTAGTAGGGCTTGTCGCCCAGCGCGTGGACGCGTTGCCAGAAGCCGGGGCCGCTGGCCTTGCCGACCTCCACCAGGTCGGCCGCCTGGCGCCACATGTTCCACGAGTCCGGATGCAGCCGGCTGGCTTCGCCCAGATGCTTGTCGGCCTCCGCCACGCGGCCTTGAGCGCGTAGCCAGACGCCGAGCCGGAAATGCGCGTGCGCCCGTGCGATCTCCGGCGTGTTCGCCGGCAGGCGCTTGCGCGCGGCGTCGGCCGGCAGCGCGTGCGCGCCCGTCCTCGCCCAGGCCTTGACGGCGTCGAGGTAGGCCACGCGCGCGGCATTGCGCGCCGCCTGGTCCTCGGGCGTCATGGTGCGCGTCTTCAGGTCCATGCGGCGGAAATGATCCGTCGAGCCGGTCGTCTCGGGCGGGCGCACCATGCGGCCGGTCTCGTCGATCCACACCGATTGCGGCACGTTGACCATGCCGTAGAGATCGGCGACGCGATGGTCGGTGTCGATCAGGCACCAGTACTCGGCCTTGGCCGCCTCGATCCATTGCCGCGCGTGCTCCGCGCCGCGGCTCTCCTCGGCGATGGCGACGATCATCGCGCCGGTGTCCTTGATATCGCTGTACAGTTGCTGCCACACGGGCAAGTCGAACCGGCAGCCTCACCAACTGGCCCAGGTGGCCAGGAACACCTTGCGGCCGCGCAGCGAGGAGAGCGTGTGCGGCTTGCCCGCGAGATCGGGCAGGGTGAAGTCGGGCGCTTCGAGCCCCTCCAGCGCGGCGCGGCGCGCGTCCACGCCAGTGCCCAGCATCCAGGCATCGCCCGCCTCGCTCGACAGCACCGGGTTGCCGAGATGGCGCCAGAAGGCCGCGAGATCGACGCGGCCGCCCTGCGCCATGCCCTCAGGCAACGGCACGCAGATCTCGTCGTGGCACATGCCTTCGGGCTTGAGCGTCCAGCCGACGGCGCGCTCGGCATCGGCGGCGCTGACACGCAGGCCGTCGCTGGCGTCGACCCGCGCGTCGCCGCGGTCGGTGAGAATCGTCGTCATGGTGGGTTCCTCCCGTCGTGCGCGCTCAGTTCAGTCCCAGCGCGTCGCCGAACCAGCGCCAGTTGATCGGAATCACCGAGATCGCCGCGGCGGCGCCGAAGCCGGCCAGCGCGATGCCCGAGACGCGGTTGAGCCAGATCAGGCCGCCGCCGGTGAACCACACGCGCGCCACCCATGCGATGCCGCAGAGCGACGTCCACCAGGCGAAGGCGCCGACGAACACGGCGGCGATCAGCACCAGCGCCGCGGTCAGATCGCTGCCGACGTTGCTCAAGCCGCGGCTGGCGAAGACCGCGCCGAAAGCCATCACCGTCAACGGATTGAACACGGTGATGAAGAAGCTCGAGCTCATGAAACGCAGGGTGGTGAGATAGGGATGCGCGCGGTCGGCGGCCACCGGATCGCCGACGCTGGGCGGGCGATGGGTGATGTAGGACCATCCCATGATGCACAGCACGATGCCGCCGACGCCGCGAATCCATTGCTCGTTGCGCACGATGAAGTCGTTGACGAACGTCAGGCCGAACGCCGCCGCCGCGCCGAACAACGTGTCGCCCAAGGAGGCGCCGATACCGGTGACCACGCCGGCGACGATGCCGTTCGAGATCGTGCGGCGTACGCAGAGAATGGCCGCGGGACCGACCGGCACGGCGATGAGGAAACCGATGATGGCGCCCTCGATGAAGAGCAGCAGGGGGTCGACTCCCGATCCCGACACGCGCCGCGCCTCAGCAATCCAGCCGCGTGGCGCCAAAGCGCCGCGAGGGGGACACCAGCGCGTCCTGCGCCGTCACCAGCCGGAGCTCGCGTTCGCCCGAGGCCAAGGTCGCCTCGAGCACGGCGTAGATCGCGGCGGCGACCGCCTCCAGCGCGCGCCCGACATCGCGATGTGCGTGCCAATGCGCCAGGAATAGCGCGGCCACAGCGTCGCCCGTGCCATTGGGCGCGACGGGAAAGGCGAGCTCCGGCGTCGCCACCAGCCACGCGCTGTCGCGTGTGAGCGCCAGCATCTCGATGGTGCCGGCGGGCGCGTCACGGCGGCGCAGGCTGGTGACCAGCATGATCGAAGGGTTCTGTCCGCCGCCCATCAGCGCGCGCGCCGCCGACAGCGTGTCCTCGAGCGTCGCGACCTTGCGACCGCTCAGCCATTCGAGCTCGAAATGGTTGGGCGTCAGGATGTCGCTTCGCGCCACGACACGGTCGCGGAAGAACTCGGGGATGCCCGGCCGGACATAGACCTGACGGTCGATGTCGCCGATCACCGGATCGCAACACCACACGGCGCGCGGATTGGCCGCGCGCACCATCGCCACGGCTTCGAGCACGACCTCGCCCAGAGTAGCGTCGCCGAGATAGCCGGTGAGCACCGCGTCGCAGGTCGAAAGCGCGCCGCGCTCGGCGATGCCCGCGACGACATCGCGCACCTGGTCGGGTGCGGCGACGCGACCCTTCCATGCCCCGTAGCCGGTGTGATTGGAGAACTCGACCGTGTTCACGGCCCAAACCTCGTGGCCCAGCCGTTGCAGGGGAAAGGTCGCGGCGCGGTTGCCGACATAGCCGTACGCGACGTGGGACTGGATCGATAGAACGCGCATCACCGTCGGCCGGCGATGGCATTGCCCGGCCCCATCTATATATAGTCCGCCGCGCCCAGACCGGGGAGAAGATTTAGCAGCGATGATCACGACCGTCCGTCCACGCCGCAGCGTGCTGTACATGCCCGGCGCCAACACAAGAGCGCTGGAGAAGGCCCGTACCCTGCCGGCCGACGTGCTGATCTTCGATCTTGAGGACGCCGTCGCGCCCGACGCCAAGGAAGCCGCGCGCGCCAATGTCGTGGCCGCCGCGCGCAGCAAGGCCTATGGCAAGCGCGAGATCATCATCCGCTGCAATGGGCTGGGCACCGAATGGGGCCGCGCCGACGTCGCGGCGATCGCCACCTCGGGGGCGGACGCCATCCTGGTGCCCAAGCTCGAGAGCGCCGCCGACGTCACCAACATCGTCGCCCTGCTCGATGCCGCCGGCGCGCCGTCGGGCATGGCGGTGTGGGGCATGATGGAGACGCCGCGCGGCATCCTCAGGGCCGAGGAGATCGCCTCGGCCTCGCCGCGCCTTGCGTGCCTGATCATGGGCACCAACGATCTGGTCAAGGATCTGCGCGCGCAGCACACGCCCGTCCGGCTGCCGATGGTGGTGCCGCTGGGCTTTGCGCTACTGGCGGCGCGCGCCGCCGGGCTGGCGATCCTCGACGGTGTCTACAACGACATCCAGGACATCGAGGGCTTCAAGGCCGCGTGCCGGCAGGGGCTGGAATTCGGCTTCGACGGCAAGACGCTGATCCACCCGACCCAGGTCGAGCCCTGCAACGAGATCTTCGCGCCCAGCGCTGCCGAGCTGGTGATGGCCGAGAAGATCGTCGCCGGCTTCGAGACGGCGCGCGCCGAGGGCAAGGGTGTGGTCGTGGTCGACGGCCGCATGATCGAGAACCTGCACGTCGAGCAGGCGCAGCGACAACTGGCGCTGGCTGCCGCGATCAAGGAGCTGGCGGCGTAGAGACCCCGATCGCTTCGTCGAACGCATCTGTCATCCCGAGCACATCGAGGGATCCAGGTCGGCCTAGATCCTTCGCTGCGCTCGGGGTTACAGCGAGACATGCGCCGCGGGAGCGGCGCGGCCCGAACGGCAAAACGTCACGGTGACTCCCGTTGCCGACGTGGCTATAGGCCGAACCCAACGCCGCGTTTCGACGGCGGGACAGGGAAGCATCGCCTGAGCACCACCCGCGACCGCCCGATAGGGCGAGCGCAGACCCGTGCAGGCGATCATGTCGCGTAACGCTCCGGCCAAGACCAACCCAGGCAACTATTTCGAGGACTTCACGCTCGGGCAGGAGCTGGCGCACGCCACGCCACGCACCGTGACCGAAGGCGATGTCTCACTCTATACCGCGCTCTACGGCACGCGCTTCGCCGTGCAAAGCGCGGATGCCTTCGCGCAATCGGTCGGCCTGCCGGGCGCGCCGGTCGACGACCTGCTGGTCTTCCACATCGTCTTCGGCAAGACCGTCCCCGACATCTCGCTCAACGCCGTGGCCAATCTCGGCTACGCCGAGTGCCGATTCGGCGTGCCGGTCTATCCGGGCGACACACTGACGGCGCGCTCCACCGTGATCGGCCTGCGCGAGAACGCCAACCGCGAGAGCGGCGTGGTTTACGTGCGCTCCGAGGGCGTCAACCAGGCGGGCGAGACCGTGCTCGACTACGTGCGCTGGGTAATGGTGCGCAAGCGCGACAAGCAGGCATCTGTCGTCGCCGCCAGTGTCCCGGAACTCGCGACGTCGGTGGCGGCCAACGATCTCGTCGTGCCGGAGGCGCTCACGCTGGAGGATTATGACGCGATCCTTGCCGGTTCACCCTATCGCTGGTGCGACTACGAGATCGGCGAGCGTATCGATCATGTCGACGGCATGACCATCGAGGAGGCCGAGCACATGACGGCGACGCGCCTCTACCAGAACACCGCGAAGGTGCATTTCGACCAGCGCCTCGCATCAGGCACGCGATTCGGCCGGCGGCTGATCTATGGCGGCCATGTCATCTCGATGGCGCGCGCGCTGTCGTTCAATGGTCTCGCCAACGCCTTCAAGATCGCCGCCATCAACGCCGGCAGCCACACCAACCCGACCTTGGCCGGTGACACGATCTACGCCTGGTCAGAGGTGGTGGAGAAGGCCGCGCTCGACGGCCGAGACGATATCGGCGCCCTGCGCCTGCGTACGCGCGCGGTGAAGAACGCCGACGCCGCGTCGTTCCCCGACAAGGGCGCCGATGGCAAGGCCGATCCGTCGGTGGTGCTCGACCTCGACTACTGGGCGCTGATGCCGCGTTGATTGGGTAGTCGAGCCCCTTCTGTCATCCCGAACGCAGCGAGGGATCTTTCGTCGCTGTAGAGATCCCTCGCTGCGCTCGGGATGACAACTCCGGCTGAAGGTACGCCGTTAGGCGGCCTGAACCTTCAGCCACGCCACGAAGTCGCGCACGGCGGGGCGGCGCATGTGGGTCGGCGGCGCGACCGCCCAGTAGCTCCACTCCGCTTGCCATTCGCGCTCCAGCACGCGCACCAGGCGGCCGCGCGCGAGGTGCTCGTGCACCATCGGGCCGCGGCCCAGCGCGACGCCTTGGCCATCGATGGCCGCCGCCAGAATCACCATCGAGTCGTTGAAGAACAGGCCCGATGACGCGGCGCCGGCCGGCATGCCCTCGCGCGCGAACCACGCCGGCCAGCTCATCCAAGGTTGGCGCGGATGGGCATCGGTGTCGTGCAGCAGGGTATGACGCCGCAGATCGCCGAAGCGGCGCAGCGGGCGTTGCCCGTAGGCCAGGGTCGGGCTGCACACCGGGAAGACCGTCTCGCCCATCAGGCGCTCCGCCACCAGATCGCGGAACGGGCCCGCCGCGAAGCGGATCGCCAGGTCGACGTCCTCGCGGGCAAAGTCGACCAGCAGCCGCTCGGCGCGCACATGCAGCTCGATGCCGGGCAGGTCAACGCGCAACGCGGGCAGGCGCGGCACCAGCCAGGCCGCGGCGACCGACGGCAGCAGGCTCACCACTACCCGCGTGCGCTTGCGTCGCTCGCCCAGCGACTCACCGACGGCGGCGAGGCGATCGAAGGCGTCGGTGAGGCCGGGCAGGAGGGCGGCGCCCTCGCTGGTCAAGGTCACGCCCTGGGCGCGGCGGTGGAACAGCTTCACATCGAGCCGCGCCTCCAGCAGGCGCACCTGCTCGCTCACCGCCGAGGGCGTGACCGACAGTTCCTCGGCCGCCTTGGCGATGGCGCCGTGGCGGGCGGCGGCCTCGAAGGCGCGCAGGGCGTTGAGCGGCGGCAGGCGGCGCGGCATGGCGGGAGCATAGGAAATTCCTGCTCTCGGCGACAGGGCTTCCCGTTTGCGGCTTTGCGGTGTGGGCGCGAGAGTGCACAGCGACAGGAGATTCCGATGCTGACGCTCTACGACTATCTCGACTCCGGCAACGGCTACAAGGTGCGGCTGCTGCTGGCCCAGCTCGGTACACCCTACAGGCTGGTCGAACTCGACATCATGCAGGGCGCCACGCGCACGCCGGAATTCCTGGCCAAGAACCCCAACGGGCGCGTCCCGACCCTGGAGCTGGAGGACGGCACCTTCCTCGCCGAGTCCAACGCCATCATCTGGTACCTCGCCGAGGGCTCGACATTCGTGCCGGCCGATCGCCTCGGCCGCGCCAGGGCGCTGCACTGGATGTTCTTCGAGCAGTACAGCCACGAGCCCTATGTCGCGACACCGCGCTTCATCCTGCGCCACCTCGGCGCCGACCATCCTCGCCGGGCAGAGCTGCCGGCGCGCCAGGCGCAGGGCAGGGCGGCGCTGGGGGTGATGGAGGGCCACCTGGCCGGGCACGACTTTCTCGCCGGCGGCTACTCGATCGCCGACATCGCGCTCTACGCCTACACGCACCGCGCCGACGAGGCCGGCATCGACCTCGCCCCGTTCCCGGCGGTGCGCACCTGGCTCGCCCGGGTCGCGGCCCAGCCCGGCCACGTGCCGATGCTGACCTGAGGTCCGAAGACGGAAAAGCCCGTCTCCCAGCGACTTCTGGCCTCCGTTCGACGCTGCTAGGGGCGGAAAACGGCGCGTTTTCGAGAGTGGGCGTATTCCGGTCGGCATGCCCGACCGACCGGCCCCTCTCTCGCCCCGCCACGAACGCTTCGTCCTGGAGTTCCTCAAGGACGGCAACGCCACCCAGGCTTATATCCGCGCCGGCTACTCGCCGCGCGGCGCCCAGCCCAGTGCGTCGCGGCTGCTGCGCCAACCCCATATCGAAGCTGCCGTCGTCACCGGTCAGCGGCGCGTCGCGCAGGCGCTGGAGGTGGGCGTCGAGCGCGTGGGGCGGGAGTATGCGCGGATCGCCTTCGCCAATATCGACGACTATATCCAGGTCGAGGCGGATGGCCGCCCGCGTATCGACCTGGAAAAAGCCAGCAGGGCGCAGCGCGCTGGCATCGTTGAGCTCAAGATCGCCAACCATAGCAAACCAGAGCAAACGGTGACCCTGAGGCTGGGCAAGCTGCGGGCGCTGGACGCGCTGACGCGCCGGATCGCGCTGTTCGGCAAACAACCCGAGCCGGCGCCGCCATCGGCGGATCGCGCGCGCTATGAGGCGGTGATCGCCAAGCTCCGGGAGGATTTGGCGGACAGGATGAACCGGCTGGAGCAGGCCGAGGCTGAGCGCGACGCGGCGCTGGCGGCGCTCGCCTCCGGCCGGGATGTCTCTCCTTCTCCCTCGGGGCCGTCCGCGGCCCCTGACCTTCGCGGGGAGAAGGAAAACCCACCGCCCGATCTGCCGCAGCCACCGCCGCGTGTCGCCGGTCCCGCGCCGGGGAAGACCCTATGGAACACCGCGCGCCAGCCGCGATTAGGCCCCGCGTGGCATGACACCATGCCGGACGCACATGCTGGATCCATGGCAAACCATAGCATCGTCGACGATCGGCCTGTTCGAGGGCCGCCAAGCAGCCCGAGTTCGTCCACGCAACGGACCCTTGCGTTGACTTGCGAGAGCCAAGGCGTACATTGCGCCGCGTCGGTCCGGAGCCCACGCTGAATCGTATGATCCGCGCGGCCCGGCACATTGAGTTCTCGAGGACGGCATGAGTTCAGCCAACCGGTCGGCGAGACCACTCTCGCCGCATCTTCAGGTCTACAAGCCGCAGCTGACATCAGTCCTGTCGATCACGCATCGCGCCACCGGCATCGCCCTCAGCGTGGGCATTCTCTACCTGGTGGCCTGGCTGTGCGCCGCGTCCTCGTCGGCCGACACCTACGCGATCTTCGCCTGGTTCAACGGCTCGGTGGTCGGCCGCATCATGCTGTTTGGCTGGACCTTTTGCCTGTTCTTCCACCTCTACAACGGCATCCGGCACCTGTTCTGGGACGCGGGCTACGGCTTCGAGCTGAAGGCCGCCTACAACTCGGGCTGGGCCGTGGTCGGCGCGACGGCGGTGTCGACCGTCGGCGCCTGGTTGCTGGCCTACGCGGTGAGGTGAGCCGATGACCGATCTCCGCTCCCCCGTCGCGCGTGTGCGCGGCCTCGGTTCCGCCAAGTCGGGCACGCATCATTGGTGGCACCAGCGCGTTTCTGCCGTCGCCCTGATCCTTTTGGTCACCTGGTTCGTAGTATCGCTGATCCTCAACGCGCCGGCTGGCCAGGCAAATGTGCGCGCCTGGGTGTCCTCTCCGGTCACCATGGTCATGCTGATCATGACCATCCCGTTCGGGCTGTGGCACGCGGCGCTCGGCATGCAGGTCGTGATCGAGGACTATGTCCACAGCGAGGGCATGAAGATCGGCCTGATCCTGCTCATCAAGTGCCTGGCGGTGCTGGCGGCGGTATCGGCCGTCGTCGCGATGCTCCGCATGGCGTTCGGAGGTTAGTGAAATGCCCCTCGACGAGGCCAACAAGACCGGCGGTGTGCCCGGCGCCGTCAATATCGGTGGCCGCGCCTACAAGGTCGTCGATCACTTCTACGACGTGGTCGTGGTCGGCGCCGGCGGCGCGGGTCTGCGCGCGACGTTCGGCATGGCGCACAAGGGCTACAAGACCGCCTGCATCACCAAAGTGTTTCCGACCCGCAGCCACACCGTGGCGGCGCAGGGCGGCATCTCGGCGGCGCTGGGCAACATGGGCCCGGACGACTGGCGCTGGCACATGTACGACACGGTAAAGGGCTCCGACTGGCTCGGCGACCAGGACGCGATCGAATACATGTGCCGCGACGGCATCCCGGCCATCATCGAGCTCGAGCATTTCGGCGTGCCGTTCTCGCGCACGCCCGAGGGCAAGATCTACCAGCGGCCGTTCGGCGGCATGACGACGGAGTACGGCAAGGGCATCGCCCAGCGCACCTGCGCCGCCGCCGATCGCACCGGTCACGCCATCCTGCACACGCTCTACCAGCAGTCGCTGCGCTATCACGCCGAATTCTTCATCGAGTATTTCGCGCTCGATCTGATCATGGACGACGGTGTGTGTCGCGGCGTCATGGCGTGGAACCTGGACGACGGCACCATCCATCGCTTTCGCGCCCACAAGGTGGTGCTGGCGACCGGCGGCTATGGCCGCGTCTACGCGACGGCGACCTCGGCCCATACCTGTACGGGTGACGGTGGCGCGATGGTGTTGCGCGCCGGCCTGCCGCTGCAGGATCTCGAGTTCATCCAGTTCCACCCTACCGGCGTCTATGGCGCGGGCTGCCTGATCACCGAGGGCGTGCGCGGCGAGGGCGGCTACGTCACCAACGCCAACGGCGAGCGCTTCATGGAGCGCTACGCGCCGTCGGCCAAGGATCTGGCATCGCGCGACGTCGTCTCGCGCTCCATGACGATCGAAATCCGCGAGGGCAGGGGCTGCGGTCCGAAGGGCGAGTACATCGAGCTGCACGTCGAGCATCTCGATCCGAAGGTCATCCACGAGCGTCTGCCGGGCATCGCCGAGACCGCGCGCATCTTCGCCGGCGTCGACGTCACCAAGCAGCCGATCCCGATCCTGCCGACCTGCCACTACAACATGGGCGGCATCCCGGCGAATTATCACTGCGAAGTCATGACGGTGAAGAACGGCGATCCGAACACGCCGGTGCACGGCCTGATGGCGCTGGGCGAGGCGGCCTCGATCGGCGTGCACGGCGCCAACCGCCTGGGCTCGAATTCGCTGCTCGAACTGGTGGTGTTCGGCCGTTCCGCCGCCGACCGCGTCGCCGCGCAGATGACGCCTGGCCAGGCGCACAAGGACCTGCCGCGCGCCGGCGAGGCGGCGATCGCGCGCCTCGATCGCGCGCGTCACGCCAATGGCGGCTCGCCGACGGCGGAGCTGCGCGCCAACATGCAGCGCACCATGCAGAACGATTGCGCGGTGTTCCGCACCTCCAAGAGCCTGGCCGAGGGCTGCGCCAACATGGACAAGGTGTTCGCCGGCAAGGGCGACATCCGGGTCAAGGACCGCTCGATGATCTGGAACTCCGACCTGATGGAGACCCTGGAGTTCGAGAACCTGATCATCCAGGCGCAGGCCACGATCTACTCGGCCGAGAACCGCAAGGAGAGCCGCGGTGCCCATGCGCACGAGGATTTCCCCGAGCGCGACGACAAGAATTGGCTGAAGCACACGGTGGTCTGGGTCGACGATGCGACGGGCAAGACCCGGATCGACTACCGGCCGGTCAATCTCCAGCCGATGAGCAACGACGTGCAATCCTTCCCGCCCAAGGCGCGAGTCTACTGATGGCCGAGTTTACCCTGCCCGCCAATTCCAAGATCGGCGTTGGCGACACTTACAAGGCCGAAGGCGCCACCAACATCAAGACCTTCAAGGTCTATCGCTGGACACCCGACGACGGCAAGAATCCGCGCATCGACACCTACGAGGTCGATATGGATTCGTGCGGGCCGATGATCCTGGACGCGCTGATCAAGATCAAGAACGAGACCGACAGCTCGCTCACCTTCCGCCGCTCCTGCCGCGAGGGCGTGTGCGGCTCGTGCGCGATGAACATCGACGGCACCAACACGCTGGCCTGCACCAAGTACATCGCCGACGTGCCGGGAGACATTAAGATCTACCCGCTGCCGCACATGCCGGTGGTCAAGGATCTGGTGCCCGACCTGAACGTCGCCTACGCCCAGCTCGCCTCGATCGAGCCGTGGCTGAAGAACGAGTCGCCGGCGCCGGAGCGCGAGCGGCTGCAGTCGCCGGAGGAGCGCGCCAAGCTCGACGGCTTGTGGGAGTGCATCCTGTGCTTCTCCTGCACCACGAGCTGCCCGAGCTACTGGTGGAACGGCGAGCGCTATCTCGGGCCGGCGGTGCTACTGCAGGCCTATCGCTGGATCGTGGATTCGCGCGACGAGGCGACGGGCGAGCGGCTCGACCAGCTCGAAGATCCCTTCCGCCTCTATCGCTGCCACACCATCATGAACTGCACCAAGACCTGTCCGAAGAGCTTGAACCCGGCGAAGGCGATCGCCGAGATCAAGAAGATGATGGTCGAGCGGGCGGTGTGATCTCAGTCCCCCGATCGATCCGGGGAAGGCGCCGCGTCAGCGGCCAGCGCACTTGGCGCGGCACTGATTGACCAGCCGCTCGATGCGAGCGCGCTGCGACTCGGGATAGTAGTCCCACTCATCCTTGACGCAGTCCTTCACCCGGTAGGTGACTTCGCCGATCACCGAGATGAAGCGCTGCGGCTCGGGCGCGCAGGTGTTGTCGGTCGCCGGTACGACGTAGGTCTGCGCCACAGACTTCCTCACCGCCCAGCGCGCCAACCAGCGCGCGACCAACATCCTGCTGGCGGCGCTGACGGCGTTGGCGGGCGGGCTGGGCTACCTCGCCGGCTGGGCGCTCGAGGCCAACCACGC
>VGCZ01000018.1 GCA_016869975.1 Alphaproteobacteria bacterium
TATCCCACCGGTTTGCAAGGCTTCCCGCGCCAGCCGAAGAGCGGGAAATCGTTCGATATCAGGCACTTCGAAGGTCAGTGCCTGAAGCGTGCGAAAATCCAGCCGCTCGGACGGCGCGTCGATGCGCTCCGGCCAGGCCAGCGCATGCGCGATAGGCGTGCGCATGTCGGGACTGCCGAGCTGGGCGAGGACGGAGCCGTCGCTGTAGGCGACCATCGAATGGATCACCGATTGAGGATGGATGACGATCTCGATGCGCTCGGATGGCACGCCGAACAGGATGTGCGCCTCGATCAGCTCGAGGCCCTTGTTCATCATCGTCGCCGAATCGATCGAAATCTTGGCGCCCATGTCCCAGTTGGGATGTTTCACGGCCTGCGCCGGCGTCGCCGCCGCCATCTCGGCCAGCGACCAATCGCGGAACGGTCCGCCCGACGCGGTGAGGATCAGACGCTCCACCCTGTCGCGGTTACGCTCCTCCAGGCACTGGAAAATGGCGTTGTGCTCGCTGTCTACCGGCATCAGCGTGCCGCCGCCGCGCTGCACCGCGTCCAACAGCAGGCGGCCGGCGCAGACCAGGGCCTCCTTGTTGGCAAGCGCGATCGTGGCGCCGCGCTCGGCGGCGACCAGAATGGGCGGCAGGCCGGCGAAGCCGACGATCGCCGCCATCACCCACTCGGCGGGTCTGGCTGCCGCTTCGCGCAGCCCCTCGGCGCCGCTGGCGACGGCGATACCGGAGCCATCGAGCGCGCGCTTGAGGTCGACATATCGGCGGTCGTCGGCGACCACCGCCAGCTTCGCGCGCAGGCGGCGCGCCTGCTCAGCGAGGAGATCGACATTGGCATTGGCGGTCAGCGCCTCGACCGCGTAGCGCTCCGGGTGGCGCGCCAGCAAGTCGACCGTGCTGCAGCCGACCGAGCCGGTGGAACCGAGAATCGTGACGCGCTTCATGGCCCGCCTACCAGGGCCAGCGGGCGTCGCCGGCCCAACGAATGGCGGCCATCGCCACCGCCGCCGCCATGAGCGCGTCGATACGGTCGAGCAGACCACCATGACCGGGAATCAGCCGCCCGGAATCTTTCACACCGACATGGCGCTTCACCGCCGACTCCGCGAGGTCGCCGACCTGCGATACGACGGACAGCAGGCCGCCGGCCATGGCGATGCCGATCACCGACCCGCCGGTGACGAACCACGCCGTGCAGGCGCCGACGATGATGGCCGCGGCGAGGCCGCCCAGCGCGCCTGACCAGGTCTTTTTGGGGCTGAGCCGCGGCGCCAGCTTCGCGCCCCCCAGGGTGCGTCCCGCGACATAGGCGAAGATATCGGTGGCCCAGACCGTGGCCAGCAGCCAGAGCACGGCCTGCAGGCCGGTTTCCGGCTGATGGCGCAGCGACAGCAGCGACAGCGCGACGATGGCGATGTATGCCGCGCCCGCCAGCAGCAACCCGGGGCGACGCCAGCCGCCCACCAGCAAGCGCCATTCGCGCCAGGCCAACACGACGCCGATGGCCAGCAGCAGATCGAAGAACGGAAAGCCGTGCCAGGTCGCCAGCAGCACCAGCGGCGCCAGCACCAACGCCGAGACGATGCGCAGGATCAGGTCGCGGCGGGGCTTGGAGGGCGCGGCCGCCGCGTCAGCCGGCGACGGCGCCATATCGCCGCTCCCGGCGGCCGTACGCCGCGATCGCGGCGGCGAGCTGGGCCTTGCCAAAATCCGGCCACAGCGTGTCGACGAACAGCATCTCGGCGTAGGCTGATTGCCAGAGCAGGAAGTTGCTGATGCGCTGCTCGCCGCTGGTGCGGATCAGCAGGTCGGGATCGGGAATGTCCGATGTCAGCAGCTCACGCGTCAGCGCCGCCTCGTCGATCGTGCCGGCGTCCAGCGCGCCGGCGGCCGCTCGCTCGGCCAGGCGTTGCGCGGCGCGCACGATGTCGGCGCGACCGCCATAGTTCAGCGCGATGGTGACGTTGATGCGCGCGTTGGCGCGCGTGCGCGCCTCTGCCTCGCCGATCATCGCCGCGATGTCGCTGGGCAGGCCGTCACGGTCGCCGATGACGCGCAGCCGCGTGCCCTCCTTGGCCAGCGTGTCGAGCTCGCTGCGCATGTAATGGCGCAGCAGGCCCATGAGGAACTCGACCTCGTCGGCCGGCCGCTTCCAGTTCTCGGTCGAGAAGCCGAACAGCGTGATGTAGGGGATACCCAGCTCGGCGGCGCCGCGCACCACCTCGCGCACGGCCTCGACGCCGCGGCGATGGCCCGCCGTGCGCGGCAATCCGCGCGCCTTCGCCCAGCGGCCGTTGCCATCCATGATGATGGCGACGTGGCGCGGCACTGACGCGGTTTCGGCGGGCGCGGTGGCGTGCTGAAGCATGCGGGACTCGGGACGACTAGCGGCGCGGGCCGTCAGACCGTCATGATCTCCTTCTCCTTGCTCGCCAGCTGGTCGTCGACGAGCTTGACGTGACGGTCGGTCATCTTCTGCACGTCGTCGTTCAGCTTGCGATGCTCGTCCTGCGTGATCTGGTGATCCTTCTCGGCCTTCTTCAGCACTTCCATGCCGTCGCGCCGCACATTGCGCACCGCCACGCGCGCCTGCTCGGCGTATTTGTGCGCCACCTTGGTGAGCTCCTTGCGCCGCTCCTCGTTGAGCGCGGGAATCGGGATGCGCACCATCGATCCGTCCGGCAGTGGGTTGAGGCCCAGCCCGGCCTCGCGGATCGCCTTGGCGACGGCGGCCACCATGCCCTTGTCCCAGACCGTCACCGACAGCATGCGCGCCTCGGGCGCGCTCACCGTGCCGACCTGGTTCAGCGGCATGCGCTGGCCATAGGCCTCGACCACCACAGGGTCGAGCAAGGTGGTCGACGCACGGCCGGTGCGCAGCCCGGCGAACTCCTTCTTCAGCGCCTCAAGCGCGCCGTCCATGCGTTTCTCGAAGTCCTTGAGGTTTGGCGCAACCATGGTCACACCTCGTCGGTGATGATGGTGAAGGTGCCTTCGCCGCGCATAACCTGCGCGAAGGCGCCGGGCGTGTGAAGGTCGAAAACGAGGATCGGGATGGCGTTCTCGCGCGACAGCGAGATCGCCGAGGCGTCCATCACCTGGAGGTCGCGCGACAGCACCTCGAGATAGGTCAGCCGGTCGTAGCGCTTGGCGTCGGGATCCTTGCGCGGGTCGGCGGTGTAGACGCCGTCGACCTGGGTGGCCTTGAGCATCGCGTCGGCGCCCATCTCAGCGGCGCGCAGCGCGGCCGCCGTGTCGGTGGTGAAGAACGGGTTGCCGGTGCCGGCGGCGAAGATCACCACCCTGCCCTTCTCCATGTGGCGCACGGCGCGGCGGCGGATATAGGGCTCGCACACCGTGGTCATCGGGATGGCCGAGACGACGCGGGTGTGCAGGCCGATCTTCTCCAGCGCGTTCTGCAGCGCCAGTGCGTTGATGACGGTGGCCAGCATGCCCATGTAGTCGGCGCTCGCCCGTTCCATGCCGGCGGCCGCGCCCGAGATGCCGCGGAAGATGTTGCCGCCGCCGATGACGATGCAGACCTGCACGCCCATGGCGTGCACGGCGTGGATCTCCTGGGCGATGCTCGTGAGCATGACGGGGTCGAGGCCGTACTCGCGCTCGCCCATCAGCCCTTCGCCGGACAGCTTCAGCAGGACACGGCGATAGAGGGGCTTCGCGGACATCTTCGGCCTCTGCGGGGGTCGCCGGATACTACACGGCCTGCGACCCGCCGCGCACGGTATTTTGTGTGCAAATCCCGCGCAGACAGCTAGGCCTTGAGCTGGGCCGCGACCTCGGCGGCGAAGTCGCTCTCCTTCTTCTCGATGCCTTCGCCGAGCTGGAAGCGGGCGATGCCGGCGACCTTGACCGGCGCCCCGGCGTCCTTGCCGGCGGCTTCCACGGCCTTGGCGACCTTGGTCTCGCCGTCGATGACGAAGGTCTGCTCGAGCAGGACCACGTCCTGGTAGAACTTGCGCAGGCGGCCCTCGACCATCTTGGCAACGATCTCCGGCGTCTTGCCCGAGCCGGCGGCCTGCTCGCTGAGCACGGCGCGCTCGCGCTCGATCGCCGCCGGGTCGAGCTCGGCAACCGAGACCGATTGCGGATTGGTCGCCGCCACATGCATGGCCAACTGCTTGCCGAAGGCCGCCAGCTTGGCCGGATCGCCGGCCGATTCCAGCGCCACCAGCACGCCGATCTTGCCCAGCGAGGGCGTCACCGGCGTGTGCACGTAGCTCGCCACCACGCCCTTGCCGACTGAGAGCTTCTTGGCCCGGCGCAGCGACATGTTCTCGCCGATGGTGGCGATCAGCTGGGTCAGCTCGCCCTGCACCTCTGTAGACATTTTCGCGACATTTCCGTCATTCGCCAGCGCCAGTCTGCCGACGCGGTCGACGAACTTCTGGAAAGTCTCGTTGCGGCCGACGAAGTCGGTCTCGGCGTTGACCTCGACCACGGCGCCTTCGGTGCCGCTCGACACCACGCCGACCAGGCCCTCGGCGGCGACGCGGCCGGCCTTCTTGGCGGCGGCCGACAGGCCCTTCTTGCGCAGCCAGTCGACGGCCGCCTCGAGGTCGCCGGCGGTCTCGGTCAGCGCCTTCTTGCAGTCCATCATGCCGGCGCCGGACTTCTCGCGCAGTTCCTTGACCAGGGCGGCGGTGATCTCAGCCATTGGGCTCTCCATGATGCGGGTCGGCCGGTCCTGGGACCGGCCGATTGCGAATGCGAATGAGAAGCGGCGACGCTACTCGGCGGGCGGTGCCGTCGGGTCGCCACCGGCGCCCTCGGCGGCGCCGGCCATGTCGGGCAGCTCCTCGGTGTCGGGCGTCGCGGACTCGCCGAGATCGCCGCCCGAGGCACGGATCTCCTCGCGGATGCCATCGAGCACGGCGCTGGAGATCAGGTCGCAATAGAGCGAGATCGCGCGGATCGCGTCGTCGTTGCCCGGCACCGGATGGGTGATGCCCTCGGGATCGGAATTGCTGTCGAGGATGGCGACGATCGGGATGCCGCGCTTCTGCGCTTCCTTGACCGCGATCTGCTCCTTGTTGGTGTCGATCACGACCAGCAGATCGGGCAGCCCGCCCATCTCCTTGATGCCGCCCAGCGCCCGCTCGAGCTTCTCGCGCTCGCGCGTCAGGTCGAGCGTCTCCTTCTTGGTCAGGCCCTCCAGCGCGCCGGACGACAGCTTGTCGTCGAGCTCGCGCAGGCGCTTGATCGAGGCCGAGATGGTCTGCCAGTTGGTCATCATGCCGCCGAGCCAGCGGTGGTTGACGAAATACTGGCCGCAGCGCTTGGCCGCCTCGGCGACCCGCTCGGCCGCCGCCGGCTTGGTGCCGACGAACAGGATGCGTCCACCAGCGGCGACCGTGTCGCGCACGACCTTCAGCGCCTGCTCCAGCAGCGGCACGGTCTGCGTCAGATCGATGATGTGCACCCCGTTGCGCACCCCGAACAGGTACGGCTTCATGGCGGGGTTCCAGCGGCGCGTGTGGTGGCCGAAATGCACGCCAGCTTCGAGGAGCTGACGCATCGTGAACGTCGGCATCGACATATCTATACCCTTCTCCGGTTGTGCCTCCGCGGGGGTTGTCCTGCTGGACACCGGAACGGGCGGCGGGATGTCTCCCCGTCGTCCGCGATCCCCGCGTGCGAGATGGCGGCGGTTCTAACGGCGGTCCGGCGCCTTGGCAAGGGTGGCGGCCTGCGGCATTCGTTCCGGGGTGCGGAACGGGAGGGCGGCGTGGCGAAGGTGGCGTCGGCGGCGGTGAACGGCGAGAAAACGCCGCTGATCTTCTACCGCCCGGCCGGGCAGCGCGTCAGCCCCTCGATGACATTACCGCCGCGGACGTAGCGGATGGTCAGCCGCTCGTTGACCTCTGTGGCGACCACGGTCTCGGGGCCGGTGCCGCCGGCCGAATCGCAATTGCCCGTCCAGGTCACCGTCGCGCCGCTGCGCGAGACGTTGGTGAATCGGCAGGTCACGTCCTCGCCCTCCAGGCTCAGCGGCCCGATGGTCAGCGCGCCATCGGCGCGGGCGCAGCCCTGCCCCGGCAGTTTCCACACCCCGACGATGGTTCGGGGCTGCTGGGCAACGGCAACCGACGCGCTCAGCATCAGCGAAACAAGTGCGAAGGCGATCAGGCGCATCAGGCCATCCGATTGAGGGGCAGGTCGCGCGACGCTAGTGACGACCGCCTCGCACCGCAAGCGCACACGACGGCTTGAGCGCTCAGCTCACTGCGCCGGCATCATCGATCGCTTCCGCCAGCTTCAGCAGCGACAACGGCGCGCTGCCCTCGGCCTTGTTGTTGGCGATGATGTAAGCCGGCTGATTGTTGCGCGTGGCCGCGCGCGCCAGCGCGGCGAGCTGGCGGCGCGTGTCGGGGTCTTCGTCGATCAGTCGGTTGAACGGGAAGTAGTGCTCCTTGGCGTCCTCGTATTTCAGCCCGGGCTTGAGGTTCCAGCGCACGATCAGCGGCCCCGCCGGCGCGTAGTCGCCATCAGGGCAATCGTCGAGCACGCTGAGCGCGTTGGCCTGGCGCTCGATGCCGGGCATGCGGTCGTGCAGGCCGATGACGTAGCGCACGCGTTGCTCGCGCAGCAGGCGCATCAGGCGCGGCGTGAGGAATTCGGGGTTGCGCAGCTCGACGGCGTAGAGCGGCGCGAGGCCGCGCACGTCGCGCGGCAGTGCCTCCAGGAAGAGGCCCAGCCGCTCGACCCAGGCGGCCGGGTCGGCGAGCATGGCGCGCGGCGCGGGCGAGAACTGAAAGACCAGCGGGCCGGCGCGCTGGCCGAGCCCCTCGATCGCCGGGCCAATGAAGCGATCGAGCGCCACGTCGGCGTCGAGGAACCAGCGGTTGGGCGCGCGGCCGCTGCCGTTCTCGGCGCGCACGACGGCGTCGGTGACCAGCGCAGGCGCCTTCACCAGGAAGCGGAAATCGGCCGGCACCTGCAGGGCGTAGGCGGCGAACTCGTCGGCCGACATCGGCGAATAGAAGTTGCGGTCGATGCCGACGGTGCGGAACAGGCCCAGCGCGGCGTAGGCCGGCAGGCCGTCGCGCGACAGCGAGGGCGCGGTGTGCTGGCCCTGCCAGACCAGCCCCTGCCAGCCCGGGAACGACCACGACGAGGTGCCGAGATAAACGCCCGCCGGCGCCGCGCGCCGCAACGGCGAGCCCTCCGCCGGCGCCGGCAGCCCGCCGCCGCGCCGGCGGGGTGTCGGCGTGTCGCCGAGGAGCGAGGGTTGGGTCGTCATCTACCTTCCCCCGCTGGCGGGGGAAGGTGGCGCGAAGCGCCGGATGGGGGTGGTTCGTGTGACAACACCGTGGTCCTCGTCTGGCCGCGCGAGCCACCCCCATCCGTCAGCGCTTCGCGCTGCCACCTTCCCCCGCCAGCGGGGGAAGGTAGTCACACCTCCTCCACGTGCTCGATGCCCGCGGTGCGGGCGATCTGGTCGCGGGTGCCGGGGGCGATGGTGTAGCCGCCGGGCAGCGCCATCTCGACTTCGGTCTCGGCGTCGAGCGACATCAGCAGGCGGACCTGGCCACGGCCGCCGGGCTTGCCGATGATTTCTTTGAGGCGAGACAAAGCCAGCGGGTCGTTGAGCGTGATGCGCAACCCCGCCGCCGCGTGCACCACGGCGTCGTCGAGCTTCTCGATGCTCTGCGCCGTGAGCTTCACCTGCTCGCCGTCGAGGCGGCCGTCGCACGATACGAGGAGCGCGTTGCCGGGCTGCAGCAGGTCGCGCTTGGCGCCCAAGAGCTCGCTGAAGACGGTGACCTCGAAGCTGCCGGCCTGATCCGACATCGACACGAATGCGAAGCGGCTGCCGCGCGCCGAGGTGCGCTCGCTCTTGTCGACCACCGTGCCGGCGAGCTTGATGCGTCCGCCGCCGCCGTTGGCCAGCCGCGCCGTGATCTCCTGGGATTGGATCGCGCCCAGCCGCTTGAGGCTGCGCTCGTAGGCGGCCAGCGGGTGCGAGGAGAAATAGAAGCCGATGGCGGCGAATTCGTGCTGCAGGCGCTCCATCGCCGACCAGTCCGGGATCTTGGGCAGTGGCGGCCGGCGCTGCACCGTGTCGTCGCCGAACAGGCCGCTCTGGTCGCTGTCGCGCGACTCGGCCGTGGCCTGCGCGTGGCGGATCAGGCTCTCGATCGCGGCGAAGGTCTGGGCGCGGTTCTTGTTCAGCCCGTCGAAGGCGCCGGCGCGCACCAGGCTCTCGAGCAGCCGCTTGTTCAGCACGCGCCCGTCGAGCCGTTCGGCGAAGTCGAACAGCGAGGCGAACTTGCCGCCCTCCTCCCGCTTCTCGACCAGCCGCTCCATGGCGTCGCGGCCGACGCCCTTCACCGCCGCCAGTGCGTAGCGCACCGCCTTCTTGCCGTCCGGTGTGGTCTCGACGGTGAACTCCGCCGTGGAGTGATTCACATCAGGCGGCAGCAGCTCGATCTTCAGCCGGTCGAGCTCGCGGCGGAACTGCGCCAGCTTGTCGGTGTTGCCCATGTCGAGCGTCATCGAGGCGGCGATGAACTCGACCGGGTAGTTCGCCTTCAGGTACGCCGTCTGGTAGCTCACCAGCGCGTACGCCGCGGCGTGGCTCTTGTTGAAGCCGTAGCCGGCGAACTTGTCGACCTGGTCGAAGATCGAGGAGGCCTTGCCTGAATCGACGCCGTTGCTCACCGCGCCGTCGACGAACGTCTTGCGCTGCGCCGCCATCTCCGAGGCGATCTTCTTGCCCATGGCGCGGCGCAGCAGGTCGGCGCCGCCCAGCGAATAGCCGCTGAGCACCTGGGCGATCTGCATCACCTGCTCCTGGTAGATGATGATGCCGTAGGTCTCCTCCAGGATGTCCTTGAGCATCGGGTGCAGATAGTCGACCGGCTCTTCCCTCTGCTTGCGCTTGATGTAGCTGGGGATGTTCTCCATCGGGCCGGGGCGATAGAGCGCCACCACGGCGATGATGTCCTCGAAGCGGTCGGGCCTGAGGCGACGCAGGGTGTCGCGCATGCCGCTGCCTTCGAGCTGGAACACGCCCGACACATCGCCGCGCGCCAGCATCTTGAAGGTACCGGCATCGTCGAGCGGCAGCTTGGCGAGGTCGATCGTGCCGCGACCGATCAGGTCGACCGCCTTCTCCAGCACGGTGAGCGTCTTCAGCCCGAGGAAGTCGAACTTCACCAGCCCGGCGCTCTCGACCCATTTCATGTTGAACTGGGTCGCCGGCAATTGCTCCTGGTTGTCGGTATCGCGGTAGAGCGGCACCAGCTCGTCGAGCGGGCGGTCGCCGATCACCACGCCGGCGGCGTGGGTCGAGGCGTGGCGATAGAGACCCTCAAGCTGCAGCGCCAGATCGACCAGGCGCTTGATGTCGGGATCCTCCTCGTATTGCTGCTTCAGCAGCTGCTCGGACTCCAGCGCCTGGGCCAGGGTCACCGGCTTGGCCGGATTGTTGGGCACCAGCTTGCAGATGCGGTCGACCTGGCCGTAGGGCATGGCCAGCACGCGGCCGACATCGCGCAGCACGGCGCGCGCCTGCAACTTGCCGAAGGTGATGATGGCGGCGACGCGATCGCGGCCGTATTCCTCCCGGACATAGCGGATCACCCGGTCGCGCTTGTCCTGGCAGAAATCGATGTCGAAGTCCGGCATCGACACGCGCTCGGGATTGAGGAAGCGCTCGAACAGCAGGCCCCAGCGCAGCGGGTCGAGGTCGGTGATCTTCAGCGCCCAGGCGACCAGCGATCCCGCGCCCGAGCCGCGGCCCGGCCCGATCGGCACGTCGTGATCCTTCCCCCACTGGATGAAGTCGGCGACGATCAGGAAGTAGCCGGAGAATCCCATCCGGTCGATCATCTCGAGCTCGTAGTCGAGCCGCTTCTCGTACTCGGCGAAGGGAATCTCAGGCGTCAGGCGGCCCGCGTCACGCAGCGCCTGAAGGCCGCGCACCGACAAGTCGCGCATCGCCTCGCCTTCGGTGCGGCCCTCGAGCTTGGTGTAGCGCGGCAGGATCGGCTTGCGCGTCTCCGGCATGTAGGCGCAGCGCCGCGCGATCACGATGGTGTTGTCGCAGGCTTCCGGCAAGTCGGCGAAGACCTGCCGCATCTCCTCGGCCGACTTGAAATAGTGCTCGGGCGTGAGCCGCTTGCGGTTGGTGTCCTCGACATGCGCGCCCTGGGCGATGCACATCAGCGCGTCGTGGGCGTCGAACATCGCCGCCTTGCCGAAGTGCGCGTCGTTGGTCGCCACCAAAGGCAGGTCGTGCGCATAGGCGAGGTCGAGCAGCAGCGGCTCGACGCGCGTCTGCAACGGCTCGCCATGGCGCTGCAGCTCGATATAGAGCCGCTCCGGGAAGAGCCGCTTCAGCCGCTCGAGCAACGCGGTCGCCGCCGCGCCCTGCCCGTCGCCCAGCAGCCGGCCCAGCGCGCCGCTGGCGCCGCCCGTCAGCGCGATCAGCCCTTCGGTGTGCCCTTCCAGCTTGTCGATAGGTAATGCCGCGAGCGTGCCGACCTTGTGATGCAGATGCGCCTCGCTGACGAGATGCAGCAGGTTGAGATAGCCGGCCTCGTTCTGCACCAGCAGGCAGAGCCAATCGGCCTGCGCCATCTTGCTCCCGTTGGCGCCGAAGCCCTGCCCCTCCTCCTCGCGACGGATCGCCAGATCGGCGCCGATGATCGGCTGCACCCCCGACTTGGCGCAGTAACCGGCGAACTCCAGCGCACCGAACAGATTGTCGCGATCGGTGGCGGCGACGGCCGGCATCGCCATCGACTTGGCCAATCCGGCCAATTCATCGATGCGGATGGCGCCTTCGGCCAACGAATAGGCGGTGCGCACCCGGAGGTGCACGAAGGGGGCATAACTCAACAGCGCGATCCTCGCGTTCTTGTTCTGGTGGCGATTATCCCCGGTCGGGCCTGTGGATCGCCAGTGGTCAGTTCCTGTCTTCGGACTTTGGCGCGTAGCTCCATGGCGGCGTGAATTTCCATCCAGCGGTCACAATCGCGGGCTAACCTGTGAAGCGGAAGCCCGGCTGACGCAACGAGCCGAAGCGCATCATGGCTGTTCAAGACGTCCTGAATCGCGATTGTTTCACCGGCACGAAGCAAGCCCACTACTTCATGATCGCGCGTGGCTTCAACGTCGGGCACTTCGACGCCGCCAGGCCGACGACGGTGAACGGCTCCTTCTCGAAGAACGGCGGTACTCGGTCCGCGCGCGAACCGAGGGAGTCATTGCGATCAGGCCGGCACGACATCCTGCCGAGTGACGGTGCGGTCCATGTGGGCGGCGAAGTGATCGGTGAGCTTCCGTCATGCCTGCAAGGAAGAAGCGCCGGCTTCTCTCCCATTTGGGGGAGGCCGCCGGACGAGCGATCACGCACTGTCACAGCCTGGTCAAGAGGCGGGCTCAGAGCATGAACTATGTCCGTGGGCGTCAAGTTGTCATTCATGATCCGCGCCTGGAGACAGTTTTGTCGGACGCCATTGGGCCACCGAGCGACGAACTCTGGATGTTAGGCAGAAAGGCGATTGCCCCCAAAGCTTGGTGGAACCTCGAAGTCGACCCGAAAAAGCACAAGGTCTCGGAAATATTCGCCGCGGTGGCATTGCGTGCAAACATCGCCAAGATGACCGGAATTGGTGAACTCGATGCGTTGCACATCATGGCGCACGGAACGCAGGGCGCGATTCAGTTGGGGTCCGATTGGCTTCACAAACCCACAATGTCGGCGCTAGGCAAGATAGCCGGCGTGTTCCGTTTCGTCATCATACATAGTTGCCTGGTTGGCAGGCCACCGCAAGGAACGCCGGCCTTCATGACCTTCATGACCTTCGGCGGATCACAGTTCGCGCACAAAGCGGCGGCTCTTACGAAGTCGACCATCGTGGTGGCACGTCAGTTGCAGTACTACTCGGTCAAGAAGCATGCTGACCTCAACAGGGCCGAGCTTGACTTCGGCAAATGGGATGGACCTGTCGATGTTTACAAGCACGGCCTGCCTGTGGAGACGCACAACCAGATTGTCGACGATGCCTTCAATCTGGAGAAACTGATCTTCGGAAACACCAAGTAGTCGTTTCAAGCCGTCGGACCTGCATCGGTACGCCGGGCCGGCGCCATCGCGATGATCTGGACGGGCGCGCCACTCCCAAATGGCCAAGACAGCCGACCTGCGCCGCTCACACGCTGCCCGGCATGCACTGCATCTGCGGTTAGCGAACACGGCGAAAAACCGACCGCAACCGCAAGCATCTCCGAGTTTACGTCGCATTGAGTTGTTTCCCAGCTGCGGCTATCATTGGCCATCGTGCAGCTTGCCCCGCATGTTAGGGGAGCCGACATGGACAACCTGCGGCCGGTGCTCGACGCGATCAATCAGCTCTACGCCGCCGTGCTGGAGCCAGCGGCGTGGTCGCCCGCCGTGGAGAACGTCGCCGATCTGCTGCGGGCCGAGCATGCGATCGTCTTCAGCCCCGGGAGCGCTGACGGTGGCGACGCCTTCGCCGCAGTCCGCGTGGATACCGCGCACGCGGCCCGCATCCACTCGGCGGAGGCCGCCCAGCTGGGCAGCCGCATGCTCAGCGGGATACCGCTGGGGCTGGCGTTTTCGAGCGCCTCGGTCATTCCCGATCGCGATATGGAGAACAGCGTCTTCTACAACGAGATCGTGCGGCCGGCGAACGGCTTCTACTCGACCAGCGCCTGCCTCGGCGCTGGCGGCACACTGACGGCGCTCAACTTCTGCCGGCCGCGCAGGAAGGGGCCGTTCGATGTCGACGCGATCGGAAAACTGCAGGCTATCCTGCCTCACTTCGCCAACGCGATCGAGCTTTCGCGGCGCCTGGCGGCAGCCCGGCAGCAGGCTAGCGACCTCCAGCAATTGCTCGACCGCGTCGACACCGCCGTCGTCCTGGTCGATGCCGCCGGCCAACCAAGTTACGCCAATGGTCGGGCGCTACGGATCGTCGGACAGGCCGACGGGCTGATGCTCGGCGCGTCGGGGCTCGTGGCGGCGACCCCGCCGGCAACGCGCCGCCTGCGGCACGCCATCGCCGGCATCGGGCGATACGATGTCGCCGCTTCCGGTCACGGCGCAGGACAGGACCTGCGCCTGGAGCGCCCGTCGCGGCGCCCGCCCCTGCTGCTATCCCTCTTTCCGGTTTGGCAGATGGCATTGTCGCCGGTGGGCACTTCGGCGCCGCGAGTCGCGATCTTCGTCACCGAGCCCGACGATTGCCCGCCGATCAATCGCGACGCCATCGCCGACGCTTTCCGCCTGACGCCGCGCGAGGCATCCGTCGCGGCCCTGCTGGCCACCGGCTACGACCTGAAGGGGGTCACGCGGATTCTCGAGATCGGTATCGGCACCGCGCGCTATCACCTCAAGAACGTCCTCGGCAAAACCAACACCAGCAACCAGGTGACAATGGTGGCGAGTCTGCGTGGCTTCGTGCGGCGAACGGCGGAGTAGCCTTACGGCAGACTTCAACGAAGTCGCAACACTTCGCGCTCAGACCAGCACGCCATCCCGCAACGTCACGATGCGGTCCATACGCGCCGCCAGGTCGGGGTTGTGCGTGGCGATCAGGGCGGCGAGGCCGGTCTGGCGTACCAGGGCCAGCAGTTGGCGGAACACCGCATCGGCCGTGGTCAGATCGAGATTGCCGGTTGGCTCGTCGGCGAGCAGCACGCGCGGTCCGTTGGCGACGGCGCGGGCGATGGCGACGCGCTGCTGTTCGCCGCCGGAGAGCTTGGCAGGGCGATGGCTCTCGCGTTCGGTAAGGCCGACCATGGCCAGCAGCTCATGGGCGCGCTTGCGCGCCTCGCCGCGGTTCAAGCCCATCAGCATCTGCGGGATCATCACGTTCTCCAGCGCGGAGAACTCCGGCAGCAGATGGTGGTACTGGTAGACGAAGCCGAGGTAGCGGCCGCGCAGCGCCGTGCGGTAGGCGTCGCCCTGGTCGCCGGCGGTCTTGCCCTCCAGCATCACCCGCCCGGAATCGGGCTTCTCGAGCAGGCCGGCGATGTGCAGCAGGGTCGACTTGCCGGCGCCCGAGGGACCGACCAGGGCGACGATCTCGCCCGGCCGCAGCTCGAGGTTGACGCCCCGCAGCACTTCCAGGGCGCGGTCGCCCTGGCGGAAGACGCGCTTGATGTCCTGCAGCGCCAGCGACGGCGTCACGGTGTCATTCATGGCGCAACGCCTCCACGGGTTCGAGCCGGCCGGCGCGCCAGGCGGGATATATCGCCGCCACCAGCGACAGGCCAAGCGCGATCAGCAGCACGGTGGCGACCTCCGCGTAGTCGACGCGCACCGGCAGGTTCGCGACCCAGGTCGAGCCGCTGTCCATGCCGCCGGTGGCCCAGCTCAGCGCCGCGGAGACCGCCGGCATGTTGGCGCAGACCAGCAGGCCGAGCGCGCCGCCCAGGATGGTGCCGATGGTGCCGACACTGGCGCTGGCGAGGAAGAAGATCCGGACCACGCCGCCGCTGGTGGCGCCCATTGTGCGCAGGATGGCGATGCCCGGCGTCTTGGTGCGCACCAGCATGGTGAAGCTCGCCACGACGTTCATCGAGGCCACCAGCACGATCAGGCTCAGAATGATGAACATCAGCACGCGCTCAACCTCCAGCGCGCCGACCAGCCGGGAGTTCAGCGCGCGCCAGTCGGCGAAGCGCAGGTCGTCGCGGCCGGCGGTCTTCTTCACGGCCTCGAGCACAGCGACCAGATTCCTCTGATGATCGACGATCTCGATCTCGATCGAGGACACCGCGTTCTCGGGAATGTTGAAGTCGTCCTGGATCAGGTCGAGCGGCACGATCGCCAAGGTCGAGTCGAACTCCCAGCGCTTGACCAGGAAGCTCGCCAGCACCTTGTAGGTGACGTCGCGCGCGGTGAGCGTGCCGCTCTGGTTGCGCGAATAGGTGATGACGGTGAACGACTCGCCGATGCGCAAACCGAGCGCCTGGCGCAGGCGCTCGCCCATGATCACGCCAGCCTCGGTCTCGAAGCTCCCGGGATCGCCGGCGACGATGCCCTGGCGGATGATCGAGCGCCTGAGCGCGTCCTCGGCGCGCATGCCGCGCAGCTGCACGCCGCGCGTGACACCGCCGCCGCTGACCACCGCCTGGCGCTCGATGATCGGCGTCACCGAACGCACGAATGGAACGGTCTCGAACCGTCGGGCCAGCTCCTGGTAGTCGACCAGCATGCCCTTGGCCGCCGACACCCTGATATGGCCGTTCATGCCGATGATGCGGCCGAAGATGTCGCCGCGGAAACCGTTCATGACGCTCAGCACGACGATCAGCGTGGCCACGCCCAGCGCCACGCCGATCAGCGCGAACCAAGCAATGAACGAGATGAAGCCCTCGCGCTCCCGGCTGCGCAGGAAGCGCCAGGCGATGGTGCGCTCGGTGGTGGAGGGAAAGAGGCTCACCGCTGCCCTCCTCTTCCGGCCCGCACCCTACCCACGGCGCAGGCCCTCGATCGGATCGAGGCGCGTCGCCACCCAGGCCGGGTAGATCGTGGCGAGGAAGCAGAACAGCAGCGCCATGGCGGCGATGCCGGCGATCTCGTCCCAGGCGATGCGCGCCGGCAGCTCGGTGAGCTGGTAGAGTTGCGGGTCGAACAGGGTCAGCCCCAGCGAGCATTGCAGCCACTGGCGGATGGCCTCGATATTGTCGGCGAAAGCCACGCCCAGGCCGACGCCCAGCGCCGTCCCGACGACGCCCAGCCCCATGCCATCGAGGAAGAAGACGCGCAGGATGGCGCCGCGCCGCGCGCCGATCGTGCGCAGGATGGCGATGTCGGGCCCCTTGGTGCGCACCAGCATCATCAGGCTGGAGACGATGTTGAAGGCGGCGACCAGCACGATCAGGGTCAGCACCAGGAACATCACGTTGGCCTGCTGCGCGACGGTGGCGAAGAACGAGGAATTCGCCTCGATCCAGTTGAAGGCGAAGTACTTGTATTCGAGCACCGCGTTGATCCTGGGTATCAGCGCGTCGTAGGCGCCGGGATCCAGCGCGAAGACCTCGATCATGCTGGTCCGGTCGGGCGTCTCGAAGAAATCGCGCGCGTTGTCGAGCGAGGCGTAGATGAAGTTGGTGTCATAGTCGAACATGCCGACCTCGAAGATCGCGCCGACCTCGAAGCGCCGCGTGCGTGGCAGGCGGCCCAGCGGCGTATCCACGCTGGTTGGCGAGACGATGGTGACGACGTCGCCCACCGAGACGCCCAGCACCTCGGCCAGCCGCGCGCCGATGGCGACGAAACGGCCGCGCGACAGGCTCGACAGATCGCCCCTGCCCTTGGCCGGTTCCGCCGCCGGGCCCGCCGCGGCCTTGCAGACGCCACGCTGCGGGCCGGCCGCCGTCACGCCGGAAACCGAATCGGCGATCGGCTTGCGCAGCATCAGATCCTCGGGCCGCATGCCGCGCAGCATGATGCCGCGCACCTGCTCGCCCGCCGCGACGATCGCCTGCCCTTCGAGCACCGGCGAGACGCCGGCGACGCCGGGGACCGCCTTGATCTTCGCCTCGACCGTCGGCAGGTCGGTGATCGCCTCGCGCCCGGCGGTCACGGCGAGGTGGCCGTTGACCGAGGTGATCTGGCGCAACAGCTCAACGCGAAAGCCGTTCATCACGGCCATGACCACGATCAAGGTGCCGACGCCCAGCGCGATGCCGATCAGCGAGAAGCCGGCGATGATCGAGAGAAACCCCTCGTCGCGCCGCGCCCGCAGATAGCGCAGCGCGATCAATCGCTCGACGGCAGCGAAAGCCATGTTCTAGCGCGAACCGGCGTCGGCGAGGAAGCGGCTGAAATCCTGGAGGAAGCCGTCGAGCCGTGCCTGGGCCTCGTCGCCTTCGGAGGCCCGTGTGCTGATGCGTACCTTGATGAAGTTTCGCCGCAAGCCGGTCATGGCCACGAGACTCAACGCGTCGGTGTCGCCGCGCACGAAGCGGTAGCTGGCCGTGAGGAACTCCACGCCGTCCACCTTGACCAGACGTTCGCGGACCAGTCGCGGCTCGGGCGCGTTCTGCTGCCGCTGCACCGCGAAGATGTCGCTACGCGCGCGGGCGAATTCCGTGCGCACGATCTCGCTGGCGGTGCCGTCGGGAATGCCCGACAGGCCCCGGTCGTAGACATAGATTGACGCACCGTAGCCCTGCCCCCTGTAGTCGATGCCATGCCCCAGGCCAGGCTGGGGATAGCGTCGCCCACCCGACTGTTGCGCCGCGCCGATCTGATCAGGAAAGCGCAGACCGGCTTCCTCGACCAGATACTGGGCGCTTGCCACGCCCGCCCCTCCGAGGCCGACCAGCAACGCGACCAGGGGCAGCCAGATTCGAATCATCGTGCGCATGCCAGTACCCATTGATGAGTCAAGGGGGCGATCACGCGCCGAAACGCGCCAGCAGGGCCTCCGGCGCCATCTCCTCGCGCTGGCCGGTCCTGCGGTTCTTGACCTCGACCTTGCCAGCCGCGACGCCCTTGGGGCCGATGATCACCTGCCAGGGCAGGCCGATCAGGTCCATGTCGGCGAACTTGGCGCCGCCGCGCTGGTCGCGATCGTCGTACAAGGTCTCGACGCCGGCCGCGCTCAGCTTGGCATAGAGCGTCTGGCAGGCGCCGGTTACGGCGCCGTCGTCGGGCTTGAGGTTGATCAGGCCGACCTTGAACGGCGCCACCGAGTCCGGCCAGACGATGCCCTGCGCGTCATGGCTGGCCTCGATGATGGCGCCCATCAGGCGCGAGACGCCCACACCGTAGGAGCCCATCTCGACGGCGATGCTCTCGCCGGTGGGCCCGGCGACGACGGCGTTGAGCGGCTTGGAGTACCGGGTGCCGAAATAGAAGATGTGGCCAACCTCGATGCCGCGCGCCGCGACGCGGCGGTCGGCGGGCACTTCCTTCTCGAAGCGCGCCTGGTCGTGCATCTCGTCGGTCGCGGCGTACAACGACGTCCACTCGTTGACCGTGGGCTGCAAATCGCCGTCGAAGTCGATGGCGCGGCCCAGGATATCCTTGTCGACCAGGCTCTTGTCGCAGAACACCGCGCTCTCGCCGGTATCGGCGAGGATGATGAACTCGTGGCTGAGGTCGCCACCGATCGGGCCGGTGTCGGCGCGCATCGGGATCGCCTTCAGCCCCATGCGCGCGAAGGTGCGCAGATAGGCCACGAACATCTTGTTGTAGGAATGGATGGCGCCGGCCTTGTCGAGATCGAAGGAGTAATTGTCCTTCATCAGGAACTCGCGGCCGCGCATGACGCCGAAGCGCGGACGCACCTCGTCGCGGAACTTCCACTGGATGTGGTAGAGGTTGCGCGGCAGATCGCGGTAGCTCTTCACCGCGTCGCGGAAGATGGTGGTGATCATCTCCTCGTTGGTCGGCCCGTAGAGCATCTCGCGCTCGTGGCGATCGACGATGCGCAGCATCTCCGGCCCGTAAGCGTCGTAGCGCCCGCTCTGGCGCCACAGATCGGCCGACTGGATGGTCGGCATCAGCACTTCCTGCGCGCCCGAGGCGTCCTGCTCCTCGCGTACGATCTGCTCGATCTTCTTCAGCACGCGGTAGCCCAGCGGCAGCCAGGCATAGATGCCGGCGCTCATCTGGCGCACCAGCCCGGCGCGCAGCATCAGGCGATGCGAGACGATCTGCGCCTCGGCGGGCGTTTCCTTGAGGGTCGGCAGGAAGTACTGGCTAAGGCGCATGTCGGGAGGGGTCCAATGCCGTCTGATTGCGCGCGAATTTAGGCAACCCCGCCGGCTATGGCAAACAAGGTGGGGGCAACCCGCGCTGGCCTTGACCCCGCTTCATGGCCCACAATGGCCGCCAATCGACGACCTGGGGGGAGACCATGCTCGACTCGATCTTCAAGCTCAACGAGAACAAGACGACGATCCGCGTCGAGGTGGTGGCCGGGGCCACGACCTTCCTGACCATGGCCTATATCATCTTCGTCAACCCCGACATCCTGTCCAAGGCCGGCATGCCGCGCGACGCGGTCTTCGCCAGCACCTGCATCGCCGCCGCCGTGGGCTGCGCGCTGATGGCCTTCCTCGCCAACTATCCGATCGCGCTGGCGCCCGGCATGGGGCTCAACGCCTATTTCGCCTTCGGCGTGGTCGGCGGCATGGGCCACACCTGGCAGGTCGCGCTGGGCTGCGTGTTCCTCTCGGGCATCCTGTTCTTCATCCTGAGCGTCACGCCGGTGCGGGAGTGGATCGTCAACGCCATCCCCAAGTCGTTGAAGATGGCGATCGCCGCCGGTATCGGCCTGTTCCTGGCGCTGATCGCGCTGCAGAGCGCCAAGATCGTTGTCGACCACCCCGCCACCCTGGTCGGCGCTGGCGACCTGAAGAGCTGGCCGGTGGTCCTGGCGGCTTTGGGCTTCGTGCTGATCATCGCGCTCGAACACTTCAGGATCCCCGGCGCCGTGATCATCGGCGTGCTGGTGATCACCGCCGCCTCGATCGCAGTGGGCGCCAGCAAGTTCGGCGGCATCGTCGGCACGCCGCCCAGTCCGGCGCCGGTGTTCTTGCAGATGGACCTGGCCGGGGCGCTCAAGGTCGGCCTGCTGACCGTGGTGTTCGCCTTCCTGTTCGTCGATCTGTTCGACAATACCGGCACCTTGATCGCCCTGGCGCATCGCGGCCGCTTCATGAACAAGGACGGCACCGTGCCGCGCCTGCGCGGCGCGCTGATCGCCGATTCGACCGCCGCCATGGCCGGCGCGGCGATCGGCACCTCGACCACCACCAGCTACATCGAGAGCGCCTCGGGCATCAACGCCGGCGGCCGCACCGGCCTGACCGCGCTTGTGGTCGGTGTCCTGTTCCTGGCGGCGCTGTTCCTCTCGCCGCTGGCCGCGTCGGTGCCGGCCTGGGCCACCGCACCAGCATTGTTCTACGTCGCCTGCATCATGGCGCGCGGGTTGACCGAGATCGAGTGGGGCGACATCACCGAGTCGGCGCCGGCGATGGTGACGGCGCTCGCCATGCCGTTCACCTTCTCCATCGCCGAGGGCATCGCCTTCGGATTCATCAGCTACACTGCGATCAAGCTCGCCGCCGGCCGCTGGAAGGAGGTACATCCGGCGATGGCGATCCTCGCGGCGCTGTTCGTGCTGAAATTCGTGGTCATCGGCTGACCCCAAAGCACGTACGGCAATTGTATGTCTGCCAACGAGCCAAAGCCTGGGGCGCGATTACAAAAACAAGTGCCCACTCGCAAGAACTAATCCTAGCCGCGCCTGGGAATCTCGGCTAGGAACGCGCTGTCGGGAAGGACGGGGCCGCGCCCCAGCCCGAGTTTCTAGGGAGGAAGATCCGTCTTTGGGCGGACGTGTGCGCCACAGAAGCGCAACGGGGATCCAATAGGTGGTCGAGTGAACGGCAACCCCTCCGGGGTTGCCGTTTCTACTTTCGGAAGCTGAAGACGTCGACGACCCAGACCAGGTACCAGACGAGCCAAAGCACCGCCGTGATCGCCGTGCAGATGATCGCCTTGCGCCGCAACTGCGGCTTCTCCGGCGCACCGCGATCGACACCCGGCGTCGGGTTCTCCAGCCGGCGCACGCCCAGCGGCAGCACGGCGAAGATCACCGTCCACCAGATGACGGCGAAGACGAGGATGTAGGTGACCCAGCTCATGCCGCGGCCGCCGGTAGGCGCACGACATGCACGTCGGTCAGTGGCTTCTTGTCGAAGCGCGCCTTGTAGACACGGCGGATGGCGAGCCGGGCGGCTTCCATCACCTTCGCATCCTCCTTGACCTCGGCGCGCGAGAGCTCGTCGATCGCCGTCTTGATCGCGTCGATCGCCGCCTCGTGCGCCTCGGCGACGGTATCGTCGTCGTCGAGCCCGTGCACGGTGAGTGTAGCGGGCGTCGCGAGCCGTCCCCTGCCGTCGAGCACCACGGTGGCCACGGCCGCGCCATTCCACAGCATCTTGCGGCGGTCACGCAAGCCCGTACCGTCCAACGGCACGATGCGCGTGCCATCGCGCGCCAGCCGGCCCGACGGCACGTTGTCGACGATCTTCGCCGGCCCCGGCGCGAGGCGCACCATGCTGCCGTTGGGCGCCACGATCGAGGTCGGCACCTGGCAGTCGCGCGCCAGCGCGGCGTGCTCGACCAGGTGGCGGTACTCGCCATGCACCGGCACCGCCACCGTCGGGCGGACCCACTGATAGAGCCGCACCAGCTCGTCGCGCGCGGGATGGCCGGAGACGTGGATCGAGGCGTCGCGGTCGGTGACGATCTCGACGCCGCGTTCGGCCAGCAGGTTCTGGATGCGGCCGATCGACTTCTCGTTGCCGGGAATCACGCGCGAGGAAAAGATCACGCTGTCGCCTGGCTGAAGGGAGATATCGCGGTTCTCGCCCTGGGCCAACCGCGCCAGCGCCGCGCGCGGCTCGCCCTGGCTGCCGGTGCAGATCAGGCAGACTTTCTCGCGCGGCAGCCAGCCGGCGTCGCGCTCGCTCACGACAGGCGGAAAATCCAGCAGGTAGCCGTTGTCCCTGGCGGCGCTCACCATGCGATGCAACGCGCGGCCGACCAGAACGGGATGGCGGTCGGCGGCCACCGCCGCCAGCGCGACGCTCTCGACCCGCGCCAGGTTGGAGGCGAAGCAGGTCACCGCCACAAGGCTCTTGCGCGCACGGATCAGCGCCGCGAGCTCCTCCCGCACGTCGGACTCAGAGCCCGATTCTCCCTCGACGAAGACGTTGGTCGAGTCGCAGATCATCGCCAGCACGCCCTCGCCGCCGATGCGGCGCAAGGCGGCTTCGTCGGTGACCTCGCCGATCAGCGGCTCGGGATCGATCTTCCAGTCGCCAGTATGCATGACCACGCCGAAGGGCGTGCGGATCGACACGGCGTTGGGCTCGGGGATGGAGTGCGTCATGGTCACGAACTCCAGCTCGAAGGGTGGCAGCGACAGCTTGCCGCCCAGCGGCACCTCAATGATCGGCACGTCGCCCTCGATGCCGGCCTCGCCCAACTTGCGGCGCAGCACCGAGGCGGCGAAGGGCGTGGCGTAGACCGGGCAACGCAGGCGCGGCCACAGATCGGGCACGGCGCCGAGATGGTCCTCGTGGGCGTGGGTGAGGACGATACCCAGGAGGTCGGCGCGGCGCTCCTCGATGAAGGTCGGGTCCGGCATCAGCACGTCGAGGCCGGCGGCCGAGTCGTCTGCGAAGGTGACGCCGAGGTCGAGCATCAGCCACTTGCCGCGACAGCCATAGAGATTGAGGTTCATCCCGATCTCGCCAGCGCCGCCCAGCGGCAGGAAGACGAGTTCCTCGCCAGGGGTCATCGGCCGGCACCCCGTATGGCTGTCATCCCGAGTGTAGTGAGGGATCCAGGCGTCTTCCCAGATCCCTCGCTACGCTCGGGATGACAGATGCGGCGTGTCGACCGAAGCACGTCCTAGCTCCGCCGGTTACGCCGCCAGACCTCGAGCAGGCCGAGGTACATCAGGTCGGGTTCGATGACGTCGAACAGGTGCACCTCGCTCTCGAAGACCGGCGCCAGGCCGCCGGTGGCGATCACCTTCATCGGCTCGCCGTACTCCGTCTTGATGCGCTTGATCAGACTCTCGATCAGGCCGACATAGCCCCAGAAGACGCCCGATTGCATCGCCGGCACGGTGGCCTTGCCGATCACCTTGGCCGGTTTCTCGACACGGATGCGCGGCAGGCGCGCGGTCATCAGGTAGAAGGCCTCGATGGTGAACTCGACACCGGGCGAGATCACGCCGCCGACGAAATTACCGTCCTTGTCGGCGATGTCGAAGGTCGTGGCGCTGCCGAAATCGACCGTAACCAGCGGCCCGCCATGGCGCGTATGGCCCGCGATCACGCCCACCAGCCGGTCGGGTCCGGCGTCCTGCGGCCGGTCGATCAGCACCTGGATGCCGAGCTGGCAATCCGGCTCGCCGACGATCAGCAGCTTGGTGCCGAAATAGGTCTCGCACAGCCGGCGAACGTTCGGGTTCACCGCCGGCGCCGTGCTGGCCATGATCGCGCCCTGGATGGCACGCGGATCGATACCCTTGAGGCCCATCAGCTGGGTCAGCCAGGCGCCGTACTCGTCGGCGGTGCGCTTGGCCTCGGTGCGCAGCCGGAACTGCGCGACGATGCGATCGCCGTCGAACAGCGCGAACTTGCTGTTGGTGTTGCCGACATCGATCGCCAGCAGCATGCGGGCCTCCGGATCAGGCGCGGGGCGGGAAGACGTCGCCGGCGGTGATCCGCCGGACACCGCCATCGGCGGTTTGCAGCAGCAGCGCCCCCCGCTCGTCAAGGTCGACGAAGCGACCGCGCAGCGACGTCTCGCCCAGCGAGACCTCGATGTCGCGGTCGAGCCACGCCGCGCGCCGCAGCCATTCGACGCGTGTCTCGGCGAAGCCACTCGTGCGCCACTCGCCATAGCGCCGGGCGAGCGCGCCGATATAGGCGGCGAACACCGTGTCGGTCGATGCCGTCGAACCCAGCGCCGCCAGATGCGTCGCGCCGTAGCGCGTGCCCGGCGGTGCGCTCGCGACGTTGATGCCGACGCCGATGACGACATGGCCGACCAGGCCGCCCTCGCCCACGGCCGACTCGAGCAGGATGCCCGAGATCTTGGCGTCGTCGACCAGCACGTCGTTGGGCCATTTGATCGCCACGCGGCGATGGGTAGCAACCAGGGACGCCGCCATGTCAGCCACCGCGAGCGCGGCGACGAAGCTCAGCTGTGCGGCCTCGGCCGGCGGCACCTTCGGGCGCAGGATGGCCGAGGAGTAGACATTGCCCGGCGGCGAGTCCCAGCCGCGCCCGCGGCGGCCTCGGCCAGCCTCCTGGCGCAGGGCGCGCACGACAGCGCCTTCCGGGGCGCCGGCCTCGGCCCGCGCCATGGCCTCGTCGTTGGTGCTGCCGACGGCTTCAAGCGTGACGACCGACCAGCCGGCCGGGATCATCGCACGAAGAAAGCGTGCGCCGCGGCCTGCGCGGAAGCGAGGAACGGCGACTGGAAGACCAGGAACACCGGGAAGACGAAGACCGCCATGACGGCCATGACAGCGCCCATCGGCGCCTCGACCGCGTCGAACGGCGCCGCCGGATCGTCGAGGAACATCACCTTGATGATGCGCAGATAGTAGTAGGCGGCGACGACCGAGGCCGCGACGCCCAGCGCCGAGGCCCAGAACAGGCCGGCGTTGATGGCGGCGAGGAAGACGTTGAGCTTGCCGAAGAAGCCGGCCAGCGGCGGGATGCCGGCCATCGAGAACATGAAGAACAGCAGCGCCAGCGCCATGCGGGGATGGTTGCGCCACAGGCCGGCAAGATCGGCGATGCGCTCGACCGACACGCCGCCCCGGCGCATCGAGAGGATGCAGGCGAAGGTGCCGACGCTCATCGCCAGGTAGATGATCATGTAGATCACCACCGCGCGTATGCCCTCCTCCGTGCCGGCGGCCAGGCCGAGCAGCGCGTAGCCCATGTTGCCGATCGAGGAATACGCCATCAGACGCTTGATGTTCTCCTGGCGGATGGCGGCGAAGGCGCCCCAGGCCATCGAGGCAACCGAGACCATGATCAGAATCTGCTGCGATTGCGCCATCAGCGGCCGGAACGGACCCATGACGATGGCGACCAGCAGGCCCAGCGCGGCGATCTTGGGCGCCACCGAGAACAGCGCGGTCACCGGCGTCGGCGCACCCTCGTAGACATCGGGCGTCCACATGTGGAAGGGCACGGCCGAGACCTTGAAGACCAGGCCGGCGAGGATGAATACCAGGCCGATCACCGCGCCTAGCGGCGGCGCGCCGGCGGCAAAGACCTTGGCGATGGCGGCAAAGTTGGTCGTGCCGGCGAAGCCGTACACCAGCGACGAGCCGTAGAGCATCATGCAGGACGCCACGGCGCCCAGGACGAAGTACTTCACGCCGGCTTCGGTCGAGCGCGCGTTGTCGCGCTGGAAGGCGGCCACGACGTAGAGCGCCAGCGACTGCATCTCCAGCCCGACATAGAGCGTCATCAGGTCGGCCGACGACAGCATGATCATCATGCCCAGGGTCGCCAGCACGATGATGACGGGGTACTCGAAGCGCCAGGCGCCCTCGCGGCGCATGAAGCTGGCCGACATCAGGATCGCCAATGCCGAGCCCAACAGCGACAGCACCTTCATCGCCATGGTGAAGGGCGTGTTGAGGAACAGGCCGGCGAAGGCCGTGCCGGTCGTGCCGAAGATCACGGCGACGGCGGCGCCGATCAGCACGGCGACTGACAGCCAGGCTACCAGGTCGACCGACTTCTCGCCGCGGAAGGCGCCGATCATCAGCAGGACCATGGCGCCCGCCGCCAGGATCATCTCCGGGGTGGCGATCTGCCAGTTTTCCAATCCGACCATATCAGCGGGTCCCCTAGCGCAACATGGCGGTCTTGCCCGCCGCCTTGAGCGCTGCGCCATAGTCGGCCACCAGCTTGGTGACCGAGGCGTCCATCACGTCCAGGAACGTCTGCGGATAGACGCCCATCCAGATCGTCATCAGCACGATCGGCGCGAAGATCGCGATCTCGCGCGGATTCATGTCGGCCATCGCCTTGACGTCGGGCTTGGTGAGCTTGCCGAAGCAGATGCGCCAATAGAGGTAGAGCGCGTAGGCGGCGCCCAGGATGACGCCCAGCGAAGCGATCGCCGCTACCCAGGTATTGGCCTTGAAGGCGCCGGTCAGCACCAGGAACTCGCCGACGAAGCCCGACAGCCCGGGCAGGCCGACGCTCGCCATGGTGAAGAACATGAAGACCAGCGCGTAGCGCGGCATGTTGTCGGACAGGCCGCCGTAACGGTCGATCTCGCGCGTGTGCAGGCGGTCGTAGACCACGCCGACGCAGAGGAAGAGCGCGCCCGACACCAGGCCGTGGCTCAGCATTTGGAACAGCGCGCCCTGCACGCCCTGGACGTTCATGACGAAGATGCCGATCGTCACGAAGCCCATATGGGCGACCGACGAATAGGCGATCAGCTTCTTCATGTCCTCCTGCGCGAGCGCCACCAGCGACGTGTAGACCACGGCGATGCAGCTCAGCACGAAGATGAAGGGCGTGAAGAAATCCGACGCCAGCGGCAGCATCGGGATCGAGAAGCGCACGAAGCCGTAGGCGCCCATCTTCAGGAGCACGCCGGCCAGGATCACCGAGCCGGCGGTCGGCGCCTGCACATGGGCGTCGGGTAGCCAGGTGTGCACCGGCCACATCGGCACTTTCACGGCGAAGGAGACAAAGAAGCCCAGCCACAGCCAGATCTGCCACTCCAGCGGCAGCTTCAGGGTGGCCATCACGGTCGGAATGTCGGTGGTGCCGGCCTTGAAGTAGATCACCAGGATGGCCAGCAGCATGAAGACGGAGCCGGCCAGGGTGTAGAGGAAGAACTTGAAGGCGGCGTAGATCTTGTCCTTGCCGCCCCAGATTCCGATGATCAGGAACATCGGGATCAGCACGGCCTCGAAGAAGATGTAGAACACCATCAGGTCGAGCGCGCAGAACATGCCGACCATGAAGGTCTCGAGGATCAGGAACGCGACCATGTATTCGCGCACCCTTGTCTCGATCGCTTCCCAGCTCGCCAGGATGCAGAGCGGCGTCAGGAAGGTCGACAGCAGCACGAACGGCATGGAGATGCCGTCGACACCCATGTGATAGGCGATCTTGTAGGCGGGGATCCACTCGACGTACTCGCGGAACTGGAAGCCCGGGTTGCGCGTGTCGAAGCCGAACCAGATGAACAGCGAGACGACGAAGGTCGCCAGTGACGTCCACAGCGCAGCGTGCTTGGCGTTGGCGACGCCCGCCTCGTTATTGCGGGTGAACAGCAGGATCCACGCCGCGCCGATCAGCGGCAGGAAGGTGGTGAGCGTCAGAACGGGCCAGGTCGCCATGATCATTGCCCGCGCGACAGCATGTACCAGGTGACCAGGACCGCGACCCCGATCAGCATGGCGAACGCGTAGTGATAGAGGTAGCCGCTCTGCGCGCGGCCCAGCACACCGGCCAGCCGCCCGGCGCCACGCGCCAGGCCGTTGGGGCCGACCTCGTCGATAATGCCGACGTCGCCCTTCTTCCAGAACTGGCGGCCCAGCCACATCGAGGGCCGCACGAACAGGGCGTCATAGAGCTCGTCGAAATACCATTTGTTGAATGAGAAGCGGTACAGGAACGGGAACGAGGCCGCCGTCTGCGACGGCAGGCTCGGCTTCTGCACATAGAAGTGGTAGGCCAGCGCGATGCCCGTGATCGCCATGATCAGCGGCAGCACCTTGACCCAGAGCGGCGCGTTGTGCGCGTCGTGCAGGGCGTGGTGCTCCTTGAGGATCAGGATCGAGCCGCGCCAGAACTTCTCCAGCCCGTCGCCGACGAAGGCGTTGTAGGCCACGCCGCCTGCGATCACCGCGCCGAGCGCGAGGACGTAAAGCGGCACCATCATCACGCCAGGCACCTTCACCGGCAGGTGGTGGTCGCCATGGCCGTGGTCGTCCTTGTGGCCATGGTCGTCGTGCCCATGCGCGTCGTGGCCATGAGCGTCGTGACCATGACCATGCCCCGTGTTCCACCGCGCCTCGCCGTGGAAGGTCATGAACATCAGCCGCGCCGAATAGAACGCGGTCATGAAGGCGGCGGCGATGCCCAGCCAGAAGGCGATCATGCCGACCGTGGTGTGGGCGCTGAAAGCCGATTCGAGGATGATGTCCTTGGAGTAGAAGCCGGCGAAGCCGATGCCGTGGCCGCCGATCACCGGCACGCCGATACCGGCCAGCGCCAGGGTGCCGATCCACATCAGCCAGTAGGTCTGCGGGATCTTGTCCTTCAGCCCGCCCATGTTCCGCATGTCCTGCTCGTGATGCATCGCATGGATCACCGCGCCGGCGCCGAGGAACAGCAGCGCCTTGAAGAAGGCGTGCGTCATCAGGTGGAACATGCCGGCGGGATAGGCCGAGACGCCCAGCGCGAAGAACATGTAGCCGAGCTGGCTGCAGGTCGAATAGGCCACCACCCGCTTGATGTCGAACTGGGTCAGGCCGACAGTGGCGGCGAAGAACGCGGTGCCGGCGCCGACCAGGGTGACGACGTCGAGCGCGGTCTGCGAGTACTCGAAGAGCGGCGAGCAGCGCGCCACCATGAAGATGCCGGCGGTGACCATGGTCGCGGCGTGGATCAGCGCCGACACCGGCGTCGGGCCTTCCATGGCGTCGGGCAGCCAGGTGTGCAGGCCGAGCTGCGCCGACTTGCCCATGGCGCCGACGAAGAGCAGCAGGCAGACCGTGGTCAGCGCCGGCACCTCGGCACCGAGGAAGGTGAAGGTGAGCTTGGCGAGCTCCGGCGCGGCCTTGAAGATCGCGTCGAACTGCACCGAGCCGGTCAGCATGTAGATGGCGAAGATGCCCAGCGCGAAACCGAAGTCGCCGACGCGGTTGACCAGGAAAGCCTTGATCGCCGCGGCGTTGGCCGAGGGACGGTCGTACCAGAAGCCGATCAGCAGGTAGGACGCCAGGCCGACGCCTTCCCAGCCGAAGAACAGCTGCACCAGGTTGTCCGACGTCACCAGCATCAGCATGGCGAAGGTGAACAGGCTGAGATACGCCATGAAGCGCGGCACGCTCTTGTCCTCAGCCATGTAGCCGACCGAGTAGAGGTGGACCATCGACGACACGGTGGTCACGACGATCAGCATGACCGCCGTCAGCGTGTCGGCGCGCAGCGCCCACAGCACCTCGAACGTGCCCGAGGAGATCCAGGTGGCGATGCGCACAGTGCCGGCGGCGTCGCCGAAGCCGATCTTGAAGAAGACGAACCAGGACAGTGCGGCGGCGATCAGCAACGCGCCGGTCGTCACGACCTGCGCGCCGCGATCGCCGATCGCGCGGCCGAAGAAGCCGGCGATGAACGCGGCCAGCAGCGGCAGGAAGACGATGAGCTTGACGGCGAGATCCATGACGCGCGCGGGACCTAAGCGGCCCCTACCCCTTCATCAGGTTGATATCCTCGACCGCGATGGTGCCGCGGTTTCGGAAGTAGACGACGAGGATGGCGAGCCCGATCGCCGCCTCGGCGGCGGCCACCGTCAGCACCAGCATGGCGAAGACCTGGCCGGTCATGTCGCCGAGATGCGTCGAGAAGGCCACCAGGTTGATGTTCACCGCCAGCAGCATCAGCTCGACCGACATCAGGATGACGATGACGTTCTTGCGGTTCAGGAAGATGCCGAAGATGCCGAGCGTGAACAGCACGGCGGCGACGGCGAGGTAGTGCTCGAGGCCGATCTGCATGTCAGATGCCTCCCCCGACCGGAACCTTGACCACGGTGACCGCCTCTTCGCGGGTGCGCGCGATCTGGTCGCCGATCTTCTGACGGCGCACGCCGGCGCGCTGGCGCAGGGTCAGCACGATGGCACCGATCATCGCCACCAGCAGGACGATGCCGGATGCCTGGAAGAGGAAGAAGTAGTCGGTGTAGAGCACCTTGCCGATCGCCGCCGTGTTGCTGGTCTTGGCCAAGGCCGCCTGGTTGGCGGCGATGGCGCCCTTGGCCCCGGGTGCCACCACCCACGCGCCCAGCGCAAGCATCAGCTCGGCGAACAGCACCAGGCCGACGGCGGCGCCGATCGGCAGGTATTTGAGGAATCCCTGTCGCAGCTCGGCGAGATTGATGTCGAGCATCATCACGACGAACAGGAACAGCACGGCGACCGCGCCGACATAGACGATCACCAGGATCATGGCGATGAACTCGGCGCCCATCAGCAGGAAGAGCGCGGCCGAGTTGAAGAACGCCAGGATGAGGTAGAGCACCGAATGCACGGGATTGCGCGCGGCGATCACCATGAACGCCGAGATCAGGGTCACGGCGGCGAAGGCGTAGAAGGCGATGGTCTGGATGATCATGCCGCCGCGCTCCTACCTTCCCCCGCCAGCGGGGGAAGGTAATCGGGTGTTTTCACCATAACCATCACCGGTACGGGGCGTCCTGCGCCAGGTTGGCCGCGATCTCGGCCTCCCAGCGGTCGCCGTTGGCCAGGAGCTTGGCCTTGTCGTACATCAGCTCCTCGCGGGTCTCGGTCGAGAATTCGAAATTCGGCCCCTCGACGATCGCGTCCACCGGGCACGCCTCCTGGCAGAAGCCGCAGTAGATGCACTTGGTCATGTCGATGTCGTAGCGCGTCGTGCGGCGGCTGCCGTCCTCGCGCGGCTCGGCCTCGATGGTGATCGCCTGGGCCGGACAGATCGCCTCGCAGAGCTTGCAGGCGATGCAGCGCTCCTCGCCGTTGGGATAGCGGCGCAGCGCGTGCTCGCCGCGGAAGCGCGGGCTGAGCGGTCCCTTCTCGAAGGGATAGTTCACCGTCACCTTGGGCTTGAACATGTACTTCAAGGTCAGCGCGAAGCCCGAGGCGATCTCGCCGAGCAACAGCGCGCGGGCCGTCCTGTCGAGCACACCCATCGCCAGCTCCTCAGTGGCCGCGCGCGTAGGTCACGAAGGCGGCCGTGATCACCACCCAGACCAGCGAGAACGGCAGAAACACCTTCCAGCCCAAGCGCATGAGCTGGTCGTAGCGGTAGCGCGGCACCGTGCCCTTGGTCCACGAGAAGACGAAGAGCAGCAGCGCGATCTTGAGCGCGAACCAGACAACGCCCGGCACCCAGGTGAACGGCTCGAACGGCAGCGGCGGATGCCAGCCGCCGAGGAACAGCACCGCGCCCATGCCCGAGAGCAGGATCATGTTGGCGTATTCGCCGAGGAAGAACAGGCCGAAGGCCATCGCCGAGTATTCGGTGTGGAAGCCCGCGACCAGCTCGGCTTCCGACATCGGCAGGTCGAAGGGCGTGCGGTTGGTCTCGGCCAGGCACGAGATGAAGAAGATGATGAACATCGGAAACAGCGGCAGGAAGTACCAGTTCCAGACGCCGCCATCCTGCATCTTCACGATGGTCGAGAGGTTGAGCGAGCCGGCGCAGAGCAGCACGGTGATCAGCACGAAGCCGATCGAGACCTCGTAGGACACCATCTGCGCCGCCGAGCGCAGCGCGCCCAGGAAGGCGTATTTCGAGTTGCTCGCCCAGCCGGCGATGATGACGCCGTAGACGCCCAGCGAGGAGATCGCGAACAGGTAGAGGATGCCGACGTTGATGTCGGCGATCACCCAGCCGTCGTCGAATGGCACCACCGCCCAGGCGATCAGCGCCGTGATAAAGGTGATCATCGGCGCCAGGATGAACAGCACCTTGCTGGCGCCGCTGGGGATGATGGTTTCCTTGAGGAACAGCTTGGCGCCGTCGGCCAGCGGCTGCAGCAGGCCGAACGGGCCGACCACGTTGGGGCCGCGCCTGAGCTGGATCATGCCCCAGATCTTGCGGTCGGCGTAGGTCATGTAGGCGACCGCGACCAGCAATGGCAGGGTCACCGCCAGGCACTGCGCGACGATGACGAGCCCCTGGCCAAGCCAGTGCTGGGTGAAGAACTGCATCAACGTCATCGGCCCTACTCCGCCGCCACGGCGAGGCTGGCGCGCCGCAGCGCGGTGCAGTCGGCCATGACACGCGAGGACCGGCTGATCGGGCAGGTCATGTAGAAATTGGCAATCGTCGAGCGCAGCGGCGCGTCGCTCGCGGCGCCGTCCTTGCCGAACGCGCCCCAGGCGCCCGGCTTCTGCAGGTCAATCGCCGCGAATACCGGGTTCACCGCCACGAGGCGCGCGCGCACCTGCTCCAGGGTGTCGTAGGGCAACGGCTTGTTAAGCACACCCGAAAGTGCACGCAGAATCGCCCAGTCCTCGCGCGCCTCGCCCGGCGGATAGGACGCGCGCTTGGCCAGCTGCACGCGGCCCTCGGTGTTGACGTAGACGCCCGGCTTTTCGGTGTAGGCCGCGCCGGGCAGGATCACGTCGGCGCGGTGCGCGCCGGAATCGCCGTGATGGCCTTGGTACACGACGAAGGCCTTGCCCAGCCGCTTAGTATCGATCTCGTCGGCCGCCAGCAGATAGACCAGCTCGATCGAGCCATCCTCGCAACCCTTGAGGACGCCCTCGACGCCGCCGTCGAGCGTCAGACCGAGATCGAGCCCGCCGACTCGCGCCGCCGCGGTATGCAGCACGCAGAAGCCGTTCCAGTCGTCGCGCACCGTGGCCAACGCCCGCGCCTTGGCGAGGATCGCCGCGCCATCGGGACGCGCAAGCGCGCCCTGGCCGACGATGATCATCGGCGTCTTGGCCGCCTTCAGCGCCTCGCCGAAGGCACCTAGATCGTCGAGCGCCTTGGCGCTCGCACCCAGCCGCTCGACGGGATAGGTCAGATCCTCCGGCGCCTCGCCGATCACGCCGACCTTCAGGCCGCCGTTGAGCGCGCGGCGGCGGATGCGGGCGTTGAGCACCGGCGCCTCGGCGCGCGGATCGGTGCCGATCAGCAGGATCAGGTCGGCCTTGTCGATGCCGGCGATGCCCGCGTTGAAGATGTAGCCGCCGCGCGGCCCGGCCTGCAGCTGCGTGCCGTCCTGGCGACACTCGACGCCCTTTGCGCCCAGCGCGGCCATCAAATCCTTGAGTGCGACCATCGACTCGGCGTCGCACTGGTCGCCGGCGATCGCGGCGATGCCCGCGCTCTTGATCTTGCCCATGCGCTCGGCGATGGCGGCGAAAGCCTCGCCCCAACTCGCCGGCTTCAGCTTGCCGTCGCGGCGCACATAGGGCTGGTCGAGCCGCTGGCGCTTCAGCCCGTCGATGGCGTGGCGGGTCTTGTCGGAGATCCACTCCTCGTTGACGTCCTCGTTGACGCGCGGCAGCACGCGCATCACCTCGGCGCCGCGCGTGTCGACACGGATGTTGGAACCCAGCGCGTCCATGACGTCGACCGATTCGGTTTTGCGCAGCTCCCAGGAGCGCGCGTTGAAGGCATAGGGCTTGGACGTCAGCGCGCCCACCGGGCAGAGATCGACGATGTTGCCCGACAGCTCCGACGTCAGTGTCTTCTGCACATACGTCGTGATCTCCATGCCCTCGCCGCGACCGGTGGCGCCGAGTTCCTCGACGCCCGCCACCTCGGTGGCGAAACGCACGCAGCGGGTGCACTGGATGCAGCGGTTCATCGAGGTCTTGACGATCGGACCGAGATCCTTGTCCGGCACCGCGCGCTTGTTCTCGTGATAGCGCGTACGGTCGAAACCGTAGGCCATCGCCTGGTCCTGCAGGTCGCACTCGCCACCCTGGTCGCAGATCGGGCAGTCCAGCGGATGATTGATCAGCAGGAATTCCATCACGCCGTTGCGGGCCTTCTTGACCAGCGGCGTGTCGGTCTTGATCACCATGCCTTCGGCCACCGGCATGGCACACGATGCGATCGGCTTGGGCGCCTTCTCCTGCTCGACCAGGCACATCCGGCAATTGCCGGCGATCGACAGGCGCTCGTGGTAGCAAAAGCGTGGAATCTCGACGCCGGCCAGCTCGCAGGCCTGGATCACCGTGATGCCCGCGGGCACCTCGATCTCGATTCCGTCGATCTTCATCTTGGGCATGACGATCTCCGGATCACTCGGCGGCGATGCGGCGCGACTGCCGCTCGTTGATCCGCTGTTCCATCAGCGGCCGGAAATGGCGGATCAGGCCCTGGATCGGCCAGGCCGCCGCGTCGCCCAGCGCGCAGATCGTGTGGCCTTCGACCTGCTTGGTGACGTCGTGCAGCACGTCGATCTCCTCGATCCGCGCTTCGCCCTTCACCATGCGTTCCATCACGCGCCACATCCAGCCGGTGCCCTCGCGGCACGGCGTGCACTGGCCACAGCTCTCGTGCTTGTAGAAATAGCTCAGCCGCGCGATCGCCTTGATGACGTCGGTCGACTTGTCCATGACGATCACGGCCGCCGTGCCGAGGCCGGACTGCACGTTGCGCAGCGAGTCGAAATCCATCAGGACCTCGTCGCAAATCGACTTGGGCAGCAGCGGCACCGAGGCGCCGCCGGGGATCACCGCCAGCAGATTGTCCCAGCCGCCGCGCACGCCGCCGGCGTGCTTCTCGATCAGCTCGCGCAGCGGGATGCCCATCTCCTCCTCGACGTTGCACGGCTTGTTGACGTGCCCGGAGATGCAGAAGACCTTGGTGCCGGTGTTGTTGGGCCGGCCGATGCCAGCGAACCAAGCCGCGCCGCGGCGCAGGATGGTCGGCGCCACGGCGATCGACTCGACGTTGTTGACGGTCGAGGGGCAACCATAGAGGCCAGCGCCGGCCGGAAACGGCGGCTTCAGCCGGGGCATGCCCTTCTTGCCCTCAAGGCTCTCGAGCAGCGCGGTCTCCTCGCCGCAGATATAGGCGCCGGCGCCGCGATGGACGTAGACGTCCATCTTCCAGCCCGAGCCGCAGGCGTTGTCGCCCAGCAAGCCAGCGTCGTAGGCCTGCTTGACCGCAGCCTTCAGCCGCATCGCCTCGTCGTAGAACTCGCCGCGCACGTAGATGTAGGCGGCGTGCGCCTGCATGGCGAAGCTGGCAATCAGGCAGCCCTCGATCAGCGTGTGCGGATCGTGGCGCAGGATATCGCGGTCCTTGCAGGTGCCGGGCTCGGACTCGTCGGCATTGACCACGAGGTAATGCGGCCGCGCGCCGACTTCCTTGGGCATGAACGACCACTTGAGACCCGTCGGGAAACCCGCGCCGCCGCGGCCGCGCAACCCTGACTTCTTCATCTCATCGATGATCCAGTCGCGGCCCTTGGCCAGGATCGCGGCCGTGCCATCCCAGGCGCCGCGCTTGCGCGCGCCCTCGAGGCCCCAATCGTGCAGGCCGTAGAGGTTGGTGAAGATGCGATCTTCGTCCTTCAGCATCGCCCCTACTCCGAGCGAATCGTCGAGAGCGTCGTCGGGCCGCCGACCGGCGCCGAGGTCTGGCGATCGACCTGCGGACCGGGCTTCGGCGTCTCGCCGCGCTTCAAGGCTTCGAGCACCTTCTTGGTCGAGGTTTCGTCGAGGTCCTCGTAGAAGGTATCGTTGATCTGGATCATCGGTGCGTTGACACAGGCGCCCAGGCACTCGACTTCCATGGTGCTGAACAGCCCGTCGGCGCTGACCTCACCCGGGCCGACGCCGGTGACCTCGCGGCAGGCCTTCATCACCGCGTCGGAGCCGCGCAGCCAGCACGGCGTCGTGGTGCAGACCTGCAGCAGGTACTTGCCGCGCGGCTTGAGGCTGAACATCGTGTAGAAGGTCGCGATCTCGTAGACGCGGATCGGCGCCATATCGAGGAACTTCGCGACGTGGTCCATCGCCACCCGCGGCAGCCAGCCGCCCGACTGGCGCTGCGCCAAATCGAGGCAGGCGATCACCGCGCTGGCCTGGCGGCCGGCGGGATACTGCGCGACGAAGCCCTTGGCGATCGCGAGATTTTCCGCCGTCCATTCGAACGACGCGACCTGGGGGACATCCTTGGGGTCGGCTGTGATCATCGCCATGGCGTCATGCGCTCCTAGCGGTCGACTTCGCCGAAGACGACGTCGAGGGAGCCGATATTCGCCGACAGATCGGCGAGCTGGTGGCCCTTCGACATGAACTCGAGCGCTTGCAGATGCGGGAAGCCCGGCGCGCGGATATGGCACCGGTACGGTTGGTTCGAGCCGTCGGCGACGAGGTAGACACCGAACTCGCCCTTGGGGGCCTCGACCGCCGCGTAGGCCTCGCCGGCCGGCACCTTGTAGCCTTCGGTGTAGAGCTTGAAGTGATGGATCAGCGCCTCCATCGACGTCTTCATCTCGCCACGCAGCGGCGGCGAGATCTTCTTGTCGTCGACGCTGACCGGACCGGTCACGCTGCGCAGCGCCTTGACGCACTGGAGCATGATGCGATGGCTCTGCCGCATCTCCTCCATGCGCACGAGGTAGCGCGCGAAGCAGTCGCCGGTCTTGCCGACGGGAATGTCGAAATCGACCTCGGCATAGCAATCGTAGGGCTGCGCCCTGCGCAAATCCCAGGCGACTCCCGAGGCGCGCAGCATCGGGCCGGAGAAGCCCCAGGCGATGGCGTCGTCGCCCGACACCGTGCCGATGTCGACGGTGCGCTGGCGGAAGATGCGGTTCTCGGTCACCAGCCGCTCGAGATCGTCGATCGTGCGCGGGAACTGCTCGCACCAGGCCTGGATGCGATCGAGCATGCCCGTCGGCAGGTCCTGATGCACGCCACCCGGCCGGAAATAGGCCGCGTGCATGCGCGAGCCGGAGACCTGCTCGTAGAACTCCATCAGGAGCTCGCGCTGCTCGAAGCCCCACAGGGTCGGCGTCAGCGCGCCCACGTCCATAGCGAAGGTCGTGACGTTGAGCAGATGGTTGAGGATGCGCGTGATCTCGGAGAACAGGACGCGGATCCACTGGCCGCGGATCGGCGCCTCGACGCCCAGCAGCCGCTCGACGACCAGCGCGTAGGCGTGCTCCTGGCACATCGGCGAGACGTAATCGAGCCGATCGAAGTACGGCACCGCCTGCAGGTAGGTCTTGTACTCGATCAGCTTCTCGGTGCCACGATGCAGCAGGCCGATATGCGGATCGCAACGCTCGACGATCTCGCCGTCCATCTCGACGACCAGGCGCAGCACGCCGTGGGCCGCGGGATGCTGCGGCCCGAAGTTGAGGGTGAGGTTCCGGATCTCGGTTTCGGCCATCGATCGCGGACCTAGTTCTTGGTGGCCTTCTCGTCCCCGGGCAGCGCCTGGCGCACACCCTCCCAGGGACTGAGGAAGTCGAAGCGGCGGAATTCCTGCGTCAGCTTCACCGGCTCGTAGACCACGCGCTTCTGCTCGTCGTCGTAACGCATCTCGACGAAGCCGGTGAGCGGGAAGTCCTTGCGCAGCGGATGGCCGTCGAAGCCGTAGTCGGTGAGGATGCGACGCAGGTCGGGATGGTCGGCGAACCAGACGCCGTAGAGGTCCCAGGTCTCCCGCTCGAACCAAGGCGCGGCCGGGAAGATCGCGGCGGCCGACGGCACCGGCGTGCTCTCGTCGGTCGCCACCTTCACGCGCACCCGTCGGTTATGGCGGTGGCTCAGCAGGTGGTAGACGACGTCGAAGCGCCGGGCGCGCTGGGGGTAGTCGGCGCCGCAGATATCGACGAGCTGCTTGAACAGGCAGTCGCGATCGTCGCGCAGGAAGGTCAGCAGCGCGATCAGCTTGTCGATCGTGGTCTCGACCGTAAGCTCGCCGACACGGATCGTCCTGGACGTGATCAGGCCGCCACGCTCGATGGCGGCGGCCAATTCGGCCAGCGGGTCGAGCTTCGGGGCGTCTTCCGTCATCGTGCCGCTCACCGCACGATCGTGCCGGTGCGGCGGATCTTCTTCTGCAGCTGGATCACGCCGTAAAGCAGCGCCTCGGCGGTCGGCGGGCAGCCCGGCACGTAAATGTCGACCGGCACGATGCGGTCGCAGCCGCGCACCACGGAGTAGCTGTAGTGGTAGTAGCCGCCGCCATTGGCGCAGGAGCCCATCGAGATCACATAGCGCGGCTCGGCCATCTGATCGTAGACCTTGCGCAGGGCGGGCGCCATCTTGTTGGTCAGCGTGCCGGCGACGATCATCAGATCGGCGCTGCGCGGGCTGGGCATCGGCGCGACGCCGAAGCGATCAAGGTCGTAGCGCGCCATCCAGGAATGGATCATCTCGACGCCGCAGCAGGCCAGGCCGAAGGTCAGGCCCCACAACGAGCCCGAGCGCGCCCAGTTAACCACCTTGTCGAGCTGTGCAACGACGAAACCCTTATCAGCGAGCTCGCCTTCCAGCGCCCGCGACAGCTGCGCATCGCCCTGCTTGGGTGCGGACATGGTCACTCCCATTCCAGCGCCCCCTTCTTCCACTCATAGATAAAGCCCACGGTCAGGACCGCAAGGAACAACATCATCGACCAGAAGCCGACGACGCCGATATCGCCCAAGGCCACCGCCCAGGGAAACAGGAAGGCGACCTCGAGGTCGAAGATGATGAACAGGATGGCGACCAGGTAGAAGCGCACGTCGAACTGGCCGCGCGCGTCGCCAAACGGCGCGAAGCCGCATTCGAAGGGCGAAAGCTTTTCCGAGTCGGGATTCTGGCGCGCCAGCAGGTAGGAGCCGCCCAACATCGCGCAGACCAAGCCCACGGCGATGCCGAGGAAGATCAGGATGGGCAGGTACTCGGCCAGCAGCGCGTTCATCGATCCCCCCTCACCCGCGTCGCGCGTCGCGAAGCCACCCGCGCCGTCTGGCAAGCGGCTTTCGTGCCCGCGCACCGAAGGCCACACAACGCGGGGGACAGGCGGAGCCGTCCCGGGGACCAACGCTTACGACAGCCACCACGATTCCCTGAGAATCGTGGCGCGAGCGACGGGACTCGAACCCGCGACCTCCGGCGTGACAGGCCGGCGTTCTAACCAACTGAACTACGCCCGCAATACGACTTCGTTGGCGGCCGCACGTTTAGACGAGCGACTCCAGCGAGTCAATGGAAAGGCCACCCGTCGATGGGGGCATTTTCCCTTGCGGATTCAGGCGTCTGGAAGCGCCGGCAAGACGCAAGACCCGAGGGGCTATTGGCGCGAGCGACGGGACTCGAACCCGCGACCTCCGGCGCGACAAGCCGGCGTTCTGAGCAACTGAACTACGCCCGCATCGCGACGCCATTGGGGCGCGGACGCCCATACGGGCAACTACCGTCAGTCAATGAACCGTCGGTTGTGGGCGGCGGATGGTGGGCGATGACGGACTCGAACCGCCGACCCCCTCGGTGTAAACGAGGTGCTCTACCAACTGAGCTAATCGCCCGCCGCCCGATGGTGCGGGATACCACACCACCACGGTGTGCGCGAACCCCGCTGTCATTCCGAGCGCAACGAAGACTCTAGGGAAGACGCCCAGGGTCCTCGCTGCGCTCGGAATGACAGAGAGGACGGCGCAGCTTCGCCGTCAGTTCAACGCGTCCTTGAGCGCCTTGCCGGCCTTGAACTTGGGCTGGGTCGAGGGCGCGATCTTGATCTTCTCGCCGGTCCTGGGGTTGCGGCCCTCACCCCCCTTACGCTTGGTGGCGTAGAAGGTACCGAAGCCCACCAGCATCACCTTGTCCTTCTTCTTCAGAGCCTTGGTGATCACATCGAACATCGCCTCGATCGCCGCGGCGGCTTTGGTTTTGGCCAATCCCGCGTTGTTGGCGACGGCAACGACGAGATCATTCTTGTTCATGGAGGGGCCCCACCGACTGGACTGAGCGCAGGGCAAAATCTAAGGCCCAAGTCGCCGCCCCGTCAATGACCGAGATACCAGATATAGCCTGATCGGGAGCTTGCTGCCGCTATATGCGCCTTAACGGCAACAGGCCGCCCCTTCGGGCGGCCTGTCGTTTTCGATCCCGTTCCGGGGGCGGATCAATGGGTCAGCACACCCTCGACATCCTCGGTCGCGGCCGGACGGACCGACTCGTTGTCCGACTCGTCCTTCCACTCAATCGGCGTCAGCGACCCCGCCAGGGCCCGCGCCAGGACCTCGTCGACCGTGGTGACCGGGATGATCTCCAGCCCCTTCTTCACGTTGTCGGGGATCTCGGCGAGGTCCTTCTCGTTCTCCTTGGGGATCAGCACGGTCTTCAGGCCACCGCGCAGGGCGGCCAGCAGCTTCTCCTTCAGGCCGCCGATCGGCAGCACGCGGCCGCGCAGGCTGATCTCGCCGGTCATTGCCACGTCGCGGCGCACCGGGATGCCGGTGAGCACCGAGACGATTGACGTGCACATCGCCACGCCGGCCGACGGACCGTCCTTGGGCGTCGCGCCCTCGGGCACGTGGACGTGGATGTCGCGGCGCTCGAACGCCGTCGGCTTGATGCCGAACGACACCGCGCGCGAGCGCACATAGGACCGCGCCGCCTGGATCGACTCCTGCATCACGTCGCCGAGCTTGCCGGTTATCGTCATGCGTCCCTTGCCGGGCAGCATCACGGCCTCGATCGACAGCAGCTCACCGCCGACCTCGGTCCACGCCAGGCCGGTGGTCACGCCCACCATGTCCTCGCTCTCCACCTCGCCGAAGCGGAAGCGGCGCACACCGGCGAACTTGTCGAGGTTCTTCGGCGTGACCTTCACCTTGGTGACCCCCTCCATGAGGATCTCCTTGGTGACCTTGCGGGCCACGTTGGCGAGCTCGCGCTCGAGGTTCCGGACGCCGGCCTCGCGCGTGTAGTAGCGGATGATGTCGCGCACCGCCTTGTCGGTGATCTCGACCTCGCCGTTCTTCAGACCGGCCGCCTCGATCTGCTTGGGCAGCAGATGCTTGCGCGCGATCTCGACCTTCTCGTCCTCGGTGTAGCCGGCGAGACGGATCACCTCCATGCGGTCGAGCAGCGGCTGCGGCATGCGCAGCGTGTTGGCCGTGGTGATGAACATCACGTCGCTGAGGTCGTAGTCGACCTCGAGGTAGTGGTCGTTGAACGTGTTGTTCTGCTCGGGATCGAGCACCTCGAGCAGCGCGGCCGACGGATCGCCCCGCCAGTCGGCGCCGAGCTTGTCGATCTCGTCGAGCAGGATCAGCGGGTTCGACGACTTCGCCTTCTTCATCGACTGCACGATCTTGCCCGGCATAGAGCCGATATACGTGCGCCGATGGCCGCGGATCTCGGCCTCGTCCCGCACGCCGCCCAGCGACATGCGCACGAAGTTACGCCCGGTCGACTTGGCGATCGACTTGCCCAGCGACGTCTTGCCGACACCCGGCGGGCCGACCAGGCAGAGGATCGGGCCCTTCATCTTGTCCATGCGCTGCTGCACGGCGAGGTACTCGAGGATGCGCTCCTTGACCTTCTCGAGGCCGTGGTGGTCGGCGTCGAGGATCTGCTGCGCGCCCTTGAGGTCCTTCTTGATCTTGGTGCGCTTCTTCCACGGGATCGACAGCATCCAGTCGAGGTAGTTGCGCACCACGGTGGCCTCGGCCGACATCGGGCTCATGGTGCGAAGCTTCTTGACCTCGGCCATGGCCTTGTCGCGCGCCTCCTTGGTGAGGCGCGTCTTCTTGATGCGCTTCTCAAGCTCGCCGACCTCGTCGCGACCGTCTTCGCCCTCGCCCAGCTCCTTCTGGATCGCCTTGAGCTGTTCGTTCAGGTAGTACTCGCGCTGCGTCTTCTCCATCTGCCGCTTGACGCGGTTGCGGATCTTCTTCTCGACCTGCAGGACGGAGATCTCGCCTTCCATCAGGCTGTAGATCTTCTCCAGGCGGCCGGCGACCGAATCGATCTCAAGCAGCGCCTGCTTGTCGGCGATCTTCAGCGCCAGGTGGGCGGCAATGTTGTCGGCGAGTTTGGCCGGATCGTCGATCTTGTTGATCGAGACCACGACCTCCGGCGGCACCTTCTTGTTGAGCTTGACGTACTGCTCGAACTCGCCGGCGACGGTGCGCGCCAGCGCCTCGACCTCGGCCGTGGCCGTCGGCTTCTCCTCGAAGACCTCGGCATAGGCCTCGAAGAAATCCTTGCGGTCGGTGAAGTCGGTGATGCGTGCGCGGCGACCGCCCTCGACCAGCACCTTCACGGTGTCGTCGGGCAGCTTCAGCAGTTGCAGCACGGTGCCGATAGTGCCGACCCGGTGAATATCGTCGGTGGTCGGATCGTCCTGGCCGGCGTTCTTCTGGGCGACGAGCAGGATCTGCTTGTCGTCCTTCATCACGTCCTCGAGCGCGCGCACGGATTTCTCGCGGCCGACGAACAGCGGAACGATCATGTGGGGGAAGACCACGATGTCCCTTAGCGGCAACACCGGGAACAACGACCCTCGGGAGAGCGTACTCATGAGGAAGCCTCGCAAGACATGGGCAAATGGGCCCGAATGGATTTACAGCGCAGGCTCCGACTTCGAACGCGAACGCCGCTAGCACATCCGTCCACGGGGGATAGATGGCCCCGGCCGCATCGCGTTCAAGCGCCGGTCACTTGCGCGTAACGCGCTTGTCATCGCCCCTCGGCGCCGCCCTTTCAGCGGCGACCTCACAGAGGCCGCTTTCCTAAGCCTGGGCCGGCGCTTCGATCTCGCGCCGGTCGCTGTAGGTGTAAAGAGGTTGCGCCCGGCCCTCGACGACCTCGCGGTTGACGACCACTTCGTCAACGCCGTCGAGGCTGGGCAGGTCGTACATGGTGTTCAGCAGGATCGCTTCCATGATCGATCGCAGGCCGCGCGCGCCCGTCTTGCGCTGGATCGCCCGGTGGGCGATGCCGCGCAGGGCGTCGTCGGTGAACTTCAGCCGGATGCGCTCCATCTCGAACAGCCGGCCGTACTGGCGCACCAGCGCGTTCTTCGGCTTGGTCAGGATCTCGACCAGGGCCGCTTCGTCCAGATCGTCGAGCGTCGCCACGACAGGCAGGCGGCCGACGAACTCCGGGATCAGGCCGTACTTCAGCAAATCCTCGGGCTCGAGATCGCGCAGCACCTCGCCGGTGCGTCGCTCGTCCGGGCCACGCACCTCGGCGCCGAAGCCGATCGACGTGCCCTGGCGACGCTGGGCGATGATCTTCTCCAGCCCGGCAAAGGCGCCACCGCAGATGAAGAGGATGTTGGTCGTGTCGACCTGGAGGAACTCCTGCTGCGGGTGCTTGCGGCCGCCCTGCGGCGGCACCGAGGCAATCGTGCCCTCCATGATCTTCAGCAGCGCCTGCTGCACGCCCTCGCCTGACACGTCGCGGGTGATCGAGGGATTGTCGGACTTGCGGCTGATCTTGTCGACCTCGTCGATGTAGACGATGCCGCGCTGCGCCCGCTCGACGTTGTAGTCGGCGCTCTGCAGCAGCTTCAGGATGATGTTCTCGACGTCCTCGCCGACGTAGCCGGCCTCGGTCAAGGTCGTGGCGTCGGCCATGGTGAACGGCACGTCCAGCATGCGCGCCAGCGTCTGGGCCAGCAGCGTCTTGCCAGACCCGGTTGGGCCCAGCAGCAGGATGTTCGACTTGGCCAGCTCGACGTCGTTGTTCTTCTGCGCGTGGTTGAGACGCTTGTAGTGGTTGTGAACGGCGACCGAGAGCACCTTCTTGGCGTAGTCCTGGCCGATCACGTAGTCATCGAGAACCTGACGGATCTCGCGGGGCGTCGGCACGCCGTCCTTCGACTTCACCAGGGTGGATTTGTTCTCCTCCCGGATGATGTCCATACACAGTTCGACGCACTCGTCGCAGATAAAGACAGTCGGACCGGCGATAAGCTTGCGGACCTCATGCTGGCTCTTGCCGCAAAAGCTGCAATACAGCGTGTTCCGCGAGTCGCCGCCGGTCTTGTTCGTGGCCATGGGACTCGGTCCTTTACAACTGGCGCGCTGGGGGCAGCGGCCGCAATAATGTTAGCCCCCGCGGTCGGGTACGCACAATATCAAAATATGGTGTGTATCGTCGCGGCAACAGCCATAACCCGTGTACGGTCATCGTTCGGCGAGCAGGCAAGGAGCGTGCCGTGAGCCGTCGCTCAGGCCGCCTTCACTTCGCTCGGCGGCGCCGGGCGCTTGTCGACGACCTGGTCAATCAGGCCGAACTCCTTGGCCTCGTAGGGGTCGAAGAAGCGGTCGCGCTCCATCGCGCTCTCGATAGTCTCGAGCTTCTGGCCGGTGTGCTCGGCGTACATCTTGTTCAGCCGCTCGCGGATCAGCAGGATCTCGCGCGCCTGGATCTCGATGTCCGTGGCCTGGCCCTGGGCGCCGCCCGAGGGCTGGTGGATCATGATGCGGGCGTTGGGCAGCGCGAAGCGCTTGCCCTTCTCGCCAGCCGCCAGCAGCAGCGAGCCCATCGAAGCGGCCTGGCCCATGCACACCGTCGAGATCGGCGGGCGGATGTAGCGCATGGTGTCGTAGATCGCGAGGCCGGCCGTCACCACGCCGCCCGGCGAGTTGATGTAGAAGGCGATGTCCTTGTTCGGGTTCTCGGCCTCGAGGAACAGGAACTGGGCGCTGATCAGGGTGGCCAGGCGCTCCTCGACCACGCCGCTCAGGAAGACGATGCGCTCCTTCAGCAGCCGCGACCAGATGTCGTAACCCTGGATGCCGCGCGCCGTCTGCTCGACGACGGTGGGGATAAAGTAGTTGTCGTAGATCTCGATCGGATCGCGATCGCGAATCATGGCCTTTGTTTCCTTCGTCGGCGGACACCCGGGGACGGTGGTCGCGCCTAGTGTGACCGGCCGGGCACCGGTTGATCAAGCGCCAGCACCCGGGACGGAACGCTATATGGAGTCGCAGGCCCGCTGTCGCAATGTCTTCCCTTCTCCTCGCCTTCGCAGGGAGAAGATAGAGATCAGGCCGCCTGCTTGTCGGCCTCGTCGCCCTCGCGGGCGGCCTTCAGCAGATCGTCGGGCGACACCGCCTTGTCGCTGACCTTGGCCAGTTCGAGCACGAAGTCGATGGTCTTGTCCTCGAAGATCGGCGCGCGCAGGCGCTCGCGCATCTCGGCGTTCTTGCCGTAGAACTCGAAAACCTGCTTCTCCTGGCCAGGATAGCGCTGGGCCTCGCGGATCACCGCCTGGTTGATCTCCTGCGGCGTCACCTCGATGTTGTTCTTGCGGCCGACCTCGGCCAGCAGCAACCCCAGGCGAACGCGGCGGTTGGCGATGTCGCGGTAGTCGCCCTTCAGCTTTTCCTCGTCCTCCTCGATCTTCTGGCCGGCCTTCTTGGCGTCCTCAACCTGCTGCCAGATCGAGCCGAACTCGGCCTCGACCAAGCCCGATGGCACGTCGAACTTGTGCTTGTCGGCCAGCTTGTCGAGCAGCTTGCGCTTCACCAGGGCGCGGGAGAGCTGGTTGTAGTCCTGCTCGATGCGCTCGCGCACCGCCTTGCGCATGGCCTCGAGCGTGTCGAAGCCGGCGCCCTTGGCGAGCTCGTCGTCGATGGGCTTGGGGTGGCGGACCGAGATTTGGTTGACCTTGACCTTGAACACCGCGTCCTTGCCGGCGAGCTGCGCGGCGCCGTACTCGGCCGGGAAGGTCACCTTGACGTCGCGGTCCTGGCCGGTCTCGGCGCCGATCAGCTGGTCCTCGAAGCCCGGGATCAGGCTGTTGGAGCCCAGCTCGATGTCGTAGGCCTGCGCAGCGCCGTTCTCGAACGCGACGTCGTCGATGAAGCCGGTGAAATCGATGTTGAGCGTGTCGCCCTTCTGCGCCGCGCGTGCCGGCTCGACCGGCTTCAGCTCGCCGCTGCCCTGCGCCATGCGCTCGACCGCCTCGTCAACCTGCTTGTCCTCGACACTGACCTTCAGCCGCTCCAGCTCGATGTCGCCGAAGCCGATCTCGCCCAGCTCGGGCAGCAGCTCGACAATGACCTCGAACTCGAGATCCTGGCCTTCCTCGATCTTCTTGACCTCGATGCGCGGCTGCAGCGCCGGCTTGAGCTGGTTGTCGGTGATGGTCTTGCCGACGCTTTCATTGACCGCCTTCTCGACCGCTTCGCCGAACAGCGCCTGCCCGTACTGGCGGCGCAGCAAGTTCACCGGCACCTTGCCGGGGCGGAAGCCCGGCATCGAGGCGGTCTTGGCCATCTCCTGGAGGCGGCCGTCGACCTGGCCCGCGATATCGGCGGCGGGTAGCACGACCCGGTAGGAGCGCTTGAGTGCCTCGTTGGCGATTTCCGTGATCTGCATGTCGCTTATCCGCCGTTCTTGATCTTGAATGTCAGGACGGCTTGAGCATGGTGCGGGCGGAGGGACTTGAACCCCCATGCCTTGCGGCGCGAGAACCTAAATCTCGTGTGTCTGCCAATTCCACCACGCCCGCGGCCGGCCGCGACGACAACCGGCGCCTTCTAGCCTGCGTCCGGCTGATGGTCAAAGGATTGCGCGTCGCGCCACAGCGCGTCCAGCACGGCCGGCAGCTGCGGGGCGATGTCCTCGGCGATCAGGCCATAGCCGAAACGCCGCGCCGCCTCGCCATGCATCCAACAGGCCGCCGCCGCCGCCGCTAAGGCCGTCATGCCCTGGGCCATCAGGCCGCCCGCCATGCCCGCCAGCACGTCGCCGCTGCCCGCCGTCGCCAGGGTCGCCGGGGCGTTGTCGCTGACGATCGCCCGGCCATCGGGCGCGGCGATGGTCGTGTCTGGACCCTTGAGCAGCACGGTGGCGCCGCAGCGTCGTGCCGCCTGGCGTGCGCGGTCGAGCTTGCCCGGCAGGGCGGCGAGATCGGGAAATAGGCGGGCAAATTCGCCCTCGTGTGGCGTCAGCAGAGTCTCGCCGCGAATCGCCGCGAAAACCCGGTCCGTCATTTCGGCCGCCACGGTGATGGCGTCGGCGTCGACCACCACGCCTCGGCCCGTGGCGAGAGCGGCCATCAGACGCACGGCGGTCTGCTCGCCAGTCCCGGCCCCCGGTCCGACGACGAAGACGTTCTTGCGGATGTCGCCGGCCAACTCGGTCACGGCGCTGGCATCGATGAGATCGACCACCAGATTCCCCGGCTCGGCCAGTCGATAAATCGTCGCCGCACGAGGCACGGCGGCGATGCTCACCAGCCCGGCGCCGACGCGACGGGCGCCGAGAGCCGACAGCCGTGCCGCGCCCGTCATGGAGTCGCCACCAAAGACCACGACATGGCCGCGCCGATACTTGTGGTCGTCGAGCGCCGGGCGGCGCAGCGCCTGGCGCCACAGCGCCGGGCCATTGCGCCACTGCCGGACGCCGATCTGGGATAACACGCCGCGTGGCACGCCAATCTCCGCGACGCGCAGCTCGCCGCAAAAGGCCCGACCGGCGAGCGACAGATGCCCCGTCTTGGGCCGGAAGAAGGTCACCGTCAGCTCGCAGCGCGGCGCCGCGCCCAGCACCACTCCGGTATCAGCGTCAAGGCCGCTGGGCACATCGACGGCGACGCACGCGAGGTCGCGCGCGTTGATCGCCGACACGAGCTCCCGGGCCATGCCCTCGAGCGGGCGTTTCAGGCCGATGCCGAACAGGGCGTCGATCACCAGGGGATGATCGTCGAGCAGCTCGGGTGTCGCCGGCTCGATCGCACCGCCCCACAACTGCGCGGCGTTCAGCGCGTCGCCGGCGAGACGCTCGAACTCGCCCAATAGCCCGACCCGCACCGTCCAGCCCGCGGCTTCGAGATGGCGCGCCACGACGAAGCCATCGCCGCCGTTGTTGCCGGGCCCGCACAGGATCACCACGGGCTGCGGCATGTATCGCTCGGCCACCGCGCCAGCCACGGCGGCGCCGGCGGTTTCCATCAGCTCGGCGCCGGGCACGCCCGGCGCCACCCTGCCGTGCTCGTCGACCAGCCCCTCGATCGCCAAGGCCTCGGCGACGCGCATCTCGGCGCAACTCAGGATGGCGAGGTCGTCGTCGGCGACGATGTCGCGCAACGCGCCCGTAACCATCAGCCGCGCCTGACCTGACGGCGCGCGGCAGCGAAACGCCGCGCCAGCCAACCGCGCCGCCGGGCGAGCTGGGCGCGCAGCCAAGCCTTGGCCGCGGCGACGCCAGCGGCCGCCCGCTGCCAGGCTGGCATGGCTTTGACCCGCGCATAGATCCGGTCGCGCCACCCGAACACCCAGGCCTCGACCCGGGCGAACCAGTTCAAGGTCACCAGCGTCGGCCGCAGGACCAGATAGATGCGCGCGCCGACCGCCGTGCCGGCGAGCTTGCCGGCGATGAAAACGGTGGTGCCCCAGACCTCGTGACCGTTGGCCAGCAACCATAACGCGGCCAGCTTCACCGGCAGGAGCACGGCGCCGGGCAGCAGGAACAAGATCATCGCCGGATAGGGCGGCAGGCGGCGGGCGCGTTCCTCCAAAGTGGCGATCAACGGCAGCGCGGCCAGCCGCGCCATCAGACGCTGCAGCCACTTGATCAGCGTCTCTTCGAGCAGGATCAGCGCCGCTGCGATCAGCACCAGCGGCGGCGTCAGTACTCGCTTGAGGATCGCGCGCATGGCGCCATCATAGATCAGGAAAGGGGCGATGGGGCGACCGACCGGATTTGAACCGGCGACATCTAGAATCACAATCTAGCGCTCTAACCAACTGAGCTACGGTCGCCATCGAGAGAGCCCGAAAGCGGCCGGCTAGGTACCCCTCCGGCCGCGCGCGGTCAAGGTTTGCGACGCTTCAGGAAATGCGCCGACAAACGCTCCAGCGCGGCGTCCAGGGTGCTGTCGTTCTTGCAGAAGCAGAAGCGCGCGAAATGCCGGGGCGCGTTGGCGCCGTTGTAGAAGGCGCTGGTCGGCACCGCCGTGACGCCCGCCTCCACGGTGATATGGCGGCAGAAATCCTCGTCCGTGCCGTTGAAGCCCAGCGGCCGGAAATCCGTCGTGACGAAATACGTGCCGCGCGACGGCATCACCTCGAAGCCGATATCGCGCAGCCCGTTCACCAGGCGATCGCGCTTGGCCTGCATGTCGGAGGCCAGCTTGCTGAAATAGGCGTCCTCCTTGCGCAGCCCGACGGCGGTTCCCCATTGCAGGGCGGGCGGCGTGGTGAAGGTGACGAACTGGTGCGCCTTGAGGATCGGCTTGAGGACCTGGGGGGCGGCGGTGATGTAGCCCACTTTCCAGCCGGTGACGCTGAAGGTCTTGCCCGACGATCCGATGCGCGCCGTGCGCTCGCGCATGCCCGGGAACTTCATCAGCGGCGTATGGCGCAGCCCGTCGAAGGTCAGGTGCTCATAGACCTCGTCGCAGACGGCGAAGACATCGTGCTTCACGCAAAGCTCGGCGATGAAGCCCAGCTCTTCGGCGTCGAACACCTTGGAGCAGGGATTCATCGGCGAGTTGATCAGGATCAGCTTGGTCTTGGGTCCGAAGGCGGCGGCGAGTTCGTCGCGCGGCAAGACCCAGTGAGGCGGCTGCAGGCGCACCAGCTTGGGCACGCCACCGGCGCGGCGCACGATCGGGATGTAGCTGTCGTAGAGCGGCTCGATCAGCACCACCTCGTCGCCAGGCTCGATCAGGCCGAACAGGCAGTCACCCAGCGCCTCGGTGGCGCCCGAGGTCACCATCACCTCGCTCTGCCAGTCGACGTCGAGGTCGTAGAAACGCTTGTTGTGCTCGGCCACCGCCTGGCGCAGCTCGGGGATACCGAGCATCGGCGGGTACTGGTTGTGGCCGGTCATCAGGTAGTCGGCGGCGGCGCGGCGTACGTCCTCAGGCCCGGGATCGTCGGGGAAGCCCTGCCCGAGATTCACCGATTTGTACTGCCGCGCCAGCCCCGACATCACGTCGAAGATCGTGTCGGCGTAGCCGCCCAGAACGCTGTTGCCCTGCTTCATGTCGTGCCCGTTCCCGGCCGCCGCGCGCGGCCCCGGCGGCGCTCATAGCACATCCGCGAGATGGCTTGGGCAACCAGCGTCCCGGCGCTATGGTCCGGCTCCATCTCATCTTCGGAGGGCCGACGTGACGGGCAACAGGACGGCAACAGTCGACGACCAACTGTTCGTCAGCCTGGGCAACGATCTCGCGTTGCTCTTCGCCACGCCGTTGCTGCGACGGCCGCTGCCCAACGCCGCGCAGATCAACCCCGGCCTGCGCGCCGAGGTGATCCGGCGCGCCGCCACCGAGCCCGGAGTCCGCATCAGCAACCGCGGCGGCTGGCAGTCGAAGGCCGATCTGCTGGATTGGCCGTTGCCAGAGATCGCCGCTTTGCGAACGGCGATCGTCGAGGCGGTGAAGACCATGTCCAGTCTCTCGCCCGAGCTCAGCGGCCGGGCACCGGGGACGACGCAGTTCAAGGCCTACGCCTGGGCCAACCTCAACCGGATGCACGACTACAACGTCACGCACCTGCACCCGGATTCGCACTTCTCCGGCGTTTATTACGTCGATGCCGGCAATGCCGTGACCGGCGGCACAATCCAGTTCACCGACCCCCGACCCATGGCGCGGGCAATGCCGACGCCGGGCTTCAACTTCGACCGGGTGCTGACAGTCCTGCCAGCGTCGGGTCTGATGATCCTGTTTCCAAGCTGGCTGGAGCATTGGGTTTCGCCATACGACGGACCCAACGAGCGTATTTCGATTGCCTTCAATTGCACATTAAAATAGCAATATATGACCTATCTTTAATCATTCCAGCCCGTTGGTCGCCTGTTAATTAGTCACTCTGACTTGAAAGCGCATACTGCGGGGACCAGAAAGCGCCGAATCGCTGGCACGGGAACTGCATAACGGGGCCGCAGCGGCGGAGCTGTCAGGCCCCGCCGTTCGTCACCCCTGTAGCGTGCCGATGAAGAAGATCGAAGCCATCATCAAGCCCTTCAAGCTCGACGAGGTGAAGGAGGCGCTCAACGAGATCGGCGTCAAGGGCATCACCGTGCTGGAGGCCAAGGGTTTCGGCCGGCAGAAGGGCCACACCGAGCTCTATCGCGGCGCCGAGTACGTCGTCGATTTCCTGCCCAAGGTGAAGGTCGAGCTGGTCGTCGAGGACGCCCAGGCCGGCAAGGCCGTCGAGGCGATCCGCAACGCGGCGCAGACCGGCCGCATCGGCGATGGCAAGATTTTCGTGTCGGGGGTAGAGGAAGCCGTGCGCATCCGCACCGGAGAGCGCGGGGACGAAGCTATCTAGGGGAGTCCGGCGCCGCGTTCGCGGGCCGCACGGAACGATCGAGAGAATCCACAAGCGAAAGGATCAAGGGATATGGCCGACGCCAAGAGCGTGCTGCAGATGATCAAGGAGAAGGACGTGAAGTTCGTCTCCTTCCGGTTCACCGACCCGCGCGGCAAGTGGCAGCACACCGCCAAGACTGCGTCGGCGGTCGACGATTCGGTGTTCGCCGACGGCGTGATGTTCGACGGCTCCTCGATCGCCGGCTGGAAGGCGATCAACGAGTCCGACATGATCCTGATGCCCGATCCCTCGACCGCGATCCTCGATCCGTTCACGGCGCAGACCACGCTGACGATCTTCTGCGATGTCATCGAGCCCTCGACCGGCCAGTTCTACGCCCGCTGCCCGCGCTCGACCGCCAAGCGCGCCGAGGCCTACATGAAGTCCTCCGGCGTGGGCGACACCGCGGTGTTCGGCCCCGAGCTCGAGTTCTTCGTGTTCGACGACGTGCGCTTCGACGTGAAGATGCACGGCTCCTTCTACGCCGTGGACTCGGCCGAGACGCCGAACAACACCGGCACGGTCATGGACGGCGGCAACATGGGCCACCGTCCGGGCGTCAAGGGCGGTTACTTCCCCGTCCCGCCGGTCGACTCCATGCATGACCTGCGCGCCGAGATGTGCACCGTGCTGACCGAGATGGGCCTCACCATGGAGATCCATCACCACGAGGTGGCGCCGGCGCAGAACGAGCTGGGCTTCCGCTTCGACACGCTGGTGAAGACCGGCGACAACGTCCAGAAGTACAAGTACGGCCTGCACAACGTCGCCGCCCAGTGGGGCAAGACCTGCACCTTCATGCCCAAGCCGATTTACGGCGACAACGGCTCGGGCATGCATACCCATCAGTCGATCTGGAAGGACGGCAAGCCGCTCTTCGCCGGCAACGGCTACGCCGACCTCAGCGAGACGGCGCTGTACTACATCGGCGGCATCATCAAGCACGCCAAGGCGCTCAACGCCTTCTGCAACGCCTCGACCAACAGCTACAAGCGCGTCATCCCGGGCTTCGAGGCGCCGGTGCTGCTCGCCTACTCCGCGCGCAACCGCTCGGCCTCCTGCCGCATCCCCTACTCCGCTTCGCCCAAGGGCAAGCGCGTCGAGGTGCGGTTCCCCGATCCGTCGGCCAACCCGTACCTCGCCTTCTCGGCGATGCTGATGGCCGGCATCGACGGCATCCAGAACAAGATCCATCCCGGCGAGGCGATGGACAAGAACCTCTACGAGCTGCCGCCGGAGGAGCTCAAGCAGGTGCCGACCGTGGCCGGTTCGCTGCGCGAGGCGCTGGGCGCGCTCGACGCCGATCGCGCCTTCCTCACCAAGGGCGGCGTGTTCACCGAGGACCAGATCGACGCCTACATGGATCTCAAGTGGGAGGAGGTCTACAACTGGGAACACCAGCCGGCGCCGATCGAGTACAAGATGTACTACTCGGTCTGATCCGCGACCGTTCCGTGAAGTTCAAGGGGGCCGCGCAAGCGGCCCCTTTTCGATTCCCGGAGCGGCGCTTAAAGTCTCCGCATGGTCGTGCCGTCCATTACCCGTCGCGCCTTCACTGGCGCCGCCGTCTCATCGGCCATCATCGGAACCGCCGCCGCCCAGCCCAGGCCGCTGGTGCGCGTGGCTTTCGGTTCCTGCGTCGATCCGCGCGAGCCGCAGCCGATCTGGGATTCGATCCTCGCCTACAAGCCCGACCTGTTCATCTTCGCCGGCGACAACGTCTATGGCGACAGCAAGGACCGCGAGGTGAAGGAGCTCAAGGAGGCTTACGAGCGGGCGCGCCAATCGCCGGGCTACATGAAGCTGCGCCAGAGCGTGCGCCACCTCGCGATCTGGGACGACCACGACTACGGCGTCAACGACGCCGGCGGCGACATGCCGTTCAAGGCCGAGTCGAAAGAGGAGTTCCTGAAGTTCTGGGACGTGCCGTCTGACGATCCACGGCGCCAGCAAGAGGGCATCTACTACGCGGAGTCGTTCGGCACAGCGGGCCAGCGCACGCAGGTCATCCTGCTCGACATCCGCTGGTTCAAGTCGCCGTGGCTGCCGAGCCCGAATCGCGGCGCCTTGGGCATGGAACGCTATGTCCCCGACAACGATCCGGCCAAGACCATGCTCGGCCCGGCGCAATGGGCCTGGCTCGCCGACCGCCTGCGCGAACCCGCCGATCTGCGCCTGGTGGTGTCCTCGATCCAGGTGCTGGCCGAGGGCCATGGCTGGGAGCGCTGGGGCAATTTCCCGCGCGAGCGGCGCAAGCTCTTCGAGCTAGTGCGCCAGACCCGTGCCGAGAACGTCATCTTCCTCTCCGGCGACCGCCATCTCGGCGCGCTCTACCGTGAGACCGAAGGCGCGCCCTACCCGCTCACCGAAATAACCTCGAGCGGGCTGACTAAGTTCTTCCCCAACTCCCGCGAGCCCGGTCCGAACCGCCTGGGCGCAGTGTTCGGCCGGGCGAACTTCGGCACAATCGACATCGACTGGTGGGAGAAGAAAGTGCGCCTCTCCGTGCGCGACGAGGCCGGCCAGCCGGCGCGCAGCCACAGCGTGCCGATGGAGGAGATGCGGTTCCGGACGTGATGCCAGGACTCTGTCATCCCGAGCGCAGCGAGGGATCCAGAATCAGCCTAGATCCCTCGCTGCGCTCGGGATCGCTAACCACCGAGCGCGGCGCGCAGCGCCTCGAACGGCAGGGTGACGCAGTCGCGGCGGCTGCGATGCTGGGCGACGGGTGCGAAGGCGGCGAAATCGCCGGTGCCTTGGGACTCGCCGCTCAACACCGAGTCGATCTCGCGCCTGAGCCCGGCGACCTCGTCGGTGGTGTGGCCGACGGCGCGTGCGGTGAGCGCCGAAGCTGACGCCTCGCACAATGCGCAGCCGCGCACCTTGTGCGCCAGCTCGGCAATGCGGCCGTGCTCGTCGAGGCGGATCTCCATGGTGACGCGATCGCCGCACAGCGGGTTGTCGCGCACCGCCTTGGCGGACGGCGCGGCGAGCGTTCCGGCGCCCGTTTTCGACTTGGCCAGCGCAACGATGCGGTCCTGGTAGAGCGCCTGGCTCATGCAAACCGCCTCAGCGCCTCGCCGACGCCCTCGAGCAGCGCGTCGACGTCGCTGGCGTCGTTGTAAGGCGCGATGCTGGCGCGCGTGGTACCCGGCAGGTCGAGCCTGTCCATCAGCGGCTGGGCGCAGTGATGACCGGCGCGCACGGCGACGCCATACGAGTCGAGGATCTGCGCGGTGTCGTGCGGATGCACTCCCTCGAGCGTGAAGGAGATCACCGGGAAACGACCCTGCAAGCCGGCGGGGCCGATCAGGCGCGTGCCCTTGATGCCAGCCAGGCCGTCCATCATGCGCTGGGTCAGGCCCATCTCGTGCGTGCCCACCGCGCTCCAGTCCAGCGCCATCATCCAGCGGCAGGCCGCGCCGAGGCCGATCGCCGGGCCGATCGGCGGCGTGCCGGCCTCGAAACGGCGCGGCGGCGGCGCCCAGGTGATCTCCTCGAGCGACACGCGGCCGATCATCGAGCCGCCGCCCATGAAGGGCGGCATGTCGTCGAGCAACGCGCGGCGGCCCCAGAGTGCGCCGATGCCATTGGGTCCGTACGCCTTGTGGCCGGCGAAGGCATAGAAATCGACGCCCAGGGCCGGCAGGTCGATCGGCCCGTGCGGCGCGCGCTGCGCGCCGTCGAGCAGCACCACGGCACCGACCGACTTCGCCGCGGCGACCACGGGAGCGACATCGAGCAGCGCGCCGGTGACGTTGGAGACATGCGCCAGCGCGATGACGCGCGTGCGCGGCGTCACGGTCTTCGGCAAAGCGCCGACATCGATGCGCCCGTCTTGCGTGACCGGCAGGCCGACCAGCTTGGCGCCGACGCGTTGAGCGAGCTGATACCAGGGCACGATGTTGGAATGGTGCTCGAGCTCCGATACGACGATCTCGTCGCCCGCCTTCAGGCGCTGGCCGTAGCTGTGGGCCACGAGGTTGATCGCCGCCGTACAGCCGCCGGTGAAGATCACCTCATCGGGCGAGGTGACGCCGAGGAAACGTCCTACATCGGCGCGCGCGCTTTCGTAGAGCTCGGTCGCGGCCTCGGCCAGCGCATGCACGCCGCGCAGCACATTGGCGCGCGACGTGGTCTCGTAGGCGACGACGGCGTCGATCACCGCCTGCGGCGTCTGCGCCGAGGCGCCGTTGTCGAGATAGTGCAGCGTCTTGCCGTTGATCGGCCGCGAAAGGATCGGGAACTGCCGCCGTATCGCGCCGACATCAAAGGTCTTGCTGGTCATCGCGTCCTGTCCGCCGTGCCGCGCATGGCGGCGGACACTACGCCAACGCCAGCTTCAGCCCGTGTACCATATATGCTCGATCCAACCGTGCGAGCCATGATTATTGTACCTGCCCTGGCTGCCGTGCAGCTCATGCAGCGTGCCGCGCCAGGGATCGAGAACGACGACCCAGGTCCGGCTGGTGCAGCGCGCGGCGAGGATGAAGTGACCGCCATTGCGCGTCATCGTCGCGCCGGCGCCGCGATACCAGCCGACGAGGAGCAGCGCCGGAAAGCGGTCCCGGATGCGATTCTTCTGCCAGGCGAAGTTATAGGACGAAGTGCCGGGATACATGGCGCCGGTGTCGGCGCTCACGCGGATCCCGGAGGCTCGGAGAGTGGGCGTGATATTGCCCTCGTCCGTGCCGGTACCCAGCCCTCTGTTCGCACCAGAGAGCTGGCTCTGAAGCAGCGATCCAGAGAAGTTGCCGGAAATCGCCTTGTACCCGCTCTCGCCGTTGACGCTGCACTGCTGGCGCGTCTGGTCCCACATCATGCCGATGCTGGCGAGCGCGCAGGACATCGGTTCGTTCTGCCGGTCGACGTAGTGGGTGACCCCATCGGAATCGTTGCGGCGGATGTACTCTTGGGCGACGACAAACGACATGACGACGCTCCCCTGTAGCGACAATCAGAAAAAGTGAACGATCAATTATTTCTTAAATCGCCCTACTCGTCAAGCGCGCCGTGCGCGGAAGGCCGCCAGCGCTTCCGGCGTATCGAGATCGACCAGAACACCGTCCGACGACACCTCGCCGTCCATCGGAACCTCGCAGACCTGGTCGGCATGCTCGCCGATCAGGTGGCGCGCGCCGGTGTCGCCCGACACGCCGCCCATCTCCGGGAAGAAGCGCTTGGCCCATAGCACCGGGTTGCCGCGCTTTCCCTCGACGGTGGGTACGCAGATCGATCGACCCTCGACCGGGTTGAAGGCCGCGATCAGCTTGTTGAGCTGCGCCGGCGTGACGGCCGGCATGTCGCCCAGCAGCACGAGCGCGCCGTCGATGTCGGCGGGCAAGGTCGCGACGCCTGCCTTCAGCGAGGTGCTCAGTCCCTGCGCGTAGTCAGGATTCTCGACGAAGCGCACGGCGCGCGCGACATCGCCCAGGCTGGCCACGGCGCGGCGCACGTCGTCGGCCATGTGGCCCAGCACAACGGTGGCCGACACCGCGTGCGACATCATCGCGGCGCGCACCACGCGCGCCACCATCGGCGCGCCGTCGATCTCCGCCAGCAATTTGTTCGACGGGCCCATGCGGCTGGAGCGACCGGCCGCGAGGATGAGGGCGGCGATGCGCGGCGCGCGCTGCGCTTCGCCCTTGCCCTCGCTATCCTCGCCGCTGCGCGCCACGCCGCGCATCGTGGTTTCCTCCAGCAGCCCGCCCGCGCCCATGCGCACGATCTCGCTCCGCCGCACCGGCAATCCGGCGGCCAGACGCTGCAGCACCATGTCGAAGCCGTTGAATTTCGGCGACTTGGCGCAGCCCGGTAGGCCGATCGCCGGCCTGCCGTCGAGCTCGCCCATCAGCAGCAGGTTGCCGGGGTCGACGGGCATGCCGAAATGCGTGATGTGACCGCCCGCCTTCTCGATCCCCGACGGCACTGTGTCGCGCCGGTCGACGATCGCCGAGGCGCCGGCGATCAGGAACAGATCGCAGCCCTCGGCCGCGAGTTCCGTCAGTGCCGCGGCGATCTCGCCCTCGTCGTGGCGCACGCGGCGCTCGCCGGCGAGCGTGCCGCCCAACCCGGCCATGCGCGCCCGTGTCGTCTCGGTCGCCTTGTCGAGAACCTTCGCGCGCGTGCCCGGCAGGCTGGTCTGCACCAGCCCGGCTCTCATCGCCTTGAAGGGCGCCAGCGAAACCATGGGACCGCCGTCTCGCACCACCGCCAGGGCGCGCTCGAGCGCGGCGCGCGGCACGGCGAACGGGATGATCTTGATGGTGGCGACCATCTGCTTTACCGCGGCCGCGGCGTAGGCCGGCAAGGTCGCGATGGTGATCGACTCGTCGATGTCATTGAGCGCGTCGAGCCGCGCCTGATCGGCGACCACGACACCGGGCGCCGTCGCGAAGAGATTGGCACGGCCGGTGAACGGCGCGGTCGCCGTGAGGCCGGAGCCCATCACCGCCTCGGCGATGGTGCGCGCCGCCTCGTCCTCGTGCACGTCGTCGGGCGCCAGCCTGGCGGCGATCACCGTCTTCACACCGGCGGCCTTCAACGCGGCGACGTCGAGTTCAGACAGTCGCCGGCCCTTGGCGAAGTTGATGCGACCCTCGCGGTGCGCGTGCGCGAGGATCGCGCCCGCCGCCTCGTCGATGGCGATGTCGCCGAACCGCATGGGCTCAGGCCGCGCGCTCGCGCGGCTCGCGCTCGGCGGCCTGCGCCGAGCGCACCTGGATGATCTGCGCCAGGATCGAGATCGCGATCTCCGCCGGCGAGCGGCCGCCGAGGTTCAGGCCGACGGGCCCATGGATACGCGCGAACTGCGCGTCGGTGATGCCGGCCTCGTTCAGCCGCGCCTTGCGCTTGGCGTGCGTGTTGCGGCTGCCCAGCGAGCCGACATAGAAGGCGTCGGAGTTCAGCGCCACGATCAGCGCCGGATCGTCGAGCTTTGGGTCGTGGGTCAAGGTCACCACGGCGGTCGCCGGATCGGGCTTCAGCCGCTCCATCGCCTCGTCCGGCCAGTCGGTCAGCACGGTGACGCCGGGGAAACGGCTGTCGCTGGCGAAGGCGCGGCGCGGATCGATCACCGTGACATCGAAGCCGCTCATCGCTGCCATCGGCACCAGCGCCTGTGCGATATGGACGGCGCCGACCACGATCATGCGCTGCGGCGGGATGAACGCCTGCACGAAGAGCTTGCCCGAGGCCGTTTCGACCGTCTCGCTCTTGCCCGACTCGAGCGCGGCGCGGCCTGCCGCGACCGCAGCCGCGTCGCTGGCGAGCGCGCCCTCCGCGCGATCCTTGAAGATCAGCACTTCCTCGCCATCGGCGATGCGCTTGACCAGCACAACCGGCCGCCGCGCCGCGCGCGCGGCCTGCAAGGCGTCGAGAGTCGACAGTTTCATCGCGTGTCCTTCCTCATATGGCTCCCTCTCCCCGTTTACGGGGAGAGGGTTGGGGTGAGGGGCTGAAGCAAGTGGCGCACGACCGCCCTGCGCAACCGGCGACTCCCCCTCACCCCGACCCTCTCCCCGCAAGCGGGGAGAGGGAGGAGAACGTCAGCCCACCTTCTCGACGAAGACCTGCACCTTGCCGCCGCAGGCCAGCCCGACATCCCAGGCCTGCTCGTCGGTGACGCCGAAATCGAGCAGACGCGGTTTGCCGTCCTTGATGGCGTCGAGCGCTTCCTTGACCACGGCGCCCTCGATGCAGCCGCCGGAGACCGAGCCCACCATGTTGCCGGCGCCGTCGATGGCGAGCTGGCTGCCCACCGGGCGCGGCGAGGAGCCCCAGGTCAAGGTCACCGTGGCCAACGCCACGTCCTTGCCGGCGTCCTTCCACTGGCGCACCGCGCCGAGGATGTCTTCCTGAGCCGGATTCATCGTGCCCTCCATCTCATGCGGCCCGCGCGCGGTCGCGCCAGTCCGCCATCGTCCGGCCGCCGCGACGCACTGGCTCGCTCAGCGCCGCCACCAGCTCGGCCAAGCTGTCGAGATTGTGCACCGGCCGGAAATCGTCGACATGCGGCAGCATCGCCCGGTTGCCCAGAGATTTTGGCTCGTACCCGTCGTAGCGCAAGAGCGGGTTGAGCCAGATCAGCCGGGAACAGGATTTGTGCAGCCGCTCCATCTCCTCCGGCAGGCCCGCCGCGCCCTCGCGGTCGAGCCCGTCGGTGATCAGCAGCACCACGGCGCCCTGCCCCAGCACCCGGCGCGACCATTTCAGGTTGAACTCGTGCAGGGTGGCGCCGATGCGCGTGCCGCCGGACCAGTCCTCTACCTGGGCGCTGGCCTTGGCAAGGGCGACATCGACATCCTTGTCCCGAAGCGCGCGCGTCACGTTGTTGAGCCGCGTGCCGAAGGTGAAGCTGAATACCCGGTCGCGATCGCTCGCCAGCGCGTGCATGAAATGCAGGAACATCCGACTGTACTTGCTCATCGAGCCGGAGATGTCGCAGAGGATAACCAGCGGCGGCGGCCGCCTTCGCGGTTCCTTCCGATGCAGCTCGATCACGCCGTGCGGCTTGAGCGAGGCGCGCATCGTGGCGCGCATGTCGATGCGGCTGCCATGCGCTGACGGCCGCGTGCGGCGGATGCGTCGGTCGGGGATCGGCAGGCGCAGGCGCTGGATCGCGCGCAGCGCCTGGGCGATCTCGGCCGCCGACATTTGCTCGAAGTCGCGCGTCTGCAACAGCTCGCGGTCGGAGAAGGTCAAGGTCGCTTCGAGCTCCATCTTGGGCGGCTCCTCGGACTCCTCCTCCGGCGCCTGGCCGCGGCCCGATTGCAGGGCTTCCTGCAGGCGGCGGCTCATCTGCTTCTTGCTCTGGTCCTCCTCGAAGCCGCCGTCGATCTGCGGCAGCATCATGCCCATCATCTTCTCGAGCAGCTTGGGATTGCGCCAGAAGACGTGGAAGGCTTGATCGAAGATCTCGCGCTGGTCGCGGCGGTTCACGAACACGCTGTGCAGGGTCCAGTAGAAATCCTCGCGCCGGCCGAGCCCCGCCGCCTCGACCGCCTTCACCGCTTCGAGCACGCGGCCCGGGCCGATCGGCAGCCCCGCCGCGCGCAGGGTGCGCGCGAAGTTCATGATGTTGACGACGAGCTTGGGCTCGGCCGGCGGCTTCGGGGCTGAGCGGATGACTTCGGACATCGCCTAGGCAGCCGGCAAGGCCGCCACCTCGCTCTTCACGCGGCCGAGGATGGCGGCGGCCTCGATGCCCTGGATGCGCTGGATGTCATCCTGGTACTTCAGCAGGATACCCAGGGTGGAATCGATCACGTTGGGATCGAGGTCGAGCACGTTGAGCTCCGACAGCGCCTGCGCCCAGTCGATCGACTCGGCGACGCCCGGTGACTTGAACAGGTCCATGTTCCGCAGCGCCTGCACGAAGCCCACGACCTGCCGCGCCAGCGCCGCCGGCGCCTCGGGCGCCTTGGTGGCGAGGATCTGCCGCTCGCGCGCCGCGTCGGGATAGTCGACCCAGTGATAGAAGCAGCGGCGCTTGAGCGCATCGTGGATCTCGCGCGTGCGGTTCGAGGTGATGATCACGATCGGCGCTTCAGGGGCCTTCACCGTGCCCAGCTCGGGGATCGAGACCTGGAAATCGGAGAGCACCTCCAGCAGATAGGCTTCGAAGGGTTCGTCGGTGCGGTCGAGCTCGTCGATCAGCAGCACCGGCGGGCCGGCCGGATCGGGCTGCAGCGCCTCCAGCAGCGGGCGGCGAATCAGGAAGCGCTCGTTGAAGACGTCGCTGCCGAGCTGGTCGCGATCGACGGCGCCCTGCGCCTCGGCTAACCGGATCTCGATCATCTGCCGGGCGTAGTTCCACTCGTAGACGGCGGATGCCGCGTCGAGGCCCTCGTAGCATTGCAGGCGGATCAGCTTGCGGCCGAGCGTCTGGGCCAGGACCTTGGCGATCTCGGTCTTGCCGACGCCGGCCTCACCCTCGCAGAACAGCGGCCGGCCGCGTTTGAGAGCAAGGAAGAGGACTGTGGCGAGGCTGCGGTCGGCGATATAGTCGCCACGGCGCAGGAGATCGACCATGGCGTCGATCGACTCGGGTACTGGGGTGGACATCAAAGCCGTGTGGTTGGGGGCAAAAGTAGAGTGACGTGTGATACTAGCGGGGCCGGGGATGACCTTGCCACACCGCTCGTATGGTGAGTGTTCACATCACTTAGGGGAAACTTCCAGATGCGCAAGACAATACCGATGATCCTGGCGCTCGCCGCCGCGATGGCCATGGGATCAGCCTTCGCCGAGCAGAAGGGCCAGGGCAAGGGCGACCGCCCGGACAAGGCACAAGGCGTGACCCCAAAGGGCGGCGACAAGGGCGACAAGGCCGATGGCAAGGCGCCCCCCTCGAAAGTCGTCACTCCCAGAGACCCGGCCAGCGGTCAGGCGACCGGCAAGCGCCAGCACGGGCCAATCCAGTAGGAGTTCGGATGTACGGTGACGTCCTGAGGGGAAAGAACGCGGTCGTCACCGGTGGTGCGCGCGGCATCGGGTTGGCGTGCGCGCAGGCGCTGCAAGCCGCCGGCGCGCGCATCGCGGTGTGGGATCGGGACGAGGCCGTCGCCCGGGAGTCGGCGGCGACCTTGCCCGGCGCCATCGCCGTGTCCGTCGACGTCGCCGACGACCGCTCGGTTGCGGCAGCGCTGGCGGATACCGAGAAGCGGCTGGGCGGCGTCGACGTCCTGGTCGCCAGTGCCGGCATCACTGGCCCCAACGCGACGGTCGCCGACTATGACGTGCAGGCCTGGCGGCAGGTGATCGACATCAACCTCACCGGCGTCTTCGTCACCAACCGCGCCGTCGTGCCGGGCATGGTGGCGCGCAAATGGGGCCGCATCGTCAACATCGCCTCGATCGCCGGCAAGGAAGGCAACCCCAACGCCTCGGCCTATTCCGCCTCGAAGGCCGGCGTGATCGGCCTGACCAAGTCGCTGGGCAAGGAGCTGGCGAATACCGGCGTGCTGGCGAACTGCGTCTGCCCGGCGGCAATCAAGACCGACATCTTCAAGCAGATGACCCAGCAACACATCGACTTCATGCTGTCGAAGATCCCGATGGGCCGCTTCGCCACGGTCGAGGAAGCCGCCACCCTGGTGACCTGGCTGGCCTCGCCGCTGTGCAGCTTCAACACCGGCGCGGTGTTCGACCTCTCGGGTGGTCGCGCGACCTATTAGGTCGGAGCCAGACCGCGCACCGTCAGGTCGACCATCCCCTGGATCAGCGCCTGGCGGTCCGACCAGGGAAAGTCGGGTTCGTTGATCAAGGCCGACACCAGGCCGTGGCAGGCCATCCAGGACAGCTCGGCGCAGGTGACCGGCGGATGGGGCAGCTTGGCCCCGCCCTGCTCCAGCTCGATGAACTGGCGCTCGAGCATGGCAAAGGCGATCGCGCCCTTGATGCCGGGCTTCTCCGGATCGCTGATATCGCCGCGATGGCCGGTATGGCGCACCGGCTCGGGCGCCTGCTCCTCCATGAAGATCAGCCGATACTCGCCGACATGCGCGAGGCCGAACCTGACATACGCCTCGCCCATCTGCCGCAGGCGGTCTCGGGGCGAACATTCAATACATTCAATGCTGTGGAAGAGTTCGATCAAGCGACCGAAAGTCTGGTCGCAGAGTGCCAGCATGATCTCGTCCTTGTCCTTAAAGTACAAGTACAAGGCTGGAGCAGAAACCCCTACACGATCAGCGATTTTCCGGATCGTAGTGGCGCCGTAACCCTCTTCGAGGAAGAGCGACTTCGCGGCGACGAGGATTTCGTCGCGCCGCGTGTGTCCCTCACCCCGGCGCTTGCGCCCCAGGGGTGCGACAGTCTGCGCTGCCACATTCACCATTTTGTTCCTCTTGCGGGCGTGCCCGGGCTTGATCAGTTAACGACGGTAAGTTAACACTATTCAGTTCAGTTTGCAATGACTGAACGTTAGTTTACCCGGGAGTGCGGTCATGCGTAAGCGCCTCGTTGCGGTGCTCGGTTCGGTTCTCGCGGTCAGCCTCGCCGGCGGCCTGAGCTTCGTGCTGTTCGCCTATCCCAAGCCGCCAACGCCCGCGTCGATCGCCGCGAAGCCCCCGGTCGTTCGTCCCGCCCGGGTGCAGGAGATCACCCTGCGCGGCCAGACCGAGCGCCTCACCCTGGCTGGCACGGTGGTGCCGCGCTACGAGACCACGGTCGGCTTCCGCGTCCCCGGCAAGATCGTCGAGCGGCTGGTCGAGGTCGGCGGGCGCGTCACGGCGGGCCAGCCGATCGCGCGTCTCGACCCGGCCGATATGAGGCTGGCCCATGACAATGCGCGCGCCGCACTGGCGGCGGCTGAGGCCGAGGCGGTGCGCGCCAAGGCCGATCTCGAACGCTATGTCGGCCTGAAGGGCACGTCGGCCTTCGTGCCGCAGATGCTCGACCAGCGGCAGTCTTTGGCCAACGCCGCGCAGGCGCGGCTTGAGCAAGCCAAGACGCAGCTCGACACCGCCGCCAACAATCTCGGCTACACCACGCTCAGCGCCGATTCCGATGGCGTCGTCACGGCGCTGATGATCGAGGTCGGCCAGGTCGTGTCCGCTGGCCAGCAAGTGGCCAAGATCGCCCGCCTCAACGAGCTGGAGATCCGCGTCGACGTGCCGGAGCAGCGTCTGGCGCTGCTGAGCGGCGCCTCGCGCGTCACCTACGATCTGTGGGCCGAACCCGGAATCGTGCGCGGCGCGACCTTGCGCGAGCTGGCGCCGATGGCCGACACGATCACGCGCACCTACGCCGCGCGCTTCGCCATCGCCGAGCGGCCGGCGCTGATCGCCATGGGCATGACCGCGACGCTCACGCTCGAGCGCGGCACGCAGGAGCGGCTCGCCGAGGTGCCGATGACCGCGATCTTCCAGCGCGGCACCGGCCCCGCCGTGTGGATCGTCGATCGGCAGAGCGGCGCGCTCGCGCTGCGGCCGGTGACGGTGGCGCGCTGGCGCGACGACAGCGCGCTGATCTCGGCCGGCCTCGGCGAGGGCGAGCTGATCGTGACTCAGGGCGTGCACAAGCTCGAGGTCGGCCAGCGCGTCAAGCCACAAACCAGCGCCACGTCCGACGCCGCCGTGGCGCAGAGCTTGGGCCAGTGATGCTTCCCTTGGGACCGCCGGCGTCTCGCGGGCGGTCCCAGTCGACAACTCCGGACATTCACCATGTCTAACCGCTTCAATCTCAGCACCTGGGCGCTGGAGCATCGCACGCTCACGCTGTTCATGCTGATCGTGCTCACGATCGCCGGCACCCTGTCGTTCTTCAACCTTGGCCGCGCCGAGGATCCGCCCTTCACCATCAAGCAGATGGTGGTGTCGGTGGCCTGGCCCGGTGCTACGGCGCGCGAGATGGAGCAGCAGGTCACCGACAAGATCGAGACCAAGTTGCAGGAACTGCCCTATCTCTACAACGTCACCTCCTACTCCCGGCCGGGCGAGGCCGTGATCTTCGTCAACCTGCAGGACAGCGTGCCGCCGAAGGAGGTCGCCGGCCTGTGGTATCAGGTGCGCAAGAAGATCGGTGACATCCGCAACACCCTGCCCCAGGGCGTGCTGGGGCCATTCTTCAACGACGAGTTCGGCGACACCTACGCGATGATCTGGGCCTTCGAAGGCGACGGCTACTCGCCGGCCGAGATGAAGGAGCTGATCAAGAAGGTCCGCCTGCGCCTGCTGCGCGTATCAGACGTCGCCAAGGCCGACATCTTCGGCGCCCAAGACGAGCGCGTGTATCTCGAGTTCTCGCATGTCCGCCTGGCGACGCTTGGCATCTCGGTGACGCAGCTCTTCGACGCGTTGCAGAAGCAGAACGCGATGACCTCGGCCGGCGTGGTCGAGACGCCCTCCTCCCGCGTGGCGCTGCGCATCGACGCCGCGCCGACGACGGCGGCGGCGATCGGCGAGATCCCCATCAACGCCGGCGGCCGTACCTTGCGCATCTCTGATGTCGCGGAGGTCAGGCGCGGCTACCAGGATCCCCAGACCTTCAGCATGCGCTTCATGGGCAAGCCGGCGCTCGGCCTGGGCCTCGTGATGTCGGCCGGCGGCAACATGCAGGCGCTGGGCAAGCTGCTCGACAAGGAGATAGCGGCGATCCAGGACGAGCTACCGGTTGGCATCACGGTGCACAAGGTCGCCTTCCAGCCCGACGTGGTCGATCGCTCGTTCTCCGAGTTCATCTATTCGCTGATCGAGGCGCTGGGCATCGTGCTGGCGGTGAGCTTTGTCAGCCTCGGCCTGCGCAGCGGCATCGTCGTGGCGCTCTGCGTGCCGCTGGTGCTGGCGATCACCTTCACGGCGATGGAGGTGATGGGCATCAACTTCCACCGTATCTCGCTCGGCGCGCTGATCATCGCGCTCGGCCTGCTGGTCGACGACGCCATCATCGCCGTCGAGATGATGATGGTGAAGCTCGAGCAGGGCCACACCCGCATGGAGGCGGCGAGCTACGCCTACTCCTCCACGGCGTTCCCGATGCTGACCGGCACCCTGATCACCGCGGCCGGCTTCGTGCCCGTGGGTTTCGCGCGCTCCAGCGCCGGCGAGTACACCAACGCCATCTTCTGGGTTACCGCGATCGCGTTGATCGTGTCGTGGTTCGTCGCCGTGATCTTCACGCCCTTCATCGGCTACCGCCTGCTGCCAACGCCCAAGTCGCACGCCGACGGCAAGCACGACGATCCCTACGACCGCCCGCTCTACCGCGCTTTCCGCCGCGTCGTGGTCTGGTGCCTCGATCATCGCTGGCTGGTGATCGGCGCCACGCTGGTCGCTTTTGCCGGCTCGCTCTTCGCCTTCCAGTTCGTGCAGAAGCAATTCTTCCCCACCGCCAACCGGCCCGAGCTGATCATCGACCTGCGCCTGGCCGAGCAGTCGTCGTATGCCGCGACCGAAGCCGAGGTGAAGCGGTTGGAGGCCTGGCTGGCGCGCAACGAGAACGTGGTGAACTATGTCGCCTATGTCGGTGGCGGCTCGCCGCGCTTCTACCTGCCGACCCTGCCCGAGCTGAAGAACCCTGCCTTCGGCCAGCTCGTGGTGATGACCAAGGGCATCGATCAGCGCGAGCGGCTGGTCGCCGAGCTCGACGCCCTCTTCAACACCGACTTCGCCGCCGTGCGCGCTCGCGTGCAGCGCCTGCAGAACGGCCCGCCGGTGCAATACCCCGTGATGTTCCGCGTACTGGGCCAGGATCCGCAGGAGATCCGCGTGCTGGCCGAGAAGGTGCGCGCGGTGTTCAAGGCCGACCCCGACACGCGCGACATCAACTTCGACTGGTTCGAGCTGAGCAAGAGCGTGCGGCTCGATATCGACCACGCCAAGGCGCGCGCGCTGGGCGTCAACCCGCAGGATCTCGGCCAGGCCCTGCACACCTTGCTGTCGGGCACCACGGTGACGCAGTTCCGCGAGGGCGACGAGCTGATCGACGTCGTCGCCCGCGCCATCGCCGCGGAGCGCGTGGGCCTCGACAATCTCGACGGCATCACCGTGCGGGGCGCCAACGGCCCGGTGCCGCTGGGCCAGATCGCGCGGCTGAAATACGAGCTGGAGGAGCCGATCCTGTGGCGGCGCAACAAGGAGACCCTGATGACCGTGCGCGCCATGGTCGCCGACGGCGTGCAGGGGCCCGACGTTACCGCGCGCGTCGACAAGGCGCTGTCACAGCTGCGCGCGGCGCTGCCGACGGGCTATCGCATCGAGGTTGGCGGCGACAGCGAGGAGAGCGCCAAGAGCCAGGGCTCGATCTTCGTGCTGATGCCGCTGATGCTGTTCCTGATGCTGGGCTTCCTCATGCTGCAGCTGCAGAGCTTCTCCAAGCTGGCGCTGGTGTTCCTCACCGCGCCCCTGGGCCTGATCGGCGTGTCGCTGGCGCTGCTCAGCTTCAACTCGGCCTTCGGCTTCGTCTCGCTGCTGGGCGTGATCGCGCTGTCGGGCATGATCATGCGCAACTCGGTGATCCTGGTCGACCAGATCGACCAGGACATGCGCGACGGCCGCTCGGCCTACGACGCCATCGTAGAGGCCACCGTGCGCCGCTCGCGCCCGATTCTATTGACGGCGGCGGCGGCGATCTTCGCCATGGTGCCGCTGTCACGCTCGGTGTTCTGGGGCCCGATGGCGATCGCGCTAATGGGCGGATTGCTCGTCGCGACCGCGTTGACCCTGATCTTCCTGCCCGCCCTCTATGCCGCGTGGTTCCGCGTGCGCAAGCAGGCAGCAGCGCAGGAGGAGTCCACTCCCGCCCCCACCGTCGCCGCCGCGCCCGCACTGGCCGCGGAGTAGTCGCCCGTCGTCCTGAGCGAAGCGAAGGACCTTGCGGTGTCGTGGTCGCAAACATGCGGCTTGTCCGTGTGCATCACCGCGAGATCCTTCGATTTGCTCAGGGTGACGAGGGTGGTGACCGAAATGCGGAGCTTCGCTTCGCGGCGCGCGACAGGCGCCTGAGGACTGCCGGGACGAGCCCGCCGTCATGACCGCTGAAGACATCGCACTCTTGCTGAACTTGACGCGCACAACTCGGTTGCTCTCATCCTCCGAGGTCCGGGGATCATGTCCCGAGCCGTGATGTAATTGGGTGGAGCAAAAAAGGCCGTCCACGAAGCGCTCTACCCAAAGATGACAAAGGGCCGGCACCAGGCCGGCCCTTCAACAATCCCGATTACTGGCTGTTCAGCCCGCCGCGGCAACCGCCCGCTTGGCCATCACCGTCACCAGATGCGCGCGGTACTCGCGGCTGGCGTGGATGTCGTTGTTCAGCCCGCCGGCCGGCACCTTGATGCCGGCGACGGCGTCCGCCGACCAGCCCTTGCCCAGCGCGGCTTCCATGTCCTTGACCCGGAACACGCCCGGGCCGGCGCCGGTGACCGCGACGCGCGCGCCGCCCGCCGTGTCGGCCACGAACACGCCGACCATGGCGTAGCGCGAGGCCGGGTTGGGGAACTTCATGTAAGCGGCCTTCTTGGCCACCGGGAAGCTCACGGCGGTGATGATCTCGCCGTCCTTCAGCGCGGTCTCGAACATGCCCTTGAAGAAGTCGTCGGCGGCGATCTTGCGCTCGTTGGTGTGCACCGTGGCGCCCAGTCCGACCAACGCCGCCGGGTAGTCGGCTGCCGGATCGTTGTTGGCCACCGAGCCGCCGATCGTGCCGCGATTGCGCACCTGGGCGTCGCCGATATTGGCCGCGAGCTTGGCCAGCGCCGGGATCGCCTTGGCGACGTCAGCGGAGGCCGCGACCTCGGCGTGCTTGGTCATGGCGCCGATGGTGACACCGGAGGCGTCGACCTTGATGCCCTTCAGATCGCCGATGCCGCCGAGATCGACGACGTCGGACGGACGCGCCAGGCGCTGCTTGATCGTCGGGATCAAGGTCATGCCGCCGGCCATCAGCTTGCCTTCCGAGGCCTTCTTCACCGCGGCCGAGGCGTCGGCGACGGACTTCGGCTTGTGGTACGCGAAATCGTACATGGGGGTTCCTCCTGATCTCGCTTCGTCTCAGTGTGCGTTGATCGCCGCCCACACGCGCTGCGGCGTCGCGGGCATTTCGATGCGATCCTGGGCGCCGACGGCGGCGAGCGCGTCGCGCACCGCGTTCATCACGGCGGCCGGGGCCGCTATCGCGCCGGCCTCGCCGCAGCCTTTCACCCCCAGCGGGTTGTGCGGGCATGGCGTGACCTCGTAGCCGAGCTTGAACGACGGCACGTCGTCGGCGCGCGGCATGGTGTAGTCCATGTACGAGCCCGAGATCAGCTGGCCGGTCTTCTCGTCGTAGGCGGCGTTCTCCAGCAGCGCCTGGCCGACGCCCTGGACGATGCCGCCATGCACCTGGCCTTCGACAACCATCGGATTGACGATGTTGCCGAAATCGTCGACGGCGACAAAGTTCACGATGTCGACGACACCGGTATCAGGGTCGACCTCGACCTCGCAGATCTGCGTGCCCGACGGATAGGTGAAGTTGGACGGGTCGTAGAACGCGTTCTCGTCCATGCCCGGCTCGAGATCGGCCGGATAGTTGTGCGGCACGTAGGCGGCGAAGACCGCCTGGCCCAGCGGCACGGCCTTGTCGGTGCCCGTGACCTTGAAGGTGCCGTTCTCGAAGACGATGTCGGCCTCGGCGGCCTCCATCAGATGCGCGGCGACCTTCTTGCCCTTGGCGATGATCTTGTCAGCCGCCTTCATGATCGCCGAACCACCCACCGGCAGCGAGCGCGAGCCGTAGGTGCCCATGCCGAACGGCACCTTGTCGGTGTCGCCGTGCACCACCTCGATCTGGTCGAGCGGGATGCCGAGCTTGTCGGAGACGATCTGCGCGAAGGTCGTCTCGTGGCCCTGGCCGTGGCTGTGCGAGCCGGTGAGGATCTGCAGGTTGCCGGTGGGGTTGAACTTGAGCTGGGCGCTCTCCCACAGGCCGACGCCGGCACCGAGCGAGCCCACCACCGCCGACGGTGCGATACCGCAGGCTTCGATGTAGGAGCACACGCCGATACCGCGCAGTTTGCCCTTGGCCTTGGCCGCCGCCTTGCGGGCGTCGATGCCGGCGTAGTCGGCCAGCTTCATCGCCTGGTCAAGGATCGGCGCGTAGTTGCCGGAGTCGTAGGTCAGCGCCACCGGCGTCTGGTACGGGAAGGCGTCCTTGGCGATGTAATTGCGCCGCCGCAGCTCGGCGGAGTCGATCTTCATCTCGCGCGCCGCCTTGCTGACGATGCTCTCGACGACGTAGGTCGCCTCCGGCCGTCCGGCGCCGCGATAGGCGTCGACGGGCGTGGTGTGCGTAAAGGCGGCGCGCACGTTGCAGTAGATCACCGGCGTCGTGTACTGGCCGGCCAGCAGGGTGGCGTAGAGATAGGTCGGCACCGCCGTGGCGAAGGTCGAGAGATAGGCGCCGAGGTTGGCGATGGTGTCCACCTTGAAGGCGAGGATCTTGCCTTTGGCGTCGAGCGCCAGCTCGGCATGGGTGACGTGGTCGCGGCCATGCGCGTCGGTCATGAACGACTCGGAGCGCTCCGCCGTCCACTTGATCGAGCGGCCGATCTTGCCCGCCGCCCAGGTCAGCATCGTCTCTTCGGGGTAGATGAAGATCTTCGAGCCGAAGCCGCCGCCGACATCCGGCGCGATGACGCGCAGCTTGTGCTCGGGGATGCCCAGCACGAAGGCCGACAGCACCAGCCGCGCGACATGCGGGTTCTGGCTGGTGGTGTAGAGCGTGTAGTTGCCGGTGCCGCGATCGTACTCGGCGGCGGCCGCGCGCGGCTCCATGGCGTTGGGCACCAGCCGATTGTTCACCAGGTCGAGCTTGGTGACGTGCGCGGCCTTGGCGAAGGCGGCGTCGACTGCGGCCTTGTCGCCCAGCTCCCAGTCGTAGCAGAGGTTGCCCGGCGCGTCGGCGTGCACCTGCGGCGCCTTGGGATCGAGCGCGCCGGCAAGGTTGATCTGCGCCGGCAGCACCTCGTAGTCGACCTCGATCTTCTCCGCGGCGTCGCGGGCCTGGTCGGCCGTCGCGGCGATCACCATCGCCACCGTGTCGCCGACGTGGCGCACCGTATCAGCGGCCATCGCGGGATGCGCCGGCGCCTTGTGCGGATTGCCGTGCTTGTCCTTGACCACCCAGCCGCAGATCAGCCCGCCGACTTTGGCCTCGGCGACATCCTTGCCGGTGAAGATCTGCACGACGCCGACCGAGGCCGCGGCCTTCGAGGTGTCAATCTTGCGGATCTTGGCGTGGGCGTGCGGCGAGCGCAGAAAATAGGCGTAGGTGACGCGCGCGAGCTGCAGATCGTCGACGTAGCGGCCGGAGCCGGTCAGGAAACGACGGTCTTCCTTGCGCTGGACGCGCTCACCGATCTTGACGTTACCCATAGGTTCCTCCCTCTGGGCCCTGTTGCAGGGACGCTTGTCGCTATCGTTGGTTCAGACGCCGGCGGCCTTCATGGCCTGCGCACCCGCGAGGATCGACTTCACGATGTTGTGGTAGCCGGTGCAGCGGCAGAGATTGCCCTCCAGCCCGTGCCGCACGATCTCCTCGGTGACGGCGTAGTTGTGACGCTTCACCAGATCGATGGCGCTCATCACCATGCCCGGGGTGCAGAAGCCGCATTGCAGTCCGTGATTCTCGCGGAACGCCTCCTGCATCGGATGCAGCTTCTCCGGACTCGCGGCGAGGCCTTCGATGGTCGTGACCTTCGAGCCTTCGGCCTGGACCGCGAGCATGGTGCAGGCCTTCACCGACACGCCGTCGACATGCACGACACAAGCGCCGCACTGGCTGGTGTCGCAGCCCACATGCGTGCCGGTCATGCCGAGATGTTCCCGCAGGAACTGCACCAGCAGCGTGCGCGCTTCGACGTTGCCGGAGACGGCCTTGCCGTTCACGGTCATGGCAACGGACATCGTCATGCTGTCTCTCCCTACAGGCTGGCGCGAGGCCGCTTCACGGACGCCCTTCGCGGTTTCGCACGCATACCATGGCGGGGACGCGCGTTGCGGGTCAAGGAAAATGGCCGGCGCCGTTTGTCGTCCTGAGCGCAGCGAAGGATGACGGCGACGTTCAACGCATCGCCAGCCAGGCGATCACTAGCACGACGGCGCCGGCGCCGATGATCAGCCAGTGGTTCAGGCCGCGCGTCGCCGACGCCGGCGTGGTCGCGGGACTGGGCGCCGGCTGCGACGCAGGTACGGGCGAGGAAGCCGCGCCGGCCGATTGGGGCTGCGGTTCTGCCGATCCGCCGACCAGCTCGGCGAACTTGCCGAAGAACTCGTCGGCCAGTTTCTTCGCCGTGCCCTCGATCAGGCGCGCGCCGACCTGGGCGATCTTGCCGCCGACCTGCGCGTCGGCGGTGTAGGTCAGCACGGTGCCGCCGCCGTCGTCGGCCAGCTTCACCACCGCGCCGCCCTTGGCGAAGCCGGCGGCGCCGCCCTGCCCTTCGCCTGAAATGCGGTAGGAATTCGGCGGGTCGAAATCCGACAGAGTCACCTTGCCACCGAATTTGGCGCTCACCGGGCCGACGCGCATGCGGACCTGGGCCTTCAGCTCGGTATCGGAGGTCTTCTCCAGTGATTCGCAGCCCGGAATCGCCTGCTGCAGGATCGCCGGATCGTTGAGTGCCTCCCAGACCTTCTGCCGGGGCGCGGGAATCCTGTACTCGCCCGAGAAATCCATGGCGGTTTCCTTTCAGACGCGGCCGACTACCACTTCGAGGTATACGACTCGGGCGGCGGCTCGGCGAGCGGGGTGCGCAGCGAGACGTATATGGTGGCGAGATAGGGCAACGCCAGCAGCAGCGCCTCGGCGGCGAACCAATTGGCCTGGGTATTCCAGAACAGGGTGCCGATCACCCATCGCCCGCCATCGGGCGCCAGCCATCCACCACCGGCTCCATCGTGCAGCTTGATCGCGCCCTCGGTCACGACGACCAGCGCCACGCCGGCGATCAGCAAGGTCGACAGCACCAGCTCGGGCAGCACCGGCGAGATGCGGCTGAACACCGGATCCAGCCGCACATAGCCGCGGCTGCCGTCGAAGCCCAGCAGGCGGCCGAAGGATAGCGTCTTGGCCAGTCTGTGGGTGCGCGGCACATCGCCGGTGCGGAAGATGGTGAACAGCTTCCAGGCCACCAGCACGAAGGTGGGCAGCATGAAATCCCAGATCGGGAAGTCGCGGTAACGGCCGTCGATGTTGAACACGACCGTGTTCTCGCCCGAGCCGATGACGAAGAAGTGCACGTCGATGCCGAGGAAGAACAGGTGGTAGATGCAGAGCCCGGTGAAGATCAGGAACAGCATCTGCGCCAGGAGGTCGATGCGCCGCAGCGCCGTCAACCGTGGCAGTGCGCGGAACGCCGTCCACGCCTCGCGCACGCGCGCGCCATAGAGCGAGGGATCGGCCATGCGTCCCGTCAGGCTGTCGGCAATGCCGCGCATCAGCGCGTAGCCGAAGGCCACGATCAGGACGAAGTAGATCACCGTACCGAGCAGGCGGCTCGTATAGAAGGAGTGGGTATAATTGTGCCACGTCGCCTGCACGACGACCGAGGCGACGACATAAGCGAAGAGCGAGAACACCACGATCGCCAGGTTGCCGGGCCGGCGCCGCAGGCTGGCGAAGCCCAGGATCATCAGGCCGGCGGCGATCGTGGACACCGCGAAGAGCGACGCCCATTTCGGCTCGGGCGTTACAGGCTTGCCGGCCTTGAACTTCTCGACGCGATCGGCGGTGAAGATGCCCCAGGCGGCGCCGACCGAGCCCTCCTGCGCGCTCTTCCAGTCCTGATCGAAGGCCTCAATGACGTTGTATTCGAAGCCGTGCTGCTCGGCGAGGCGCTTGAAGATCGAGAAGTAGGTGACCTGCTCGACGCGGCCCGGCCGCGCGTCGGCGCGCATGCGGCCGGTGCTGGGCCAGCCCGTCTCGCCGATGACGATCCGCTTGTTGGGAAAGGCGCGGCGTACCTTCTGGTAGATGTCGACGATGTGCTTCTCGATGATCAGCGTGCCGTCGGCGCCGCGCCGCGACAGGCCGATCGGCACGTCCTCCCAGTACGGCAGCAGATGCACCGTGACGATATCGACCTCGTCGGCGATCTCGGGATTGCGCAGCCAGAACTCCCAGACATCGGCGTAGGTCACCGGCTGCTTGACCGCCTGCTTGACCATGCGGATGTAGCGCACGAGTTGCTGGGCATCGAGGTCCTTGCGCAGCAGCACCTCGTTGCCGATGATCACCCGGTCGACCGACTGCGGATAGCGGTTGGCATGGTCGATCAGGGCGGCGACCTGCTCGAGGTTCTCGCGCTCGACGCTGTTGAGCCAGGCGCCGTGCCATACCTTCAGCCCATACTTGTCGGCCAGACGCGGTACCGTCTCGAGCCCTTCCAGGCTGCTATAGGTGCGCAAGGCGACGGTCTTGCCCCGCATCAGCTTGAGATCGGCCTCGATCTGCTGGGCGGTGGCGAAAGTGCGCGTGTGCGGGCTCTGTCCCGGCCGATAGGGCGCGAAGGACACGCTCTGCAACGGGCCTTCCTTCCAGGCCGGGATCTCGACCGGCCGGTTGGGGTACCACCACCACAGGAAGTTCAGCGCGCCAACGAGGAGGAAGGCGGCACAGGCGACGAACGCTCGCATGGCCTAGCTTCTAGCAGGCCTTTTTCAGCCCGGCGATAGGCATGCGGATGGTTTGTCGCCAGCCTACTCGGGCCGGATGTCGGCGACCTGCAGCCCCTTGGGGCCCTCGACGATGCGCACCTTGACCATCTGGCCCGGCATCAGGCTTTCGATGCCGTGACGGCGCAACGTGGCCGCGTGAATGAAGACGTCCTTACCGGTAGCTTGCGGGCAGACGAAGCCGTAGCCGCGCTCGGCGTTGTACCACTTGACCTGGCCGACGACGTACTCGCCGTCCGCCTCGGCCGCCTGCGCCGGCGGCTCGCTCGCGCCTTCGGCGCGCGGCATCGGGCCCGCCGTCGACATGTCAACGTTGGTGATCCGCATCACCTGCATGCCCTTGGGGCCGCGCGCGGCCTGCCCCGTCAGCGTGACCCCGGGGGCGACGTCGTCGTGCCCGGCCTGCCGTAGCACGGTGACATGGAGAAACGCGTCGCCTTCGCCAGAGTCCGGCGAGACGAAGCCATAACCCTTCGTGACGTTGAACCACTTCACGCGGCCCCGGAACTCGACCAGATCCGCGCCGTCCCCGACTTCTACGCCTGTTAGGGTCGTCATACGCCGCCCGCTTTGTTTTTTTGCGCTCCCTGTTATGAGAAGCCTAACACCCTTTGCGGCGGTCGGAAACAGTCCCTGTTCAACCGATTGCGGCAGCCTTGCTGACGGTCGGATCATCGCGGTTGGGACGTTGCGCGACGACGAACGCTTGCCTAAACCAGCCGCGACACCGGGAGGACGACGATGTTCCGCAACGATCTGTACAAGGGCAAACGCTTCCTGATCACGGGCGGCGGCACCGGCCTGGGCCGCGTGATGATGGAGAGGTTCGTCGAGCTGGGCGCCGATTGCGTCATCTGCGGCCGTCGCGGCGGCGTGCTCGAGGAGACCGCGCGCGAGGTCATGGCCAAGCATCCCGGGCGCCGCGTCGATACCTTCACGGTGGATATTCGCGTCGCTACGGCCGTCGAGGAAATGATCGAGGCGATCTGGCAAGGCGGCCCGCTTGACGGCCTGATCAACAACGCCGCCGGCAACTTCGTCTCGCAGACCAAGGATCTCAGCCCGCGCGCCTTCGACGCCATCGCCAATATCGTGCTGCACGGCACATTCTACATGACCAACGCCTGCGGCAAGCGCTGGATCGCCGAGGGCCGCAAGGCCAGCGTCCTGAGCATCCTGACGACCTGGGTGTGGACGGGCAGCCCCTTCGTCGTACCCTCGGCGATGTCCAAGGCCGGTGTCGCGGTGATGACCCAGAGCCTGGCGGTTGAATGGGGACGCTACGGCATCCGGCTCAACGCCATCGCACCCGGCCCCTTCCCCACCGAAGGCGCCTGGGCGCGACTCAACCCCAAGGGCGACAGCGACGACCGGTACCGCTCGCGCAACCCGATGGGCCGCGTCGGCAAGATGAGCGAGCTCGCCAACATGGCGGCGTTCCTGATGAGCGAGGAGGTTGAGTACATCAACGGTGAGGTCGTGGCGATCGACGGCGGCATGGGCATCATGGGCCACGGCACCTTCTCGAACATGCTGTCGCGCACCGAGGACGACTGGCGGCAGATGCGCGAAGCGATCCAGGCGACCAACGCCGCCGACCGCGCCAAGCGGGGGTAACGCTTCCCTGTCATCCTCGGGGCCGTCCGCGGCCCCGAGGATGACGGAGGTCATAGCTGCCGCAACCGTACCGCGACCCACCAACCGCACAGCGCGCCGATCGCGTTGGCGGCGAGGTCGAGCCATTGGAAGGAACGGCCCGGCGCGTAGAGCTGGCCGACCTCCAGCACGATCGCCGTCGCGACGCCGGCGCCGATGGCGAACGCCCGCCAGCGGCCCAGCACCAACAGCGCCGGCATCAGCACCATGAAACCGTGGATGGCGGCGTGAATCAGCTTGTCGAGGTTGATCTCCCAGTCGCCGATCGCCGTCGGCGGCGTGGTCGAGGATGACCAGTAGAGCCAGACCAACATTGGAAAGCAGCCGGCCCAGCCCAGCAGCAGCGGCACACGAAGACCCAGCGCGAGGTCGCGCAGCGACGCCAGCCGCCGGCCGATCGGCGGCGCGCGGTTAGTCTCGGAAGTTGACAAACTGCACCGGCTGATTGAGCTCCAGCTTGCGGATCACCGCCATGGCCGCCTGCAGATCGTCGCGCTTCTTCCCTGACACTCGCAGCTCGTCGCCCTGGATCGCCGCTTGGACCTTGAGCTTGGAGTCCTTGATCGCCGTCACCAGAGTCTTGGCCAGCTCGCGATCGATACCCTGCTTGACGACCACGACCTGGCGGATGGCGTTGCCGCTGGCGCGCTCCGGGTCCTTGAACTCCAGCGCCCGCGCGTCGAGCTTGCGGCGCGTGACGTAGCCCTTCAGCAGCTCGTGCATCTGGCGCATCTTCATGTCGTCGTCGGCCAGCAGGGTGATGGCCTGCTCCTTGCGCTCCAGGGTGCAGTGGCTGCCCTTGAAGTCGAAGCGCGTGGAAATCTCGCGGCGCACGCCGTCGAGAGCGTTGTCGATCTCGGCGATCTCGGTTTTCGAGACGATGTCGAAGGAAGGCATGGTGGCGCCCTTGTAGCGGCCCGCCTCGTCACCGGCTAGGGTCGGCCGGTCCAGAAGGGAGCCATGGGTATGCGTGTTTTTATCGCGGGACTGGGGACCGAAACCAACATGTTCGTGCCCTTCCCCACCGGCCGGCGCGGCTACGAGGAGTTCGGCGTCTTCCGCGGCGACGCCACCAGGCACCCACCCCGCTCCTTCAGCGGCCCGCTACATGTCTGGCGGCGGAGGGCCGAGGAACGTGGCCATCAGGTCATCGAGGGTCTGCTGACCTTCGCCGCGCCGTCCGGCACCACCGTGCGCTCGGTCTACGAAGGCTACCGCGACGAAATTCTCGCGGGCGTGCGTGCCGCCCTGCCGCTCGACATGGTGCTGCTGAACATGCACGGCGCTATGGTCGCCGAGGGCTACGACGATTGCGAAGGCGACCTGCTCGCCCGCGTGCGCGCCATCGTCGGCCCCAAGACCGTCATCGGCGGCGAGCTCGACCTGCACTGCCACATAAGCCAGCAGATAATCGAGTCGGCCGACGTGCTGGTCACCTACAAGGAGTATCCGCACACCGACCCGATGGAACGCGCCGAGGAGGTCTTCACGCTCTGCGCCGACGCCGCCGAAGGCAAGGTCAAGCCGGTCATGGCGCGCTACGACTGCCGTATGATCGGCCACTACCGCCCGCCGGTCGAGCCGATCAAGAGCTTCGTCGACCGCATCCGCGCGTTGGAGGGCAAGGACGGCATCCTCTCGGTGTCCTTCGGCCACGGCTTCTCCTTTGCCGATGTCGAGGATGTCGGCACGCGCATGCTGGTGGTGGCTGACGGTGACAAGGCCAAGGCCGCCGCGCTGGCCGAGAAGCTCGGCCGCGAGCTCTTCGCCATGCGCGACATCGCGGTCTCGAAGTTCCTGACCCCGGCCGAGGCGCTCGATCGCGTCGCCTCGCACAACAAGGGCCCGGTGATCATCGCCGATCGCGCCGACAACGCCGGCAGCGGCGCGCCGGGCGACTCGACCTTCGTGCTGCGCGCGCTGCTCGATCGCGGCGTCGGCCCGGCGCTGTTCGGCATCGTCTGGGATCCGCTGTGCTTCCAGATCGCCGAGGAAGCCGGAGTCGGCGCCACGCTCGACCTGCGCATCGGCGGCAAGTGCGGCAAGACCAGCGGCGATCCGGTCGATCTGCGTGTGACGGTCAAGAACATCGTGCGCGGCGCGCACCAGACCTACGGCCCGGTAAAGTCGCCGCTGGGCGATATGGTCTGGCTATCGGCCGGCGACGTCGACGTCGTGGTCAATACGCTGCGCACCCAGCTCTTCCACCCCGACGCCTTCGAGGCACTCGGTATCGATCCCACCAGCTACCGTATCGTCGTCGTCAAGAGCGCCCAGCACTTCTACAACGGCTTCGCGCCCATCGCCGCCGAGGTGCTCTACGTCGCCACGCCCGGCGCGGCCAATCCCGACTACGTCAACCTGCCCTACACCAAGCGCAAGACGCCGTTCTGGCCCAAGGTGGCGGATCCGTTCGCGTAAGTTGGGCGCGCCGGCGCTCGCAAAGACTAGGCCTTGCGCTTGGCCTCGCGCGCCTGGATGGCGGCGTGGCGCTTCAGCAGGGTCTCGGCGCGGCGGATGACGGGGATGTCGATCATCTTGCCGTCGATGGCGAAGGAGCCGCGGCCGGCCGCCGCCGCCTCGCGGTCGGCCTCGATCAGGCGCTTGGCATAGGCGACCTCCTCGGCCGAGGGCGTGTACTCCTCGGTGACGATCGGCACCTGGCCGGGATGGATGCAGCTCGCGCCCATGAAACCGAACTGGCGCGAGCGGCGCACCATCTTGCGGAAACCCTCCCAGTCGCCGAAGCCGGCGACGCTGGCGATGTAGCCGAAGGGCATCAGCCCGGCCGATTTCGCGGCGTAGATCATGGTCTGCTTGGGCAGTTGCAGCGTTTCCTCGGTCGGCTCCATGCCGACCTCCGAGGCGAAGTCCTCGCCGCCGATGCTCATCGCCACCGTACGCTCGGCGGCGGACGCGATCGCCGGCATGTCGAAATAGGAGCGCGGCGTCTCGATCATGGCGATGAACTTGATGTGGCCATGCGCCAGGCCACGCTTCTGCTCCAGCTCCGAGACCAGCTCGTCGAGCAGGCGCAGATGATCCGGCCCCTCGACCTTGGTGATCGCCAGCCCCTGCACGCCCGGCAGCACGCAGGCCTCGATGTCGCGCACCGCCAGATCGAGCGGCCGGTTGATGCGGACCACCACATCGGCCCCGGCCTGGCTCACGCGCCTGGCCGCGGCCTCGACCAGGGTGCGGGCATGCGCCTTCTCGGCCGGCGGCACGCTGTCCTCGAGGTCGAGCTGCACCGCGTCGGCGCCTCTGGTGTGCGCCTTGTCGACGAACTTCTCGACATTGACCGGTACGTAGAGCAACGAGCGCCAAACCGGCAGGTCGCGTTCGGCCTTCATTGAATGAACTCCTCGCAATCAGACTGACCTTCCTCAGGACAGGGAAGGTAGGACGAGGCGAGCATTCGCGCTACGGTGCCGGCGACGCGCGTCCCCGGGGAACCATCATGAACGTCTTCATCGCCACGCTCGGCACCGAGACCAACACCTTCTGCCCCTTCCCCACCGGCTATCGCACCTTCGGCCGAATCTTCCACGGCGATGCGACGAAGCACACGATGGACCTGTTCTCCGCGCCGCTGCATGTCTGGCGCGGCCGTGCTGAAGAACGCGGCTGGGGCGTGGCCGAGAGCATCTGCGCCTTCGCGCCACCCTCGGGCATTACCGTGCGTTCGGTCTACGAGGCGCTGCGCGACGAGCTGCTGTCGGACCTGAAGAAGGCCATGCCGGTCGACATCGTGCTGCTGTCGATGCACGGCGCCATGGTCGCCGATGGCTACGACGATTGCGAAGGCGACCTGCTCACCAGAGTGCGCGCCATCATCGGCCCCAAGGCGATCATCGGCGGTGAGCTCGACCTGCATTGCCATATCACCGAGACCATGATCACCACGGCGGACGTGCTGGTGACCTTCAAGGAATACCCGCATATCGACACGATCGACCGCGCCGAGGAGGTCTTCACGCTCTGCGCCGACGCCGCCGAGGGCAAGACCAGGCCGGTGATGGCGACCTTCGACAGCCGCATGGTCTCGATGTACCGCACGCCAGTCGAGCCGATGAAGGGCTTCGTCGCGCGCATGCAGTCCTTCGAGGGCAAGGACGGCGTCCTCTCGGTATCCATGGGCCACGGCTTTCCCTGGGGCGACGTGGCCGAGGTCGGCGCGCGCATGATGGTCGTGGCCGACGGCGACAAGGCCAAGGCCGCGGCGCTGGCCGAGAAGCTCGGTCGCGAGCTCTACGACATGCGCGCCACCACGGTGACACCGTACTGGACAGCCGCCGAGGCGGCGGCGCACGCCGACGGCGCCAAGGCGTCCAGGCCGATCGTGCTGGCCGACGTCGCCGACAACGCCGGCGGAGGCGCGCCCAGCGACTCGACCTTCGTGCTGCGCGCCCTGCTCGATCGCAAGGCCAAGAAGGCGCTGGTCGGGCTGATCTGGGATCCGATCGCCTTCCAGATCGCCGAGGAGGCCGGCGAAGGCGCCACGCTCGAGCTGCGCATCGGCGGCAAGTGCGGGCCGATGAGCGGCGATCCGGTCGACATGCGCGTGACCGTGCGCAAGATCGCGCGCGACGTGAAGCAGAGCTTCGGCGACAAGGGCGTGAAGATGGAGGTCGGTGACGCGGCCTGGCTGCAAGGCGAAGACGGCGTCGATGTCGTGGTCAACACGCATCGCACCCAGCTCTTCCACCCCGACGCCTATGCGCCGCTGGGCATCGACCTTGGCGCCTACAAGACCCTGGTGGTGAAATCGACCCAGCACTTCTACGCCGGCTTCGCGCCGATCGCCGCCGACGTGCTCTACGTCACGACGCCGGGCAGCATCGAGCCGGACTTCGCCAACATCCAGTACACGAAGCTGGCCAGGCCCTATTGGCCGCGGGTCGACGATCCGTTTTCTCTGACGAATCAATGAGCTTCGCGGCGGCGCGTAGGCGATACCGCCGCGATTCATCCTAATTCCAACCCATTCGGGCCATGTTCGCGGCGCCTAATGCGCTGCATGAACCTCAGCCTATCGCGGCGTATCCGCGACGAGAGCCCACCCGGGCGGCGTATTGGCGGGCGGCCCGGCCGCGTGCTGGGCGTGCTGGCCATGGTGCTGGCGATGACCACAGGCGCGGTGACCCTGTTCCACTGGATCTCCACCGGCGAGGCCACGGCTTACGCCTTCCGCAAGTTCGACGGCGTCCGCAGCGCGCCGCTGGCCGGCGGCTCGCTGATCGCCACGACCGAAGCGCAGTGGCGGATCATGTGGCGCGGCCTGCGCGGCGATCAGCCGGTGCCGCCGTTCAACGAGGCGCGCCAGACCGGCGTCGCCATCATCCTCGGTGAGCGGCCCGCGACCGGTCACAGCGTCTCGATCATCTCGACCGGAGAACGCGCCGGCCGCATTGTCGTGCTGTTCGAGGAGCGCCACCCGCCGCGCCCTCAGCCGACGCGCGCGGCGACAACGACGCCCTACACCATCCTGCTGATCGACCGCGCCGGCGCCGACGTGGTGGTCGAGCAGCGCGTCCGGGACTAGAACGGCGCGTAGTTTGTCAGACGCTTAGGTCATCCCGAGCGTGGCGAGGGATCCAGGCTGACCCTTGCTCTCGCGCCGCGCTCGGGACTGCAGGGCGGCGCGTCAGCGCCGCGGATTCAGGATGCCGGACATCATGGCGCCGAAGTCGTCGACGCCGAGATCCGCGCGCGGCATCGCGCCACCCGGCGTCATGCGATCGACCAGACCCGGCAGGATCTCTGCCAGCTGCCCGGCCGCCTCCGCCTGTGTCATGCCCGCCTGCGCCGCGAGGTCGCCGAGGCGATCCATGCCGAACGCCTTGGTGATCTGATCAGGTGAGACCGCCATGTTGGGACCTTGGGCGATCCACGAATCGACCTGCTGGCGCATGCCGGCCTGGCCGAAGACCTCGGTGAGGCCGCCCAGTCCGCCGCTGAGTAAACCGCCCAGCTGATCGGTGGCGCCCAGGGGTTGGCCGCCAGCGCCAGGTTGGCCGCCGCGCAGCAACCCGCCCAGCACATCGGATAACCCGCCGCCGGCGCCGCCCGCGCCGCCTGTCGGCCGGCCTCCAAGGCCACCCTGCAGCAGCATACCGATCACCGCCTGGATCAACGCGGCCTGCGTGCCACCGCGTCCGCCGCCCAGCGCCTGGCCGAGCACACCTCCGAGAAGCTGGTCAAGAATGCCCATGGCTGTCTCCTTCGACGGTAACCACCGATCACGCTAGCATCGGGATACCCGATGATCACGCGGAACCCGATCGCGATGCCCTCCCTTATCTGCCTCGGCGAGCCGATGGTCGAGTTCAATCAAACGAGACCCGACGAGCCCAACTGGCTGCAGGGCTTCGGCGGCGACACCTCTAACGCCGCCATTGCCGCCGCGCGCCAGGGCGCCTCGGTCGGCTATCTCACCGCGCTGGGCGAGGATCCGTTCGGCGACCTGTTCATCGATCTGTGGCGCCGCGAAGGTGTCGATTGTAGTCGCGTGCAGCGTCGATCCGATGGGCACACCGGCGCGGTGTTCGTGACCCACGATGCGCGCGGTCATCACTTCTCCTTCATGCGCAAAGGCTCGGCGTCGAGCCGCTTCTCGGCCGGCGACCTGCCGCGCGACTACCTTGCCGCCGCCGACATGTTGCAGCTCTCCGGCATCAGCCAGGCGATTTCCGACGTGGCGCGAGACGCCTGCTTCGCCGCCATCGACGTCATGAAGGCCGCCGGCAAGCGCGTCGCCTACGACACCAATCTGCGCCTGCGTCTTTGGCCGGTCGAGGCGGCGCGCGACGTGATGCACGCGGCGATGACGCGCGTCGACATCGCGCTCCCCAGTCTCGACGACGCCAGGGCGATGACCGGTCTCGACGATCCCGACGCCATCGCCGACTTCTATCTGCGATTGGGTCCATCCATCGTCGCGCTGAAGATGGGCAAGGACGGCGCGTTGGTGGCGACGCCCGAACAGCGCCACAGGCTGGCGGGACACCAGGTGAAGGCCATCGACGCGACCGGCGCCGGCGACACCTTCGACGGCGCGTTCCTCACCCGCCTCCTTGCCGGCGACAGCCCGTTCGACGCGGCGCGCTACGCCAACGCCGCGGCCGCGCTGTCGACCACGGGCTACGGCGCGGTGGCGCCTATCCCGACGCGCCGGATGGTGGAGTCTTTCCTCGCCGGGTGCTGAGCCAGCCCATGCTGGCGCCCGGCTCGGCGTCGGTGGTCGGCAGATAGGGCTTGATGTCCAGGAGCGGCGTGCCGTCGACGCAATCGAGGTTGCGCACCAGCAACACCCCTGGCGACTCGAAGCCGTCGAACTTCACCACCGACAGGCCGATCGGATTGGGCCGGCGCGGCGCGCGGGTGGCGAAGACGCCGCGCTCGGTGTCGTCGAAGGGCGGCGTGAAGCGCAGTTGCGCCGGGCCGGCCCGGTCGAGCCAATAGAGCAGGATCAGGTGCGAGAAGCCCTCTAGGCTCGCTAGTCCGTCGATATAGGCCGGATCGACGACGGCGCGGCAGAGCGGCGGCGGATCGATGGCGCGGCCGTTGCGTGGGCAGTCGGCGATGGTCGCGAACGGCGTACGGATCACGCCGATCGGCGCCAGGGTCGGGCCAGAGCCCATCGTGACCTACTCCGCTGGCGTCGGGCGCGCCGAGCGGGACGAGAAGCTGCGGGCGATGGCGCGGCCCAGGCGCACCAGTCCGGCGATCTGTTGGCCGATGAAGCCTTTGCCGTTGTCGGCGTCTGCCACTGGATCGTCGACGCCGCTGTCGCGCTGCTTGTAGTCGTAGTGTGCGGTGCGGAAGATGATGTCCCAGATCGGGAACACGGCCGAGAAATTGGTGTCGTGGATATGCGGCTCGGCCGGGTTGGCGAGCGCGTGATGGGTGCGGTGAAACATCGGATCGACCAGCACCTTGTCGAGGACGCGGCCGAAGCCGAAACGCGTGTTGACGTGCGAGAAGGCCTCGATCAGTCGGCCCAGGAGCAGGATGGCGACGAACTGGCCGGGCTGCACGCCAATCAGGATCGCCACGATGGCGAGATAGATGTCGAACAGCAGGTCGTCGAGCACGTGGTTGCGATCGTCGGTCCAGGTCGAGACCTGGCGCTGGCTATGGTGCAGGCTGTGCAGCGCCCAGAGCCACGGCAGGCCGTGCTGGGCGCGATGCCAGATGTAGCCGGCGAGGTCGTAGAGCAGGAAGTAGACGAGGAACAGCAGCAGCGGCTTGTCGCGCAGCCAGGGAATGATCTGCTCGACCGTCGGCAGCACGAAGCCGACCGTGCGCGTGAACTCCATCAGCTCATCGTTGAGCGGCAGCAGGATAAGGAAAATCGCCAGCGGGATGATGCCCAGCTTGTTGAGCAACGTGTAGACCACGTCGACACGCACCAGCTTGCGGTTCTCCCAGCGCTGGGCCGGCGCCAGCGATTCCAGTGGGCGGAAGATCAGCAGGATCACGGCGATCTGCAGTATGCCCAAGGTCAGCGTCTCGAGGCCCGCGGGCACGTCGTCGTAGAACTCGGTCAGCCCGAACCTGTGGATCAGGGGCTGCACGATCTCCAGCAGCCGGCCCTGCAGGTCAGCCCAAAGATTGGTAAGGGACTCGAGCATCGCTTGACCTCGTGCGACGCGGGCCCCCGACCGCGCCGCCGTTGGCTTTGGGGGGACTTATCTCTTGGTCGCCGCCGTGGCGTCGGAGCGCTCCGGCGGCGGCAGTACGGACCGCGACACGGTGTGCGGACCGTTGATGTAGATGCCGTGCGGCGAGCGGCCGACAAGGACCGTGCCGAGGATCCTGCGGGTCGACAACTCGACGGCGGCGACACGACGGCGCCAGCGCTGGGTCACCCAGGCGATCTTGCCGTCGGGCGAGAAATCGACATCGTCGGGGCCGCCCGCCACCTTGATGGTGTCGACGACCTCCAGCTTCTCCAGGTCGATGATCGACATCGAGCCCTCGACTCGGTTGGTGATCAGCACCCGCTTGTCGTCGGCCGGCATCTTGAAGATGTTGTGCGCGCCCTTGCCGGTGACGATGCGCTTACTTACGCCGCGCGTGGCGAGGTCGACGACGACCGCGGCATCCTCGCCGGTCAAGCCGACGAGCAGCCTCTTCTGGTCGGGAAATACATGAATTCCCGCTGGTGCCTCACCGACATCGATTGTCCACACGATCTCCTGCTTGACGAGGTCGAGCGCGGCGACCTGGTTGGAGCCCTGCACGGTGAAGTAGACGAAATTGCTGTCGGCGCTGAAGGTGAGATGGCTGGGCAGCGAATGCAGCGGCAGGCGCTTGACCAGACGCAGATCCTTGGCCTCGTAGATGTCGACATGGTTCAAGCGGTAAGCCGCCGTGACGAACCACTTGCCGTCGGGCGAATAGCCCAGCTGGTACGGATCGACGATGTTGCGTACGCGCTTGCGCTCGCGCGCGGTCACCGGATCGAGGAACAGCAGCTCGTTGGTGACCGTCGAGGCGACGACCAGATCCTTCCCGTCGGGCGTCAGGATCAGGTGGTGCGGCTCGCGCCCGACCGGAATGCGCTCGATCTCCGTCATCGACTGACGGTCGACGACGCTCATCGACGCCTCGTCGGAATTGAGCACGATCGCCGTTTCGGGCAGTGCCTGGACGGGCATCGCGAACAGCGCGGCACTTGTCAGGGCCCCCGCCACCAGACTGGCCCATCTCGCACAAGACATATGATCTAGCCTTCGAATCGCCCCAGCGATCCCGTTCCATTATCAGTGGCTTGGCCGCCACCGAGCGACGCCCCACCCAACGCTGTCAACCTGCCATTTCCCGGACTTTTCCACCAGAGGACGCCGGGTCGCGCCCTGTCGCGGCCACCGCTTCGCTCAGGCCTGTGGCGGGCTTGCCACACCTCGTCCGAGCCCCGCCGCTTTGCTGGCCAGGGCCTCGATCCGCGCCCAGTCGTTGGCGGCGATGGCGTCTGGCGGAACCACCCAGGACCCGCCGACACAGGACACGTTGGACAGCGTCAGATAGCCGGCAGCCTTGGCGAGGTCGACGCCGCCGGTCGGGCAGAACAGCAGGTCCGGCAACGGGGCCGCCAGCGCCCGCAGAAAGTCCTGGCCGCCGCACTGCTCGGCGGGAAAGAATTTCAGGTGGCGAAAGCCGCGCTCGCGCAGCGCCAGCGCCTCCGACACGGTCGAGACGCCCGGCAGGTAGGGCAACCCGGCGTCGGCCGCCGCGGCACCCAGGGTCGGGGTAAAGCCCGGGCTGACGACGAAGCCGGCACCGGCCTTCTTGGCCTTCTCGAACTGCGCCGGCTCCAGCACGGTGCCGACGCCGACGGTGACGCCCTTGACCTCGGCGGCGATCGCCTTCACCGCTTCCAGCGCCCCGGCGGTCCGCAAGGTGACCTCGATCACCGACAGGCCGCCGGTGACCAGGGCACGGGCGACCGGTATGCCATCGGGCGCGCCGGCCAGGGTCAGCACCGGAATGACCGGGGTGCGGCCGACGATGTCGCCGATGCGCGGCATCAGACGCTCCAGCCCCCATCGATGACGTGGGTGGTGCCCGTGGTGAAGGCGCTTTCGTCGCTGGCGAGATAGACCGCCAGGGCCGCGATCTCGGTCGCCTCGCCGAAGCGGCCGCCCGGCTGGCGCGCCTTGAACATGCTGGCGTCGCCACCCAGGGCGGCGATGCGCTCGTCCAGCGAAGGCGTCTGCACCGTACCCGGGCAGAGCGCGTTGCAGCGTATGCCCTGCTTGACGTAGTCGGCCGCCACCGACTTGGTCAGCCCGACAACGGCGGCCTTGGTCGTCCCGTAGACGAAGCGCAACGGCGCGCCTTTGTGCGACGACGCGGCCGAGGACATGTTGATGATCGAGGCACCCTTGCCCGCGGTGATCATCGCCGGCAGGAAGGCGCGGATCGTCCAGAACATGCTGCGCACATTGAGGTTGAAGGCGAAGTCCCACTGATCCTGGGTGGCGTCGAGGATCGTGCCGTGGTGCACGAAGCCGGCGCAGTTGAACAGCACGTCGATGGCGCCCAGCCGGCCGGCGAAAGCGTCGATGGCCGTCTGGTCGAGCACGTCGAGCTTCTCGGTGCGGACATTGGCGATGCCGGCGAAGGCGGCCTTCAGCTTCGCCTCGTTGATGTCAGTCGCCCACACCTCGGCACCTTCAGCGGCGAAGGCCCGCGCCGTGGCCTGGCCGATCCCCTGCGCTGCCGCCGTTACCACGGCCCGCTTGCCCTTCAGACGCATGTGCCGCTCCCCCACACTGGCTCGCGGCAACCTACGCCGGACCGAGCCGGCTATGCTAGGAATTAGGCTGCGACAGATCACGAGGACCCGATGAAGACCGACCCCGCGATGATGCACGCCCACGAGTTGCTCAAGCTCTACGGGAAGAAGAAGCTCTCGCCGGTCGAGGCGACGCAGGCGTCGCTCAAGCGGCTGGATCGCTTCAACCCCGTCCTGAACTGCATGCAGCATGTCGATGCCGAGGGCGCGCTGAAGGCGGCCAAGGCCTCGGAGAAGCGTTGGGCGAAGCGCAAGACCCTGGGTCCGCTCGACGGCGTGCCGGTCACCATCAAGGACATGGTGCAGACCAAGGGCATGCCGACACGCATGGGCAGCGCGGCGACGCCGTCCGAAGGTCCGTGGCTGAACGACGCGCCGAGTGCCGCGCGGCTGCGCGAAACAGGCGCCGTCTTCCTCGGCAAGACGACCTCGCCTGAGTACGGCTGGAAGGGCGTCACCGATTCCAAGCTCTTCGGCATCACCCGCAATCCCTGGGACATCCACAAGACGCCGGGCGGCTCCTCGGGCGGCGGCGTGGCGGCCGAGGCGGTCGGCATCGGCAACCTCGCGGTCGGCTCCGACGGCGCCGGCTCCGTGCGTATCCCCTGCGCCTTCACCGGCCTGTTCGGCCTGAAGGCGACTTTCGCCCGCGTGCCGATCTGGCCGCCCTCGGCGCAGGGCACCTTGTCCAATGTCGGGCCGATGACCCGCTCGGTGCGCGACGCGGCGCTGATGATGAACGTCATGGCCCGGCCCGACTCGCGCGACTGGTACTCCCTGCCCTTCGATTCGAAGGAGGACTACACGAAAGGCCTGAAGGACGGCGTGAAGGGCCTGCGTATCGCCTACTCGCCCAATCTCGGCTTCGTCGAGGAAGAGAAGATCGATCCCGAGGTCGCCGCCTCCGTCGCCGAAGCGGCGCGGCTGTTCAAGAAGCTCGGCGCCAAGGTCACGCACGCCAGCCCAGACCTGCAGGGCCTCGATCCGCGCGACATCGAGAACGTCCATTGGACCGGCAATTGCCACGTCCTGCTCAAGGGCTTCCCGCCGGAGAAGCAGGCGCTGATGGATCCCGGCCTGCTCAAGGCGGCCGAGCATGGTGGACGCCACTCGGTCGAGACCTTCGTGCGCGCCACGCACCAACGCCAGACCCTGGGCTACATCTTCAACCAGTTCTTCAACGACTTCGACCTGCTGCTGACGCCCACCATGCCGATGCCGGCCTTCAACGTCGGCGAGCCGGCGGGCTATGGCGGCGACGGCGTCGACATCGGCTGGACGCCCTTCACGCTTACCTTCAACCTCACCCGCCAGCCGGCCGCGACCATCCCCTGCGGCCTGACCCGCGCCGGCCTGCCGATCGGCCTGCAGATCGTCGGCCCGCATTACGCCGACGCCCTGGTGCTGCGCGCCGCCCATGCCTACGAGCGCGAGCGGCCGGTCGAGCCGCCGCCGATGGCGGGGATAGACTGAGCCGACGTGCCGTAGAGAGGATCATGAGCCACTTGTCCCGCACCACCCTCCTTCTCCTCGCCGCCACCCTGCTGGCGGCGGGTCCCGCCTTCGCCGAGACTCGGCCGGCCCAGCCGAAGAGCCCGGGCGTGACCCAGAAGGGTCAGGACGCGCCGCCGAAGGTTCAGCCCAGCCAGACCAAGCCGAGGACGCCACCCGGCAAGACCAAGCCGTTCATGACCGGTGGTTTTGGCTCGGATGGGACGGGCATTTGATCGCAACGCGACGCTGCCATCGCCGAAGCGGCGCGACTGTTCAAGAAGCTGGGCGCCAAGGTCACGCACGCCAGCCCAGACCCTGCAGGGGCTCGATCCGCGCGACATCGACAACGTCCATTGGACCGGCAATTGCCACGTCCTGCTCAAGGGCTTCCGCCGGAGAAGCAGGCGCTGATGGATCCCGGCCTACTGCGCGCCGCCCACGCCTACGAGCGCGAACGCCCGATCGAGCCGCCGCCGATGGCGGGGATGGTGTAGGCTCTCCTCGCGTAAGGTGGACATGGGACCCGCCCTTCCGGCGGATCCGGCGGAGGACCAGGTCATGTCGGGACGCGCATTGCTGTGGTTTGCCATGGGTGTGGCGATGCTCGCCGCGGCGCCGGCGCTGGCCGAGACTCGCCCCATCCAGCCCAAGAACCCGGGCGTGACCCAGAAGGGCCAGGACGCGCCGCCCAAGGTCCAACCCAGCCAGACCAAACCCAAAGCGCCGCCCGGCAAGACCAAGCCGTTCATGAGCGGTGGCTCGGATGGGATTGGTATTTGATCGCGACCCGACGCTGTCACGAGCCGGTGGAACGCCAGCGCTCCCGAAGAGGGACATGATTTCGCCGCATCGGGACAATTCCCGGGCCGCCGCTGGGGATGGGCTTTGGCACAATGAGACTCCTATCCCTTGCGCGGAGTCTGCCCGGTGAAAATCGTCCGAACGGTGTGCGCTCACGATTGTCCCGACATGTGCTCGCTGCTGGCCCATGTCGAGAACGGCCGCGTGGTGAAGATCGAGGGCGATCCGGATCAGCCGCTGACCGCCGGCTTCGCCTGCGGCAAGGTCAATCGTGATGTCGATCTGGTGCATTCACCGGAACGACTGACCACGCCGCTGCGCCGCGTCGGCAAGAAGGGCGAGGGCAAGTTCGCGCCGATCGGTTGGGACGAGGCGCTCGACGAGATCGCCTCGCGCTTCAAGGCGATCATCGCCAAGTCCGGCCCACTTGCCCTGCTCGGCTACGCATACAGCGCCCATCAGGGCCTGACCAATCGCGGCCTGCCCGGCGGCATGTTCCATGCGCTGGGCGCCAGCCGGCTGATCGCCGGCACGGTCTGCGATTCGTGTTGCGAGACGGCGTGGGAGATGACCGCGGGCGGCGTCGGCGGCGCCGATCCCGAGGCGGTCGTCGACTCCGAGCTGGTGATCGCCTGGGGCGCCGACCTGATGGCGGTCAACGTGCACTACTGGGCGCTGGTCGAGGCGCAGCGCAAGCGTGGGCTGAAGGTCGTGGTGATCGATCCGCGCCGCAGCCGCACGGCGCAGAAGGCCGACTGGCATATCCCGATCCGCATCGGCACCGACGCCGCCCTGGCGCTGGGCATGATGCACATCCTGGTGCGCGACAAGAAGGTCGATCGCGACTACATCGCCAGGCACACCCTGGGCTTCGACAAGGTCGAGGCCGAGGTGCTGCCGCGCTTCACGCCCGCGCGCACGGCGGAGATCACCGGGCTGTCGGTCGCCGATGTCGAGCGGCTGGCGGCGATGTACGGCGCGACGAAGCGCGTGATGATCCGCGTCGGCGAAGGCATGACGCGTCTGGCCCAGGGCGGCCAGGCCGGCCGCGCGGTGTGCCTGCTGCCCGGCGTGACCGGCTCCTATGGCGTGCGCGGCGGCGGCGCGCTGCTGCTGACGGCCGCGTCGTGCGATCTCAACTACAACGCCATCCGCAAGCCCTCGGGGCCAACGAACACGCGGACGGTCAACCATCTGCGCCTGGGCGAGGCGCTGCTCGACATGAAGGCCCCCAGGATCGAGGGCCTGTTCATCGCCGCCAACAATCCCGCGGTCACCAATCCCGAGGTGCACAAGACGCGCCAAGGTCTGGCGCGCGAGGATCTGTTCACCGTGGTGCATGACCCGTTCATGACGATGACCGCGCGCTACGCCGATATCGTGCTGCCGGCGACGACCTATCTCGAGACCGACGACATGTTCCGCGCCTATGGCGCCTACTGGATGCAGTACGGCCCGCGCGCGGTCGATCCGCAGGGTCAGGCGCGCTCCAACGTGCAGGTGGCGCAGGCGCTGGCGCAGCGCATGGGGCTCGCCGATCCGGTGTTCCGCATGACGCCGTCCGAGCTGCTCACCGAGCTGTTCAAGGGCGCCACCGGCAAACCCGGCACGGTCGACACCAGGACGCTGCCCAGCGCCGGCCCGATCAACATCGCGCCGACGACCGAAGGCCAGATCTTCAAGACGCCCTCGGGCAGGCTGGAGTTCTACTCCGAGCAACTGGCCAAACAGGGCGGGCCGCCGATGCCGGACTGGACGCCCGATCCCGAGGAAGTGCGCGACGCAGAGCGCTGGCCGCTGCGCCTGCTGACGGCGCCCGGCTACTTCCAGGCGCACACCGCCTTCTCCGGCGTCGCCTTCCTGCGCAAGCGCGAGGGCGAGCCGATCTGCGTGCTGCATCCCGAGGATGCGACCAGGCGCGGCCTGAAGCACGGCGACAAGGTCAAGCTGTTCAACCAGCGCGGCACGGTCGGCCTGGTGCTGAAAGTCAGCGACGAGGTGCGGCCGGGCGTCGTGCTGGTGCCCGGGCAGCGGCCCGACGCGGAAGCGGTGTCCGGCACGGTCAACATGCTGTGCTCCGACCGCTACACCGACATGGGCGAAGGCGCCACCTACCAGAGCACCTTCCTCGACGTCGCGGCCTGGAGCTGATGGCCGTTCACGAGGGCCAGTACTGGGGCTCGTGCCATTGCGGCGCGGTGCGCTTTCGCATCGACGCCGAGATCCGCGAGCTCACCACCTGCGACTGCTCGCTTTGCGCCCGGAAGAACGCGCTGATGACGCGCGTGCACGATAGCGCGCTCACCATCCTCGCCGGCGAGGACGCGCTGTCGCTCTATCAATGGAACACAGGGCGCGCGCAGCACTATTTCTGCTCGCGCTGCGGCATCTATACCTTCCACCGCAAGCGCGCCCTGCCCGACCACTACGAGATCAACGTGTGCTGCCTCGACGGCTTCGACGCCAGCGCGGTGCCGGTGCGTGGCGTCGATGGCCTGGGCATGTCGGTGGTCGCGGACGGCGCCCGCGCGGAGTGGCCTGGGCCGCGCGAAGCGAAGCGTTGATTGAATACCTTCCCCCGCCAGCGGGGGAGGGTACACTTCGTCTGAGGAGGCCATCATGATCGCACGCAGGATAATGGGACTGGCGCTGACGCTGCTGCTGGCGGCGCCGCCGTTGATGGCGCAGGGCGGCACGCCGCAGGCGTTCCTCGATTCGATCTACCGGGCCTATACGGAGAAAGGCTTCAAGGGCCATCCCTATAATCTGGCGGAGCGCTATTTCGCCGGACCGCTGCGCGAGGCGATCGAGAAGGATTTCGCCGAATCCAAAAAGCGCGGCGAGGCGCCGATGCTCAACGGCGATCCCTTCATCGACGCGCAGGAGACCGAGATCGCCAATGTCGCGGTCACCGCCTGGTCCACAGGCCCGACCACGGCGATGGGCGTCGCGACCTTCACCAATTTCGGCAAACCGCAGCGCGTGACGCTGGAGCTGGTCTCCACCCCGGCGGGCTGGCGCATCACCGAGATCAAGGCGCCCAGCGGCTCGCTGCGCGCCATGTACAAGCTCAAATAGGAGGGAACCGATGAGCACCGCGGACGCCAATCGTGTGATCGTCACGGGCGAGAACCCGTTCATCCGGCTGAGCGAGAAGGACGGCGACCCCGAGACGACCAACGCCAGCTACTGGCGTATCCTGTTCTCGCCCGGCGGCCCGGGCCACGTGCTCTATCTCAGGAGCGAGCTGACCGAGAACCGCTGGCGCATCTATTCCGACAACATCGCCATGGCGCGTTGGCTGCAATCGACGGTGCAGGGCATGCTCAACGCCGAGCTCAAGGACCTGTCGATTCCCGTCACCGACGCCGAATTCGGCAAGTCGGGCGATCCGCGCTACTTCTGGACCGAGCACCTGATGGCGCGCGGCGAGGAGATCGCGCTCACCTGGCACGACATCGGCGATCCGCTGCTGATCCACACCCAGCCCAATGCGCAACCCAACCCGCGGCCCTACGGCGTGTGCACCGTGCTGGTGCCGGCGCTGGGCGCGCGGCTCACCCGCAACGGCGTGCAAGCCAAGGGCCAGCCGTGGAAGCGCGAACGCGAAGGCCGCCCCTTCAGCACCTGCTGCCTGGCGTTCTCCGAGAGCTGGACCGAGGCGCGCTAAACCTCCCTCCTCCTTCTCCCGCTTTCGCGAGGAGAAGGAAAACTACGCCGCCTTGTACGACCCGCGGCCGAAGATCTTGTCCATCATGTCGGGCTGCGCCTTGTCGAAAGCGGTGGTCTTCGCCCGCACCTCGTCGGTGAGCTTCACGGTGCGCTGCGCCGCCGGCCGCTCGGCGATGCGCGCTACCCACTCGGCGAGCTTCGGATAGTCCTTGGCCACGTCGGGCCCCATCAGGGTCGGCACCAGCCGCGCCCAGGGCCAGGTGGCGATGTCGGCGACGCCGTATTCCGCGCCGCCCAGCCACGTCGTCTTCGATAGCCGACCCTCGAGCACCTCGAGCACGCGCCGGGCCTGGGTGCGGTAGCGATCGAGCGAGTACTCGTTGCCCTTGGGTGCGAAGCGCATGAAGTGCACGTACTGGCCGAACATCGGCCCGACGCCGGTCATCTGGACCATCATCCACTGCAGCGCGTCGTAGCGCGCGGCGCCGTCCTTGGGCAGGAACTTGCCGGTCTTCTCGGCGAGATAGATCAGGATCGCGCCCGATTCGAAGACCGTGTACGGCTTGCCGCCCGGCCCGTCGCGGTCGACGATCACCGGCACCTTGGCGTTGGGATTGAGCTTCTTGAATTCGTCTGCGAACTGCGCGCCGCCGAACACGTCGATCGGTCGCACGTTGTACTCGAGCCCCATCTCCTCGAGCGCGAGGTAGATCTTCACGACGTTGGGGCTGCCCATAGCATAGAAATCGATCATGATGATCTCCAGTGGTTCGCGATGGCGCCGAGCATGCCACGTGTCCGCGCCGTCAGGAACAACGCCGCCAATCCGCGCCCGCGCGCCAAGACATACCGGAGCCTGCCGAGCATGAAGATCAACCTGAACGCCGATATCGGCGAGGGCTTCGGCGCCTACGATATCGGCAATGACGCCGATCTGATGAGGGAGATCCGCTCGGCCAGCGTCGCTTGCGGCTTCCACGCCGGCGACGCCAACACCATGCATCGCCTGGTGAGCCTGGCGAAGACGTGCGATGTCAGCCTCGGCGCGCATCCCGGATTCAACGACCTCTGGGGATTCGGCCGTCGCCGCATCGAGATGAGGCCCAAGGACCTCGAGTTGATGGTCGCCTACCAGATCGGCGCGCTGCAGGCGATGGCGCGCTACGCCGGCCTCCAGGTGACGCATCTGAAGCCGCACGGCGCACTCAACAACATGGCGGCGGAGCGCGAGGACTACGCGCTGGCGATCGGCCGCGCCATCCAGGCCGTCGATCCCGACATCATCTACGTCGCGCTCTACGGCTCGCAGATGGAGAAGGCTGCGCGCACGCTCGGGCTCAGGCTGGCGCGCGAGGGCTTCGCGGACCGGCACTACGAGGACGACGGCAATCTCTCTCCGCGCTCGATCCCCGGCACCGTCTTCAAGGACCCGGACAAGGCACTGGCGCAGTCGCTGAGCATGGTGCGCGACGGCCACCTGATCTCCCGTCAGGGCAACCGGGTGCCCGTCACGGTCGAGACGCTCTGCGTGCACGGCGACGAGCCGACCGCTGTGTCGGTGGCACGCCATGTGCGTCAGGGTCTCGAAGCCGCGGGTTGCCGGATCGTGACGATCCCTGAGATGCTGGGTTGACTTTCGATCGCGTCGGGGGCCTGAGATGAACAGGATCTTGTCTGTCTGCGCCGGGGTGCTGGCCATGCTGCTGGCGGCGGCGAGCGTCGCGTTCGCGCAGTATCCCGATCGAGCGATCACCATCACCGTCGGCTTCGCGCCCGGCGGCACCAGCGACGTCGCCGCACGCATCCTCGCCGAGCGCCTGACCGCCTCGCTGAAGGTGCCGGTCGTGGTCGAGAACAAGCCGGGCGCCGGCGGCTCGATCGCCGCCGCGTCCACGGCGGCCGCGACACCCGACGGCTATCGCATCATGCTGTCGGACCCCGGCGCCTTCGCCATCAATCCGATCATGCTGCCGCAGAACGCGCGCTACGATCCGCTCACCGACTTCACGCCGATCGCGCTGGTCGGCCAGTCGCCGCTGGTGCTGGTCGTGCCCGCCAGCAAACCGTTCGCGACCTTGGAGGCGCTCAACGCACATCTGCGCGCCAACGCCGCGACCGCCAGCTACGCCTCCTCCGGCCCGGCCGGCATCACCCAGTTCGGCGCCGAGGTCTACCTCAAGCGCGCCGGCGGGCTGACGGCCCTGCACGTGCCTTATCGCGGCGGCGCGCCGATGATGGAGGCGCTGATGAAGGGCGAGACGGATTTCGGCGTCGCCGTCCTCGCCTCGGCCGTGCCGCAGATCAGCGCCGGCACCGTGCGCGCTTTGGCGCTGGCCGCACCCAGCGCCACGCCGGTTGTCGCCAAGGTGCCCTTGCTGGAGACGCTGGGCGTCAAGGGCGCGGTCATGACGTCCTGGGTGATCATGATTGGCCCGCGCGGCCTGCCGGCCGAGATCGCCGCGAAGCTGAACGCCGCGATCAACGAGGCGATCAAGGAGCCGGACGTGCGCGAGCGGCTGCTGAAGGCCGGCATCGAGACCTATCAGCCGGCCGATCCGGCGGGCACCGGCGCCTATCTCAGGCAGGAAGTCGAGCGCTACCGCGGCTTCCAGAGCGAGCTGGGCGAGCGGCTGACCAAGTGAGGGGTACATGAGCGCGAAGCCATTTCATCTCGCCTGGTTCCTCCAGGGCTCCAGCGCGCAGGCCTGGGGCGAGGCCTGGACCGGCCATATCGGCCAGACCTGGATGGAGCCCGAGCTGTTCCTGAACATGGCGCGCTCGCTGGAGCGCGCCTGCTTCGACTACATCCTGCTGGAGGACTCGTCCTACGTCGGCGAGAGCTTCAACGGCTCGACCAGGATCTACCTTGAGAACGGCCTCTCCGTGCCGCGCCAGGACCCCTCGGTGATCGCCGCGCTGATGACGCAGGTGACCTCGCGCATCGGCATCGTGCCGACCTTCGGCACCTACGCCTATCACCCCTATCTGCTCGCCCGACTGGTGGCGACGCTCGATCAGGTGTCGGGTGGCCGCATCGGCTGGAACGCCGTCACCGGCAGCTCGGACTTCGCGGCGATGAACTTTGGCATGCAGGGCATGCCCGAGCACGACCTGCGCTACGACATGGCCGACGAATACATGGAGGTCTGCCGCGGCCTTTGGGGATCGTGGGAGCCCGGCGCGATCATCGCCGATCGCCAGAAAGGCATCCTGGTCGACCACACCAAGGTGCACGCCGTGAACCACAGCGGCCGCTTCTACAGCACGCGCGGGCCGCTGAACTCGGGCCCGGCGCCGCAGGGCCAGCCGGTCATTGCCCAGGCCGGTGGCTCGGCGCGCGGCCGGCGATTCGCTGCCACCCACGCCGACACCATCGTCGTGCACGCCAAGGGCATCGAGGCGATGAAGGCCTACCGCGAGGACGTGCACAAGAACATGGCGGCGCAGGGCCGCAAGCCGTCGGACTGCAAGATCCTGTTTCTGATCAACCCGATCATCGGCGAGACCGAGGACGAAGCGAAGGAGCGCCGCAAGCGGCGGCAAGCCTTCGCGATCGAGCACATCGAGGAGCGCCTGGCGCATTTCGGCAAGGTGACCAACATCGATTTCGGCCAGTTCGATCTCGACAAGCCCCTGCCGGATCACGTCACGACCAACGGCCATCAGCAGAATCTCGAGAACTACCGCAAGATGGCCAACGGCCGTTCGATCCGCGAGACCATGGCGAGCTTCAACGCGGTCGACTACTCGATCGAGCTCACCGGCACGCCCGATTCAGTGGCGGCGCGCATGGGCGAGGTCATGCAGGAAGTCGGCGGCGACGGCTACCTGTTCGCCATGCCCAACGTGCACCGCCGCACCCTGGCGGAGATCGAGGACGGGCTGATCCCCGCCCTGCAGGACCGCGGGCTGGTGCGCAAAGCCTACGAACACAGGCAGTTCAGGGACAATCTGCTCGCGTTCTGACTACTTCTCTTCGAGCGTGTTGACGGGCTCCCAGCCGGCGCCGGGTGGGCTCGCCGAGAGAGCAAGCGCGCGTTGCTGGAAGGCCGCCGACGCTGTGTCGGCGGACGCGACGCGACCGAACTCATCAGCCGCCGCGTTGAAGTCGCCCGCGCGCCATCGGGCGAGGCCTGCCGCGTAGGCGACGGCATTGGCGCGCTGTTGCGCCGACGGCTCGCCTTCCGCCAGCGCCTCGTGGATGCGGACCGGCTGCGCCCTGCCCTTGACGCGGATCATGTCGAGCTCGCGCCAGGCGAAGCCCGGCCCGGCGAGGTCGACCGTCGCCTGCGCGGCGATGATCGAGGTCCGGAAGACCTTGTTGGCGCCCTCGAGCCGCGCGGCGAGGTTCACCGCGTCGCCCATGACGGTGTAGTTGAAGCGCCGCCGAGAGCCGATATTGCCGACCAGCGCTTCGCCGGAGTTCAGCCCAATGCGCTGACGCATCGGCCGCGACTTGAACGGCTCCTGGGTCGCATTCATCTCCTCGAGCCGGGCGCGACAGCGCAAGGCGGTGCGCACGGCGCTCGCCGCGTGGCCGGGATCGTCGGCCGGCGCACCGAAGACCGCGACAATGGCGTCGCCAATGTACTTGTCGACGAAGCCACCCTCCGCCTCGATGATGTCGGTCATCGCCGACAGGTAGTCATTCATCAGCGCCACGATGTCGTGCGGCTGCATGTGCTCGGAGAACGACGAGAAGCCGGCCACGTCCGAGAAGTAGATGGTGACCGTGCGCGCCTCGCCGCCCAGCTCGGGCGGCCGGCTCGATGCCAGCATGCGATCGATCACGGCCGGCGCCAGATACAGCGCGAAGCTCTGGCGCAGCAACCGCTTGTCCTTGTCCGCCACCATGAAGCGCCAGGCGATGGCCAGCACCAGCACCGCCAGGGAGGCTACCAGCGGCTGCAGCAGCGGCAGGGCCAGGCCACCGCGGAACACCGTCGTCGCCAGCGCCGTCCAAAGCGCGGCGCCGGCGAGCCACAACAGCGCCGCCCGCGCCGGGCTGAGCGACAGCGCGGCGACGGCCGCCAACGCCGCCAACGCGATGGAGATCGCGGCGTTGACCGGCCGCCCGGTCTCGACCACGGCGTCGCGACGGATGAGGTTGTTGACCGCCGTCGCGTGCAGGTAGACGCCGGAGATCGTCGGGCGTGCGACGGTGCCCGAGGTCGGGACCGGGGTGACGCAGCGCGGCGCGCGCGCCAGCTCGCCGGCGGTGGCGAAGCGCTTGCTCGTGACCCGTCGATCCTCGACATCGAGCAAGGTTCCGAGCAGCACCACCTTGCCGGCGAACTCTCGTTTGAAGAACTCCGTGTCGCCCTTTTCGGCGCAGGCGCGCAGGTCGGCCAGAGAGTAGGTCGGGATATTGTCGGCGCCGCCGGCGAAATTGACCGTGAGCGTATTGGCGACAGCGCCCGGGACACGGTAGCCCGCCAATGTCAGCGCACCGTCCGGGCCCCACTCCGGCGGTTGGCCGAGCTTGCGGCTGGCCAGCTCGACCGACATCGAGGGCACACGCGTGCCATCGATGGCAAAGGACAGCGGCATGCGGCGCAGAACGTCGTCGGGATCGCTGTAGGCGTTCAGCGCGCGGATGTTACGCTGCTGGCCGACGGCAACGCGCTGGCCGGGCGATGGCCGGATCGGCTTGTCGGAATGCTGGACCTGCCCGAGCACGACCTTGCCCTCGCGCGCCGCCAGCGCCAGCGCGCGCAGATAGTCGCGATCGAAGCCGCGCACCCGGGCGCCCAAGGTCTCATCGCCCAGCAGTATCTGCGATTGCTCGATCGAGACCGGGAAGACGATGTCGAAACCGACCACGGCCGCGCCGCCTTCAACGGTGGCCGTCAGCACCCGACCGATCTCTCGGGTCCAGGTCACGTTGGGCGTGCCCTCGAAGGGCGGCGTGCGATAGGTCTCCTCGTCGAGCGCGATGACGACGGCGGGTGACGATTCCGGTGGGTGCGGGTTGCCAAAGGCGGTCCAGCGCAGACCGGTCAGCAGATCGAGAGACCAACCTCGCAAGCTGTCGAAGGGCGGCGTGGCGACGGCGACGCCCGCAAGCAAAGCAAGACCAAGCGCCACCAGCGCGTAGCGCCTGACCTGCGTCACAGACGGTCAGCTCGTTGGCTGGAAGCGCAGCAGGCGACTGTTGATCGGCTCAGCGCCCTCTTTGGCGGTCTTGTCGACCTCGAAGACGATCTGCTGATCGCCCACCGTGGCACGATAGATGCCACCCGCCTTGAGGCTCGTGCCCGCCCGCAGCAGGTCGTAGAACGTACCGCGCACGAGCTCGACCCGTGAGATGGTGAATTCCATGCGCTCGCCATTGGCGACGTCGACGCGCTCGATGGCGAGCTTGCCGCCGCCCTTCAGCTCGACGACGGGCGTACGGCCGTAGATGGTGAACTGCGGCTTGGGCACGGCCCGGGGATTCGTGACCTTGCGGACGACCGCGGCGGCGCTTTGCTTGGACTGTGCCGCGGCCAGTTCCATCCGGCCGCCGTCGCACTCGACCCTGACACGCTCGACAGCGCCGCCCTGCACCTCGCTCTGTGCCGGCCCGACCGTCACCGTGCCGCCGCGGATCGTCTCGCGCCAGCACGACCTGAGATAGCCCAGGACGATCGAGTCGCGAGGCCCGAGCTTGATCACCTTGCCGGCGGCGACATAGTCCATGAACTCGACGCCGGCCGGCTTGCCGCCGACCTCCTCGACCAGCGCGACAGGCGCCTGGGCGAAGGCCGGCGCGGCGAACAACAGCGGGGCGAGAAGCGCGATCGGCAGGATCTTCATGGAATGTCGGCCAACGATGCGGGATCGCTATTATCGCTCAGAAGAGGCCGGCGCGCGACCCAAACCGGACATCGCACTGGCTTGACGCGACGCCCAGGGTTGTCCATCCAAGCGGGGCAAAACTGCGGGAAACCCATGT